>NZ_QXPZ01000028.1 GCF_003664595.1 Atopobacter sp. AH10
TGTTGGTCAAGCGGCTGGATTTTTAATTGCCACTTGGCTGATTTTTAGTTTACCAAATACAGTGTTATGGTCTTTTTTATTTGATAGATTGTACAATTAAAAGCGACAACTAGTATAAAATAAATTTAAAAAATCAACTAATAATATATTTAACAGATGAAGAAAAAGAAATTTATATTGTAGACCTAGAACCATTTATAGATCTCCAATGGCTACTTTCAAATGCAACAAATAATATAAACTAGATTGTAAAAGCAACTAATACAACGGGAATCTTTATAAGAAAAATATTGATTATATGAGAAAAATAGAAAATTTAGCAAAAGAAATATGCCAGATTCACTCCCTACTTCTAAACAAATCAAAAGAAAGTTCTGTGGCAATTGCAAAAATACATCCTACAAAACAAGCTCTAGATTTGGCAAAAGATTATATTACTAAGAGTGGAAAACTTATGAAATTATTTTTGTATTTTTTGAAGATTTTAGATACAACCCACATAAAATTTTTGAATAAAGAAAAGAAGAATACCCTTATGTAAGAGTATTCTTGACAGGTAATAATATGCTGACCTTTGCACCTATTGCATCAGTACTATTTTCTAAAACAAGACTTCCTCCATGCATCTTAATAATTTGTTCGGCAACAAATAAACCGATACCATAGTTTTCTTTTGAATGCCTACTTTTGTCTCCTTGATAGAATTGATCGGTTGCATATAATAGGTCTTCACCTGTAAATCCATATCCTTGATCAAGTATTGATATTTGAAGCTTATCAGCTTTGGAACATATAATTAACTTAATAGTTGATTTTTTAGGACTTTGCTCCTCGGCATTACTTAGAATATTTAGAAAGGCTCGTTCAAAATTTTTCAAATCTACTATTAAAAAATTATTCTCGTAGTTAATATCTTCTAAAAGATTTAACTTATAAGTTGATGTGAATTCTTTTGCTAGCTTTTCAATATTTTCTACAAATTTTTCTGTTCTAATTTCAAGAAAATTTAATTCATTTGCTTGATTAGATTTATTAACAAGCATTAAAGTTTCAATATATTTACCAATACGGTTTGTGTTCTTTATAATATAACTTAGAAATGTCTTCTGTTCTTCTGTTAGATTTGTTTCTCCTAATAATTCTGAGTTGCCCTTTATAATTGAAACTGGAGTCTTTATATCATGGCTTAATGCTGAAATCTGATTTCTTTTTTTCTCTTCTTCTCTCCAATTTCTTCTTAAAGATTCGATTAACCCTACCTTTATTTTTTCTAAACTTTCTAATATGGCATTAAATTCCTGAATATTTGATTTTTTAACTTGGAAATCTAAGTTCTGTTGACCAATTTCTTCTGAAGCTTCTAGCAAAGGATCTAATTCTCTCGATATTTTCTTTGCCCAAATCAAAGTGATAGTAATAATACTAATAAAACAAAATACTATAAGTAAGATTAGTAATAAAATATTTATTTGTGGAAGATTTCTTTGCATCCATGGACTTCTATAATAAGGCTTTAGGCTATAAGCTACAAGTACATATCCATCTGATCTTTGTATTTCCATAAAGGATAAGTTTGAATTAGAATTACCAGATCCCTTATGATAGTTAAAGGCTACATCTTGAATGTTCTTATTCATATTTGTTTCTATAACTTTTTCGTCTTTTGATAGAAATAGATAAGATGTATTATCTGGAAGTAATGATTTTTCGAAATTTTTTGAAGTGGCAATATCTGCCCTTTTTTCAAGGATTAAATTCTCAGTATAGTTCGCTGGAAATATCCATTTAAATTGGTAAGCAGCAGATATAAAAGCTATTATTAATCCAACTGAGATTACTAGTCCTAGTGCAATACTTAACAAATATTTAAAAAGTATATTTTTAAGAGATTGACCTTTAGATTTTAATTCCATTTATATCCGATCCCCCATACTGTTTCAATTGGATTTTTTCCATATTTTTGAAACTTTGCCCTAATATTTTTTATATGTTCTGATATTGCAGATGCATCTCCTATACCATCAAATCCAAAGACAAGCTCGTATATTTGCTCTCTTGAAAACACTTGTCCTTTTCTTTTTGCTAACAATTCTGAAATCTGATACTCGGATTTTGTCAAATGAACTTTTTTCTCCGTTACAAATACTTCATTGGAAGATAAATCAAATCGAATTTCACCGAGATTTAAACTAGTGTGTCGTTCTCTTTTTTCTCGTCTTAAATGGGCTTCTATACGAGCTACCAGTTCTGCTGCACTAAATGGTTTTGTGATGTAATCATCACCACCAATTAATAATCCTTCAACTATATCTTCTTCCATAGTTTTTGCTGTTAAAAAAAGAATAGGACAGTCTACTTTATTGCGAATTTCTTTGCAAAAACTAATTCCGTCAACATCTGGCATCATAACATCAAGTAATATTAAATCATATTTATTAAGCTTACTATTATCAATATCTAAAGGGTTTTGATATACATCGACCTGATGGTTGTTCTTTTTCAAAATATTTTTTATTAGATCAAGCATATCTAACTCGTCATCAACTGCAAGAATTAAAGACATTCCATCACCTCCTCATTTTTTAATAAAATAACTCTATTTCATTCACTAACAGATTTTCCATCCCATTTGTTAATCCAAATTATTGAGGAAGCAAATAGGATTAGGATAATAAACAAAGCTGTAAAACTCCACAGTCTAAACTCTTTATAAAAATAAGACCGATCCGAAATCTTACTTATAGTAATATACATTGCTGGAAGTCTAGATACCCAGGTACAAGGTAAAAAATACCAAATACTATCCCCAATAACAGTTATTGAAAGTAAATTAATTAATGTTTCTAGAAAGCCCAATCCAATAGATGCACCGTTACTTAACATAATTGATACCCAAAGATGAATCAAGTATAGAGAAAAGCTGCTAATAACAATTAAGAAAAATTCAATAACCCAATCTAAGTTATTTTGATATCCAGATAATATTGCAAAAATTACAATAGCTAAAGTCAGAGAAATAATAAATCCCAATTCTAATACAATAAGTTTTCCAAGATAAGCCTTAGTTCTAGATTTTGTTGTAGATAACATCATTTGAAATTTTCCAGCACTTATTTCCATATCAGAAACTTTTGAAGTTACAAAACTTAATATTATTGGGATTACTGCTCCTAAAAGTGTAAAATAAATTTGTATTATATTGCTTTTTTCGAAATTTTTTAATCCAGTAGTTTTTGATGCCACATAAAATAACAAAGAATAGGCTATAGGTAAGACTATGTGAATCCAAGGTAGCCAGGTGTGTTTGATTTTGTATAGCTCGGATTTTATTATGTTTATCATTATTTTACCTCTTGCTTTGAAAACCATTTTGCACTTATCATTGCCAGTAATGTAAATAGACATATAGATAAAATACAAGGAATATATAATGATGTATTTGATATTATTGGATTTGATTCTTCCATTAAAACACCACTTGGTAAGATATGCATAACAGGAATCATTAATCTAATTCCCCAAGAATATGGGCAATAAATCCAAAAAGCACTATCAGATAACAAGATTCCTAATGTTAAGCCTAATACTGCATTGATTGCAATACTTACGATAAAACCAAATTTTTTTGCCAAGAAAAAGCAAAATGGGATTTGCCAAATATTAGTTATAATTAGTAATGCACTTGAACATAACAATGTCAAAAATGTATAGCTCGGCGTTAGTTGTTCGCCCACGAAAAATTGAAAAATATACACTCCTAGCATATGGATTATAGCAGTAATACTCATATAAATAAATGCTGTAATTATTTTTGAAACCCATAACTTTTTGAGATTAATATTTAGAGGGAAAACTGCTCTGTAGTTTAATTTTCTACTTTCTTTTCTATGCATCATTGCAGGTATTAAGGCAAAAGTTGCTGGCATTATAATGACATACCACCAGTTATAGGAATTGGTAGTAAAATAGCTTGGCATAAGAAGTAATGACAATAAGATTAAAGATATTGGCATAATTACTAATAACTTCTTCAAGAAACTGTGCTTATGTTTTAAATTTTCTGCAAAAATATAATTTATCATTGTTACATCTCCATTCCACTTTTTATAACATCCATAAAAAGTTCTTCTAAAATATCATTATGGTTAATGATATTTTGATATTCTAATTTTCCGTTATTAATAATCCCAATATGATCAGCAGTTTGTTCCACTTCTGCTAAAAAATGACTAGACAAAATTACGGTTATTCCTTTTTGGGGGAAACTTTTTATTAAATCACGCAATTCTTGAATTCCAAGTGGATCAAGTCCGTTTGTTGGCTCATCTAAAATCAAAAGCTTAGGATTATTTAATAATGCAATGGCAATACCTAGCCTTTGTTTCATTCCTAAAGAAAATTGACCACTTTTCTTTTTGCCAGTATCTTTTAAACTTACTATTTCCAGAACTTCATCAATCCTAGAATCGGGTAATCCTAGTAGGAGTGTCCTTACTTTTAAATTTTCCCTAGCTGTTAAGTTCTCATACAAGGCTGGCATTTCTATCAATGCACCAATATCTGATAAATCGTCACGACTCCACTGGTGACCTTCAAAAAATATTTCTCCAGATGTTTTATGAATCATTCCAGTAATCATCTTCAATGTAGTTGATTTACCAGCCCCATTAGGTCCTAGCAATCCATATATAGAATTTTCTTTTATTTTTAAAGAAATACTATCTACTGCTTTTTGTTTTCCAAAAGTTTTAGTTAGATTTTTTGTTTCCAATATCAATTTGTCCATATAAATGAACCTCCTCTTCATTTTATAAACTTAGTATAAAATACAAATTTAAGGATTCCATAAGGAAGATAAGATTCTTTAAAAATTTAATAGATTGTTTTTACCTTAAATGTCCGGTACTGGGACACAAATGATACTGAAAGTAAAAAAGAATAAATTGAATTATAGTTCCAAGTGGTTTACATTTGGACAAAAAAATTAGACCGTAGTTCAAGGCTGCGGTCTTTTTGTGTTCCTATACTTATTTTAAATATCTTGATTTTTTAGGGAAAGATAATTTCCAATCTTCAAATTCTTCATCAGAAATTTCTCCATTATAATGTTTTTTTCTCATTTCATCCCATTCGATAAGAAAGTTATTAAAGTCTGTGTCATTAGATAATAGGCTTGTTGTTTCTCCCTCTCCTACCAAAGGTCTAAACTTTATATCTTTTTCATAATCAAAGATTATATGCATAATTTCAAAAATGGAATTAGGATCATGATTTATTAAGGCAGATATATCACATTCAAGTGCTTCTGCTATTTTTTGTAATTGGTCTTTACTTGGAGATCTATTCCCAAGTTCATAATTTCTTATTGCAGCATCAGTTAATCCTGATTTAATGGCAAGCTCTTTTTGAGTTAAGTTTCGCATAAGTCTTAACTTTTTTAATTTTTCTCCAGAAATCAAAACAATGCCCACAGTGTAAAATTTCTTGTGTAACCTCCAAACAACCATAGAAAAAAGGGCCTGCTTTTTGTAAGATTGTAGATACCAACCAAAACAATCAAAAAAGGAGACCCTTATGGAAAACTTTAACACAAAAATAATGGCAGCACTAGTCAAAGGTGAACCGATTGAAGATATTTTTCGCCAATCGCTGGAGGATGCGGTGAATCTCTTGCTTGAAACAGAGCGAACAGTATTCCTTGACTATGAAAAATGGGAAATAAAAGGCTATAATACTGGGAACTCACGCAATGGTTACTATACTCGATCCCTAAAAACACAATATGGGTTACTGAATTTAAAAATTCCACGAGATCGATTAGGAGAACTGGATATCCAAACCGTCAAAGCCCTACAATCTTCCCAATCCCATCTAGAAAAAATGATTATGATGATGTATCAAAAAGGAGTCACTACCAGTGATATATCTGAATTAATCGAAAAAATGTATGGCCACTACTATTCACCGGCCACCATTTCCAATCTATCCAAAAGTTTTGAAGAAGAACTCATCAATTATCGACAACGGGAAATTCAATCTAACTATGTCGCTATTTATTGTGACGCAACATTTATTCCTGTGAGACGTGGTGGATTGGTCTCTAAAGAAGCTGTGCATATCATTCTTGGCATAGATGCCGTAGGTCATAAAGAGGTTCTAGACTTCCAACTCTACCCAAATGAATCGTCCGTCAATTACCGTGAAATGCTTCAAGACTTGAAAACAAGAGGACTAAAAAAAGTACTCTTATTTGTATCAGATGAGTTAAACGGGTTAGCAGAAGCTTTAACCGATGAATTTCCTCAAGCCCTACACCAAACCTGTTGGACTCACTTGTTACGAAGCGTGAGTGGTAAGGTCAGAAGTAAAGATCGTCAAGCCATTATGGAAGCCCTAAAAGAGGTTCCTAAATCTAAAAATATTGCGGAAGCTAGTCACCGTCTTAAGGATTTTTATGAAAGCTGGCAAGGAATTTATCCCAAGCTAGTGGAGCAATTCAAGCAAAAACGGAATCTCTTTTCATTTATGCACTTTCCAAAGCCTATTTGGATCAGTCTATATACGAATAACATTTCAGAAAATATTAATAAACAAATCAAGCGGGTAACCAAAGTAAAAGAACAATTCCCTAATGAAAAGTCTCTAGAAAAGATGGTGTATTGTTATATTTCCGAGTATAATGTCAAATTTACTCAACGATCTCATAAAGGCTTTAAACAAGTTAGCTATGAATTAAATAAATTGTTACACCAGAATTTACCAGTTAATGAGGCTAATCTTAAAAAAATAGAGGGGGAATCTCAGGTATCTTGAAAGTGCTCCTAGCGCCCGTTGGTTGCTTTCCCCTCACTTGTGGAACATAGAATCTGAAAAGCCTATAAAGGAAAACCGTGTCCACTATTCTATATTCCACAAGTGAGGGGTTAAAAACTAAGGATTTAATTTACTGCTACTATATCTACAGTCTTGCAAAACTGTTTACACAATTTATTTGACACTACCATGAATTTACATGACGCACACCAATAGTAACACATCTCTATCGAATAGGAAACATTTAACCTATCAGGATCGGTGTAAAATAGAAGCTTATTGCGAAGAAAAATTATCCTTTAGAGAAATAGCTAGGAGATTGGGCAAACACCATTCAACGATCAGTCAAGAGGTCAAACGTGGAACAGTTCGACAAATTAAGCAAGTCGTCAAGTCTTCCTCGGGTAAAACTTATGAGTATGATCAGATGAGTTATTCAGCTGATGCTGGCCAAGCTAGTTATACTACCGCTAGAACTGCTTGTGGGCGACCTCCTAAGTGGCATCAATTAGCGGATTTTCTAGATTGGGCTGACGAGCGCAT
>NZ_QXPZ01000003.1 GCF_003664595.1 Atopobacter sp. AH10
CTCTTAATTCAGCCACTAAAGAGCGAATGGTCCTAGGTGAAGCCTTTAAGACCAAATCTCCTTGTTTGTGGAGTTCAAGGAGTCGATCATAGACTCTTTGAGCGGTATGTCTTTGCTTCCTGGGGGCTTTAAAATCGTCTAGGAGCCATTGTTTAACAAGTGCTCGATAGGGATCTGTTTTGCGACTTCGCTTCTGTTTAATCGGAACATCAGGGCTAAAATCTTCCTGATTGACATATTTACTAATTGTGGCGCGATCGAAACCAGTCTCCCTGGCAATGCTTCTGATACTTTTCCCTTCCATGTCGTGCATCAATCGTATATCATAAATTTGGTTCACTGTTAACACCTCTAATTCCATCCTTTCAGTGGTCGTATACTAAAAGGATATCGTATTAGGGGTGGCAGTGGACTCTTTTGTTGGTCAAGCGGCTGGATTTTTAATTGCCACTTGGCTGATTTTTAGTTTACCAAATACAGCAAAAAGAATCAAAATGCCATAAAAATAGCTCTATTTATATATAAAAACGTCAAAAGACTTGTCATATCAATATAAAAGTTTAATGAGATAGCTTAGTTCTTATTGCATTATTTGTATGAATATGCAATTATATAAACGTGAAAGCGCTTTTGTTTTTGGTGTGATGCTAAGTTTAGGAGGGAGCTTATGGAAAAGAATAATAAAAAAATCAGTTGGCTTGTGCTGGCCTTTATGTGTTTTTGTACACTGTGGGGATTTGGTAACGTAGCTAACGGCTATATTTTCTTCAATGGGACTCAAGTCATTGTTTTATGGTTATTCATGTTTGTTTTTTATCTCATTCCTTATGCTTTCATGGTGGGTGAACTAGGATCGGCATTTAAAGAATCAGGTGGTGGTGTATCGAGCTGGGTACAAAAAACCTCATCTGCTAAACTCGCTTACTATGCAGGTTGGACTTATTGGGCTGTTCATATTTCATACATTGCTAGTAAGGGGTCAGGTGGCTTAAAAGCACTCTCTTGGATCATTTTCCAAAATGCCGAATTTTATGATTCCATTCCTGGACCTATCGTACAAACCTTAACTCTTGGGGTATTTTTATTCTTCTGTTGGGTAGCTTCTAGAGGGTTAAACCCATTGAAAAATTTAAGCTCCATTGCAGGGACAAGTATGTTTGTGATGTCTATTCTCTTTTTCGTTATGATGTTTGCTGCACCCGTCATTAATCCTAATGGGGGCTACCTGCATGTAGATCTTAGCTTATCTGCTCTAATGCCTAAGATGACTTTACATACTTTATCCAATCTATCCATTTTGGTCTTTGCAGTTGGTGGGATTGAAAAAGTATCTCCATATATTAATAAGATGGAAGGGAATCCAGCTCGGGAATTTCCTAAATCCATGATGTTTGCTGCAGCAATGGTGGTTGTCTGTGCCGTGTTTGGGACGGTTGCTATGGGCATGATGTTCGATCCAGCAGAAATTAATGCCAATTTTGATTCTTATTTAGCCAACGGGGCTTACTGGGCTTTCCAAAAATTGGGGCAATATTATGGTGTAGGCAACTTATTCTTGATCATTTATGCTATTTGCAATTTGATCGGACAATTTGCGGTATTGGTTCTTTCAATTGATGCACCGTTACGTATGCTATTAGACGATCCTGATTCTTCTCGTTATATCCCTAAGAAACTCTTGAAGAAGAATAAATATGGTGCTTTTATTAATGGGATTTGGTTGATTATTGCCTTGTGTTCGACCATTATTGTGGCACAAATTTTTGTGCCTGGTGCGGCAACAGTTATTAAACAATTAACTAAGCTGAACTCCATTATCGAACCATTCCGTTATTTATGGATTTTCTTTGCTTATTTCCTCTTACGTATGCATTCTGAAAAATATCCTCGTGAATATGTCTTCGTGAAGAGTGACAAACTAGGTATAACTATTGCTATTTGGATGTTTACAGTCACATTAGCTTGTACCTTGCTTGGGATGTATTCTGAAGATCCATTCCAATTGGGTCTTAATATCATTACGCCAATCGTGCTCTTTGGCTTAGGGATCATCTTCCCTATGATTAGAAAGAAGGAAGATGAAAAAGAAGGGCATATAGAAGCTTAGTAGGAATGGATAAGCTATTAAGGCTGTAGGTGACTACAAGCTCATGATATAAGCAAAAGCGCTTACTTAAAAAGGGAAGTATTGTTTAAAAAAAGACTAGCCTAATCGAGGCTAGTCTTTTTTGGTTATTAGATCGTATTTTAAAGTCCAAGTAGTTTAAAGAGTGGAAGCTTGATAAGATTTCTTTTTGAAAATTCATTTATGGAGTCCTAAGATGGAGAGATTATTGTCGAGTCATCTAATCTATATTTATTTGATAAGATATAAGTCAGGCATAAGTAACTTGATCTATGAAATAAAATAGCACAAAAGTTATCTCAGTTATGAATAAAATACATCTATTTATAAATAATAGATCAAAAAAGTTAATAAGAACTTCCTATATAAGAGAAAGGTAATGAATAAAATAAAAGGATTTCAATTTATGGACAGAAAAACGATAAAAGCCGTATGAAGTTGTTGCCATAAAGAGGGAAACAATTGGAAAGATAAGAAAAATAAGTAGACTATAAAAAAACTTAAGGCGAATGGAAGTTTGGTTAAAATGTAGATTAGATCTAATATATGATATTGAAAACGCTTAACTGATATGAGAACATATAGTTAAGAAAATATTCAATATCTAGGAGGGAGATTATGAAAAAAGATAGTAAGAAAATTACTTCGTTGGTTTTGGCGTTTATGTGTTTCTCGATCTTATGGAGTTTCGGTAATGTCAAAAACGGCTACGTTTTCTTCAACGGGACACAAGTTATTGTTTTGTGGTTATTCATGTTTGTCTTTTACTTATTCCCGTACGCTTTTATGGTAGGCGAACTAGGGTCTGCCTTTAAAGATAGCGGTGGTGGTGTGACGAGTTGGGTACAAAAAACAAGTAATGATAAGTATGCTTACTATGCTGGTTGGATGTACTGGGCAGTTCATATAACTTATATCGCTGGGATGGGTTCTGGAGCCTTGAAATCATTATCTTGGATTGTTTTTCAAAATGCTGAAAAGTACGACTCTATTCCATCGACTATTGTACAATGTACTACTCTATGTGTTCTATTGACCTTCTGTTTTGTAGCTTCTAGGGGCTTGAATCCTTTGAAACGTTTGAGCTCTATTGCAGGGACCTGCTGCTTTGTGATGTCGATTATGTTCATCCTCCTCATGTTTGCCGCACCAGTGATAAATCCACATGCCGGTTTACTTCATGTGGATTTAAGCTGGTCAGCCTTAATGCCTAAATTTACTTTGAAGACCTTATCCAACCTGTCTATTTTGGTTTTTGCAGTTGGAGGTATGGAAAAAGTGTCTCCTTATATTAATGATATGGAAGGGGATCCAGCCAAAGAATTCCCTAAATCGATGTTGTTTGCTGTAGGGATGGTAGTTGTAACGGCGGTATTTGGAACCATTGCTTTGGGAATGATGTATGATCCAGCAAAAGTGAATGCTAACTTTGATTCCTATTTTGCTAATGGGACATATTGGGCTTTTCAAAAGTTAGGACAATATTACGGACTTGGTAACCTCTTCCTCATTATTTATGCCATGAGTGGTTTAGTAGGTTTAAGTTCTACTTTAGTGATGTCAATAGATTCTCCTTTACGGATGCTTTTAGATGACCCTAATGCTTCTCGCTATATACCAAGAAAATTGTTGAAAAAAAATAAGTATGGCTCATATATTAATGGGATTAAATTGATTATCGTCCTATGTTCAACTATTATCATTTCACAAATCTTTGTACCTGGGGCAGCTACAGTATTGAAACAATTGACAAAACTTAATTCTATTATTGAACCATTCCGTTATTTATGGATTTTCTATGCCTATATTCTTTTAAGAAAGCACTCTGAAAAATATCCACGGAAATTCATGATGGTAAAGAATGATAAGATTGCTATTTTGATTGCTTGGTGGATGGGTTTGGTGACACTATCTTGTACTTTGATGGGGGTATACTCTGAAGATCCATTCCAAATGGGCTTGAATATTGTGACCCCAATTGTTCTTTTCGGCCTTGGTCTAATATTCCCTATGATGAGAAGGGCAGAGGATAAAAAATTAGCGCAAATAGAAAAATAAAGCAGTCAATGAAATGAAGAGAATGAAGGAAAGAATAGTCTTTCTACTAGTGAAATAAAGCTAATTGAGTCTAGAGGGGAGTCGAGTGAATCGGCTCTCCTTTTTTACATAGGATGTTAATGGATTTTGGAATAGTTGAGCGACTTAAAGAAGGCAGTCGGTAATTTTGGGATCTGGAAATGGAAGATAAAGCTTAGCCTATCTTATAAAAAAGAATATTCTCATGAGCATAAGACATAAGGACATTGTTTTGCCATAAAACACTGGATTAAGCTACTTGAAAGCCATTATGGTAGATGCAAGATGCAGAGGGGAAGTTAGGAAATGGGCAATCCATGACGATTCTATTTAAATGTTCATTTTGTTCAAAAAAATGGCAAGATAGATCTCCTATAAATAGGAATAGTAGAATCAATAATAAGATATGAAATCGATAGGACTAGTGCAAAGATATTAATTAAGTGAGAAGGAACTGCTAATAATTTATATTAATTGGAGAATTAGTCCCTTTAGGTAAGCTTTTTTATAAGATGTTTAAGCGCTTTTATAAAATAATGTAGAATAAAATAACTAAAGGAGAGCTTTTTAAAAGTTGTTTAGATATAATTCGAAAATTCAAAGCTATATAAGTGAATTTGAAATGGAAGGCTAGGGCTATATAAGAAAGGTGAAAGTCTGAAATCAGCTAAAGTAAGAGTTTAGTTAGATCTACTATATCATATTGAGAAATGTTTATGAATATGGGATTATATAGTAAAGAAAGCGCTTTAGTTTATAGGAGGAGACTTATGGAAAAGGAAACGAAGAAGATTACCTGGGTGGTTCTTGCTTTTATGTGCTTTTCGTGTCTATGGGGCTTTGGGAATGTTGCAAATGGCTATATGTTTTTTGATGGTGTAAAAGTCATTATTTTATGGCTATTCATGTTTGCTTTCTATTTAACCCCCTATGCATTAATGTGTGGGGAATTGGGGTCAGCTTTTAAAGATAGTGGAGGTGGTGTGACGACATGGGTTCAACGAACAACTAATGATAAATTAGCTTATTATTCCGGATGGATGTATTGGGCTGTCCATATTACCTATATTGCCAGTATGGGTTCGGGAGGCTTGAAGACCTTATCTTGGATTATTTTTAAAAACGCTGAATTTTATGACTCTATTCCAGCGCCTATCGTCCAAGCGACGACCTTATGTGTCCTATTACTTTTCTGTTGGGTAGCTTCTAAAGGGATTAATCCTTTAAAGAGCTTAAGTTCTTTAGCAGGGACGAGCTGTTTTGTCCTATCCATTCTCTTCTTTGTTCTTATGTTTGCAGCTCCTGTCATTAATCCTAATGGAGGATATTTGCATGTTGATTTGACTTTATCAGGCTTAATGCCTAAATTAACTTGGAAAACTTTGTCCAATCTGTCTATTTTAGTCTTTGCGGTTGGGGGGATTGAAAAAGTTTCTCCTTATATCAATGATATGAAAGGGGATCCAGCAAAAGAATTCCCTAAATCAATGATCTTTGCTGTTGTTATGGTGGTTGTCTGTGCTGTCTTTGGGACAATTGCTTTAGGGATGATTTATGATCCGGCTGAAGTCAATGCTAATTTTGACTCCTATTTCGCTAACGGGACTTATTGGGCTTTCCAAAAATTAGGTCAATATTATGGAGTAGGCAACTTGTTTATGATTATTTATGCCTTTAGCTGTTTAATTGGTTTGTGTTCAGTAATGGTTATATCGATCGATGCTCCATTACGGATGCTCTTAGATGATCCAAATGCATCTAAATACATTCCAAGAAAATTATTAAAGCAAAATAAACATGGCTCTTACGTCAATGGAATTAAGTTAATCGTTGCCTTGTGTTCGAGTATTATTATCGCTCAGATGACCGTTCCAGGTGCAGCTACAGTCTTAAAGCAACTCGTTAAATTAAATTCCATTATCGAACCTTGTCGTTATTTATGGATATTCTATGCCTACATTCTTCTTAAGAAAAATTCTGAAAAATATCCAAGAAGTTTCGTTATGACCCACAATAATCGTTTGGGGATCGCTATTGCTATATGGATGCTGTTGGTAACGGCTGCCTGCACGCTAATGGGGATGTATTCCGACGATCCTTTCCAACTAGGATTAAATATCATTACACCTGTCGTTCTCTTTGGTCTAGGCTTAATCTTCCCGAAGATCAGAAAAGCAGAAGATGCCAAACTAGAATCAAGGAATCGTTAATAGGGGGATAAATATAAAAGCTTTGCAGTGATTAATGATAAATTGTTATAGCCGAAAAAGCGCTTATCTTTACAGTTTATGACAGCCATCCTCTTTATTGGGGGTGGCTTTTTAACAAAAAAATGCTCTTCTAAAGAAGAGCATTTTTCATAATAAATTATTCAAAAAGAAACTGTGGCAGAATCGCTCTGTTTAGACTAGTTATCTGCTTCATCAACAGATAAGAGGACTGGCAAGATGATTGGTCGACGTTCTGTACGGTCGTATAGATATGGTCCTAGAACATCGATGATCGCACTTCTTAGTGAGCGTTCAGTTACCTTTTTATCTCCGTTGAGTTGCTTTAGAATTTCATTTCTTGTGATCGTTTGGGCATCTTTTAACAAGTCGCCTGATTCTCTCATATAGATGAAACCACGAGAAATAATATCAGGTCCAGCTAAGAGTTGTTTGCTTTCGTAGTCGATGGTAGAGACCACTACGACCATACCATGCTCGGATAGAATTTTACGGTCTCTGAGGACGATATTACCAATATCACCGATTCCCTTACCATCAACATAGACATCTCCTCCAGAGAAGGATCCTGCTAAACGGGCGGAATTTTGTGTAATAGCTAAAACATCCCCGTTGGACATGATAAAACTATTTTCTCTTGGTATACCGACGCTTTCAGCCATGTTGGCTTGGATTTTCAACATCCGGTATTCACCGTGGACAGGCATAAAGTACTTCGGTTGCATTAAGCGGAGCATAAGTTTTTGTTCTTCTTGGCTACCGTGCCCTGATGTATGGATATTATTGACTTTCCCATGAATCACGTGGGCGCCAGCTTCGGATAAAAGATTGATCACACGGTTAATGCTGACGGTATTACCTGGGATAGCTGAACTGGAGAATACTACAGTGTCACCGGGTTGGATAGTAACTTGACGGTGAGTTCCGTTGGCAATTCGGCTTAGAGCAGCCATTTGCTCACCTTGAGAGCCGGTACATAAAATCAGAACCTTCTCATCAGGGTAGCGATTGAGTTCGTTTTGCTTAATAAAGTCGCTGTCTTTTGCTTTGATATAGCCTAGTTCACGAGCGGTTTTAAATGCTGTTTCCATTGAACGACCGAAAACAGCTAATTTTCGACCTACTTCTTGAGCGACTTCAGTTACCATGGCTAAACGAGAGACGTTCGAAGCGAAGGTTGCAAAGATGATCCTTCCTTCAGTTTTCTTAATGATATTTCGTATGGATTGGAAAACAACTTGTTCACTCTTTGTAAAACCTGGAACTTCTGAGTTAGTAGAGTCAGCAAGGAGCAAAGTTACCCCTTCTTCACCTATTCTAGCCATTTTATGTAAATCAGCTGGTCGGCCAACAGGGGTTAAATCAAATTTGTAATCTCCAGTAAAAACAATGGTTCCTGAAGGGGTCTTGACGACGATTCCTAAAGAATCAGGAATAGAGTGAGTGGTTAGGTAGAAAGAAACAGAAGTTTTGCGGAATTTGATGACGGAATCATCAGTAATTTCATGTAGTTCAGCATCTCTTAAAAGGCCGTGCTCTTCTAATTTGTTACGAATTAAAGAAAGAGCAATTTTTGTAGCGTAAATCGGTACATTGATTTCTTTTAAAAGGAAAGGAATACCGCCGATGTGATCTTCGTGACCATGGGAGATGAATAGCCCCTTGATTTTGGATTGATTAGCAACTAGATAAGAATAATCTGGAATAACATAATCTATCCCAAGGAGATCATCTTCAGGGAATTTTACTCCACAGTCCATTAAGATAATTTCATCTTGAAATTGAACGCCATAAGAGTTTTTGCCGATCTCACCTAGACCGCCAATCCCGAAAACCCCAGTTTCGTTATTTTTTAAATTAACCTTCATTTGAGAACTCCGTTAGGGCAAAGCCAGGTTGATTTTTTTCGTAAGCAAGGTGTTTTTCATCTAGTTCTTGAATATATTCCACCAGATAAGAAGTATGTTGGTCGAGAAGTTCCCGGACCTCTCGAACAGAGTTGGCTTCAATGTATAGGGATTCTGTAGTTTCACGTTGCGGTACTTGAGTAGTTGTTGTTTGGTATAGTACTTTATAAATCATAGACTGATAACTCCTTTTGTTTTTTTATCTATTTATAGTCTTTATAGTGCCACGAGGGCAATAGGTCGCATATAGTTTACCATAAATTAGCCAATTGAAAAAGCCAGCTGTTAAAGAAAACGGATTAGAAAAAGAGAAGTATAGTTTGCTATCTTATGTCTTTTAAATGGGACATTATAAAGGACTAGCCGTGTTGATAGAGTTAGATTAGTGACTAGCTTATGATAACTGAATAAGTATCTCTTCCTCAGTGCATTAGAAAGTAGCTAGCTATAGTTCATTATGGGATGCCCGTTCAGGTAGATAAGTTAATGGATAGCCCAATCGGGATTGAGATACTTGTCTAAGGGAAGTTAGTAGCTTCTTTAGAGAAGAAAGCGAGCCTTCTTGAGAGAGTAAAGACTATCTCCCTTTGTAAGGCTCGCCATTTTTTTAAATTACTGAATAATCTCTAAACCATTTGGCTTAGCAAATGGATCTTCTTCGTTGATGCGATCGTAGAAGAGGATGCCATTAATGTGATCGATTTCGTGTTGAACCACAATCGCATGGTAACCAGATAGCTTAAGTTTGTGGGAATTGCCTTCTAAATCTTGATAGCGAACCGTAATCTTTTTTGCTCTAGGGACATATCCAGGGCATTCACGGTCAACGGAAAGGCAACCCTCTCCAGGCAGAGCGATTTTTTGAACAGATTCACTTAAAATTTTCGGATTAACCATTAGCATGCTCATGGAGTCTTTAGGATCTTCTTCAGGCACGTGAACGGCAATTAAACGAATAGAATGGCCGACTTGTGGTGCAGCTAAACCCACACCTGCACGTAAACCGTACTTTTTAGCGATTTCTTCATCTTGGCTATTTTTTAAATAAATCATCATATCTTCTGCTAATTGGAGTAGGTCATCGCTTAGCGGAAAAGTTAATTCTTTGCCTCTTTGACGCAAGACGTCGTTGCCTTCTCGAACAATATTATCCATTGTAATCATTAGTATCATCATCCTTTGCTGTGAAATTTAAAAATAGAGATCGAAAGATCTTCATCCAATTGATTTATACCTTTTCCCATTATAGCAGAAAATAATTGCAAGCCAATGAGATCAGCTTCATCTTTGAGATTTGTTTAAAAGTGAAACGCTTGTTTGAAAACTTGAGATTCCTTTCACAAGTGTAACACAATAAAAAGATCTGTGACAAAATCCTAACAAGGCGAAACATAGAGATTTTTAACCTCTATCGTTAATAAATTCACAAAGTTTACCTATTGAAAATTTGTTGAAATGTAAACTTGTGAAACGATTACACAAAGTAGAAAGTGAAATAAATCTAATTCCAATTAGATTCCCTTGCATTCTAGCGTGGAACATGATACTTTTAGTACGGATAAAGAAAAATGTAACAGATTCGAAACAACTGTTTATTGTTAGCTAATGAAGAGATGAGAGGAAAGTGGATAATATGGCGAAGGAAAAACTAATAGCCATTGAGGATTTGCTCAAGGCAGACAATAGCAATTTTGAAATGCTTCAAATTTTGAATGAAGAAGGGGAAATAGTTCGTCCAGATCTTATGCCAGAACTGTCTGATGAGGAATTGGTTGACTTAATGAGTGACATGGTTTGGTCCCGTACTTTACATGAGCGTTGTAACGCTTTGAATCGGCAAGGTCGTCTTGGCTTTTATGCTCCAACTTATGGGCAAGAAGCTAGTCAGTTGGCTTCTATTAAAGCGATTGAAAAAGATGATGTGCTGTTGCCGGGCTACCGCGATGTCCCTCAATTGGTAAAACATGGTTTACCACTTTATCAAGCGTTTTTGTGGTCTAGAGGCCATCAAAAAGGTAATGAATATCCAAAAGACCTTCATGCTCTACCACCTCAAATTATTATTGGGGCTCAATATGTACAGGCTGCAGGAGTTGCTCTTGGCATTAAGAAAAATGGACGCCCTAATGTTGTGGTTACTTATACTGGTGATGGCGGAACGAGTCAGGGGGATTTTTACGAAGGCATTAACTTTGCTGGAGCCTTCCATGCACCGGCTATCTTCTTTGTTCAAAATAATGGTTGGGCTATTTCTACCCCACGTTCTCTTCAAACTGCTGCCACTACTTTGGCACAAAAAGCTGTAGCAGCTGGTATTCCAGGAATACAAGTGGATGGAATGGATCCTTTAGCGGTTTATGCGGTGACGAAGAAAGCGCGTGAATTTGCTGTTCATGGGAATGGACCTGTTTTGATTGAAACGCTGTGCTATCGTTATGCCCAACATACACTTTCCGGGGATGATCCTAAAATTTATCGTCCACAAGAAGAATTAGAGGCTTGGATGGCAAAGGATCCTATTGATCGTTTCCGTCGCTTCTTAACGGCCAAGGGTTTATGGAGCGAAGAAAAAGAACAAGAAGTTATCGAACGAACGAAGGAAGAAGTTAAAGTTGCCATCAAAGCCGCTGATGCTGAACCGAAACAAAAAGTATCGACTTTCTTAAAGAGTATGTATGAAGAAGCACCAGCGACAATAAAAGAGCAAATTGCACGTTATGAAGCGAAGGAGGGCAAGTAACTATGGCAAATATGACCATGATTCAAGCCATTACTGATGCGTTGAAAATCGAGCTCGGTAAGGATGAAAAAGTTCTTATTTTTGGTGAAGATGTTGGGAAAAATGGCGGGGTTTTCCGTGCCACTCAAGGATTGCAAGAAAAATATGGAGAAGATAGAGTCTTCAATACTCCTTTGGCTGAATCTGGCATCGGTGGCTTGTCTATTGGTTTGGCGCTTGAAGGTTTCCGTCCTGTTCCAGAAATCCAATTCTTCGGTTTTGTATTTGAAGTGATGGATTCTATTGCAGGTCAAATGTCTCGTATACGTTATCGGATGGGCAATACTCGTCAAATGCCAATTACGGTTCGTGCGCCATTTGGTGGAGGTGTTCATACTCCGGAATTGCACTCCGACAATTTAGAAGGATTAGTTGCTCAATGTCCTGGTTTGAAAGTGGTTATCCCAAGTAATCCATATGATGCCAAGGGACTTTTGATTTCCTCTATCCGTGATAATGATCCGGTTATTTTCTTGGAACACATGAAGCTTTATCGTTCTTTCCGAGAAGAAGTCCCTGAAGAAGAATACACAGTTCCTCTAGGGAAGGCAGCTGTTAGTCGAGAAGGAAAAGATGTGTCTGTCATTACTTATGGTTATATGGTGCGTGAGGCTTTGAAAGCAGCTGAAAAGCTTGAAAAAGAGGGTATCTCTGTTGAAGTTATTGATTTGAGAACAGTAGCGCCTCTTGATATTGAAACGATTATTTCTAGTGTTGAAAAAACTGGCCGTGTTGTCGTTGTTCAAGAAGCTCAACGACAAGCTGGTGTAGGAGCTAATGTAGTATCTGAAATAAGTGAACGAGCTATTTTATCTTTAGAAGCTCCTATTGGGAGAGTTTCTGCTCCGGATACAGTTTTCCCATTTGGTCAAGCAGAAAGTGACTGGTTGCCAAATGCAAAAGACATTGAGGAAAAAGTCCGTGAAATAGTGGCGTTTGAATAGAGGAGGATAAAGACGAAATGGCTTTTCAATTTAAATTACCAGATATAGGCGAAGGGATCGCTGAAGGTGAAATTGTTAAAATTGACGTTTCAGTAGGTGATACTATTCAAGAAGATGACACCTTAGTTGAAGTGCAAAATGATAAATCTGTAGAAGAAATTCCATCTCCAGTCACAGGGAAAGTCGTCAAAGTGAATGTTGAAGAAGGAACAGTTGCTCGTGTAGGCGATGTGATTATTGAAATTGAAACAGGCGATCCTGAGTTAGATGGAGGAGTTGCGGCGGCTGATGGGACATCGGTAGAAAAATCCTCTCCTGCTAGAGAAGTTGTAGAGGAGACTTTAGATAGTCCGATTTCAAGCACTAGTGAAACAGTGGCAGTTGAAGAAGCTCAACCTGCTCTTGATCCGTCTGATCCAAATAAACGTGTTCTAGCTATGCCAAGTGTTCGTCAGTATGCTAGAGAAAAAGGGGTTAATATTCATTTGGTTACACCAAGTGGTAAAAATGGGCATGTGACACGTGAAGATATTGACTCCTATGCTTCAAATGCTTCTAAAGTTCTTGCTCCAGTGCCAGAAGCTAATAAAGAAGCTGATCTTGTTCCATCAGCAAGTGTGACTAGTAGAGTTGAGAAACAGGCATATGTTTCTCTTAGTCCAGAACTTGAAAGAAGAGAAAAGTTGTCTAAGATGCGTCGTTTGATTTCTGAAGCTATGGTCAATAGTAAACATACAGCGCCTCATGTCACCTTGTTTGATCAAGTAGAAGTATCTAAACTCTGGGAGCACAGAAAGAGATTTAAGGATGTGGCGCTTGAGCAAGGAATTAAGTTGACTTTCTTGCCTTATGTGGTGAAAGCTCTGGTTGCGACAGTGAAGAAATTCCCAATTTTGAATGCATCGATTGATGATGTGAATGAAGAAATTGTTTATAAAGACTACTATAACATCGGTATTGCAACGGATACTCCAGCAGGCCTCTTTGTACCAAATGTAAAGAATGCGAATAGCAAGAGTATGTTTGCTATTGCTGATGAAATTAATCACTTAGCTCAGTTAGCTCATGACGGTAAGTTAGACCGTGATCAAATGTCTAATGGAACTATCACTATCTCCAATATTGGATCTGCAAGAGGTGCCTTCTTTACGCCAATCATCAATTACCCTGAAGTAGCTATTTTAGGGATGGGAACTATTGCACAAGAACCTGTTGTTGATGAAAAGGGTAACATTGTTGTTGGGCGTGTGTTAAAATTATCATTGAGCTTTGACCACCGTATTGTTGATGGGGCGACTGCTCAAAAAGCAATGAATGAACTCAAACGTCTATTGGCTGATCCGGAATTATTATTAATGGAAGGGTAAGGTGTCAAAATGGTTGTTGGAGATTTTGCCATTGAGTTAGATACAGTTGTTATTGGCTCTGGGCCTGGTGGGTATGTAGCTGCCATAAGAGCGGCTCAAACCGGTCAAAAGGTGGCGATTGTCGAGAAAAATAAAATTGGTGGCGTGTGCTTGAATGTTGGCTGTATTCCTTCTAAGGCCTTGATTTCTGCTGGACATCATTTCAATCAAGCACAACATTCTGATTTTATGGGCATTAGCGCAAGCGATGTGAAAATCGATTTTACAAAAACGCAAGACTGGAAAGATAATCAAGTTGTTAAGAAATTAACTTCCGGTATCGAATTTCTCTTGAAAAAGAATAAAATCGAGATTTTACGAGGAGAAGCCTTCTTTGTTGATGACCGGACTTTACGGGTGATGCAAGAAGAATCGGCTCAAACCTATACTTTTAACCATGCCATTATAGCAACTGGCTCACGTCCAATTGAAATTCCAGGATTTGCTTTTGGAGGTCGGGTTGTTGACTCTACAGGCGCCTTGAATTTTAAGGAAATTCCTAAACGATTTGTGGTGATTGGCGGGGGAGTTGTTGGAACTGAATTAGGATGTGCTTATGCTAACTTAGGTTCAGAAGTAACCATTCTAGAAGGTTCCAAACAAATTTTGCCTTCCTTCGAAAAAGATATGGTGAAAGTTGTCGAAAAATCCTTTAAGAAGAAGGGAATTAAGGTGATCACTCAGGCAATGGCTAAGAAGGCTATACAAAGTGATGACCATGTGACGATTAGTTATGAAGTTAAAGGGAAAGAAGAAAGTATTGAAGCGGATTATGTTCTTGTATCCGTTGGACGGAAACCAAATACCGATGAAATGGGATTAGATGTTATCGGTGTTGAAATGACAGAAAAAGGTTTGGTCAAAGTTGATGCGCAAGGCAAGACTAACTTAGATCACATCTATGCTATTGGTGATATTGTCCCAGGTGCTGCCCTAGCGCATAAGGCAAGTTACGAAGGGAAGATTGCAGCTGAGGCTATTGCCGGAGAAAAAGTGGCTGTAGACTACATTGGGATGCCTGCTGTTGCTTTTACAGATCCGGAATTGGCTAGTGTGGGTTTAACCGAAGCAGAAGCTAAAGAAAAAGGTATGAAGGTGAAAGCTTCTAAATTCCCACTAGCAGGTAATGGCCGGGCCCTTTCACTGAACCAAACGGATGGTTTCGTTAAATTGGTGACACGTGAAGTGGATCAAGTCCTAGTTGGGGCGCAAATAGTTGGCGTTTCTGCTAGTGATGTTTTGGCTGAATTAGGCTTGGCGATTGAAGCAGGGATGAATGCAGAGGATATTGCTTTAACCATCCACTCACATCCATCTATTTCAGAAACAGTTATGGATGCAGCTGAACTAGCTTTAGGACGTCCAATTCATGTTTAATCACATTTGATGCAGGAGTTTTGTCTTGAGAATGTCAGATTGACTACACCTGTCTAATGTTTCTATGTCAGAAAGAGCTCTTTCTAGATGATTAAAGAATTTCTTTATGACCTCAAAAAGTTCGACATTTGTTTGGATTTTTTGGGGTTGTTTTTTTGCTGTTTTTAAGCAAAAAAATAATGTTCGGTATATAGGCTATTTTTCTTAAAAAAATAAAAATAGTTCGACTTTTGCATCTTGAAAAACTAAAATCCGTTTATTAAGGACTAATTACCGAACAAAAGCTCTTTAAAATGAGTAAATCACGAACAATTATAGATTGCTAATCAAAAAATGTTCGCAAAAAAGATTGAAAAGGAAATAGATACATGGTAAAGTCAAATTACAGAAAAGATGAATTGCCGATCTTTAGCAAATACTCCTCTTTTTTTTCGCTATAAGAGCACTAAATAACGAACGGAAACATGTATTTTAGATACTATAGTTCGTAAATTGCTTTTTCACCTAAGAGGGACTTGTTAATGAAAGGCAAATAACAAGCGGTAAAAGAAAAGGAGAGAGCCATGTATTTAGCTAAAGTTTATGTCACTTATAAGGAATCAATTTTGGATCCTAAGGGGGAAGCTATTAAAAAAGCTGTTCACCAAATGAATTATGATACTGTTCAAAATGTCCGTTTAGGAAAATATATTGAAATTTTAGTTGATGATAATGATCCAGCACATGTTGAAAAAACAATTGATGAAATTTCTGATAAGCTTTTGGCTAATGTGACGATGGAAAGCTACCGTTACACCGTTGAGGAGGTATAAGGTTGAAATTTGCAGTTATTGTCTTTCCGGGATCCAATTGTGATGTGGATTTGTATGAAGCCATTCATTCTGTCCTTAAAGAAGAAGTGGATTATGTGGATTACCGTGCTAAGTCTCTAGATGATTATGATGCTATCTTAATACCAGGTGGTTTCTCCTATGGGGATTACCTTCGCTCAGGAGCTATTGCTCGTTTTGCTCCTGTCATGCAAGTCGTTAAAGAGAAAGCTGAAGAAGGGGTGCCCGTTTTTGGTACCTGTAATGGATTTCAAATTTTGACGGAAGCTGGCTTGCTACCAGGTGCTTTGCATCACAATGAGAACTTACAATTCATTTGCAAACCCCAACGCTTGAAAGTAGAAAATGCCTCGACTATTTTTACATCTCGTTATACAGAAGGGGAAGAAATTATCTTACCTATCGCACATGCTGAAGGTAATTATTATTGTGATGATGAAACATTGGAAAAATTAAAGGCCAATCATCAAATTGTCTTCACTTATCCTGAATCAGATAATCCTAATGGCTCTAAGGCTAATATTGCTGGGATTGTTAATGAAAAAGGAAATGTTTTGGGTATGATGCCTCATCCAGAACGTGCAGTTGAAGCGATTCTTGGTTTTGTAGATGGTATAAAGTTATTCCGTTCGCTAAAAGAGCATATACAAGACGGATCTGAGCTTTAAGAAAGGGTGGAAAAATGACCTTACAAGCAATGACAGCTGAAGAAATGAAGGAAAGCAAGGCTTATCGTGAATGGGGCTTGCAAGATTTTGAATACGACAAGATTTGTGAGATTCTTGACCGCTTACCAAACTATACGGAAACTGGGGTTTTCTCTGTGATGTGGAGTGAACACTGCTCCTATAAAAATTCTAAAAAAGTCTTGCGACAATTTTACACTGAAGGGCCTCAAGTTCTTCAAGGACCTGGTGAAGGTGCAGGTATTGTTGATATAGGAGATGAGCAGGCTGTTGTATTTAAAATGGAAAGTCATAATCACCCATCTGCTGTAGAACCTTATGAAGGGGCAGCTACCGGTGTCGGAGGGATTATCCGTGACATCTTTTCCATGGGCGCTCGTCCTATTGCTATGTTAGATTCTTTGAGATTCGGCGAACTGGACAATCCTCATACCCGTTATATTGTGAATGGCGTGGTAGATGGGATTGGCGGTTATGGGAACTGCATCGGTATTCCTACTGTAGGAGGAGAAACTTGTTTTGACCCTTCTTACGAGGGTAACCCATTAGTGAATGCGATGTGTGTGGGCTTAATTGATCATAAGAATATTCAAAAGGGGCAAGCTAAGGGGCTTGGTAATTCGATCATGTATGTAGGAGCCAAAACTGGTCGTGATGGGATTCATGGGGCTACCTTTGCTTCTGCAGAATTTTCTGAAGAAAATCAAGGGCAACGTTCTGCTATTCAAGTAGGGGATCCTTTCATGGAAAAATTGTTGATGGAAGCATGCCTGGATTTGATAGAAAACCATCAAGAAGCCTTGGTAGGTATACAAGATATGGGGGCTGCAGGTTTAGTTTCATCTTCTTCTGAAATGGCTTCTAAAGCGAATTCTGGTGTGGAGTTAAATCTTGACCATGTGCCACAAAGAGAAACAGGGATGACGCCATATGAAATCCTTCTTTCAGAATCTCAAGAACGGATGTTGATCTGTGTTAATAAAGGTTATGAAGAAGAAGTACGTGAACTCTTTGCTTCATATGATTTAGATGCTGTCACTATCGGTAAAGTAGTGGAAGGGAACCGTTACACTATTTATCAACATGGAGAATTAGTAGTAGATATTCCTGTGCATTCTTTAGCAGAAGAAGCTCCGGTTTATGATCGTGAAATGACTTTACCTCAACATTTAAGAGGAGAAGAAAAAGAAGCTTTCCTACCAAAAGTTGAGAATTTAGAAGAAGCTTTAGATGAACTTTTCCATATGCCTGAAATGGTCTCCAAAAAATCTCTTTACCAAACTTATGACTCAATGGTTCGGACTAATACAGTGGTTGGGCCTGGTAGTGATGCAGCTGTTTTACGTGTGCGTGGGACTCGTAAAGCTTTAGCGATGACGACTGACTGTAACGCTCGCTATATCTATCTTGACCCTTACAAGGGTGGCCAAATGGCAGTTGCAGAAGCGGCTAGAAACATTGTAGCTACAGGTGGGAAACCTTTGGCGATCACAGATTGCTTGAATTTCGGTAACCCTGAGGATCCAGAAATTTATTATGAATTGTGGCATTCAGCTAAAGGGATTTCTGATGCTTGTCGAGCTTTAGAAGCTCCTGTTATTTCAGGGAATGTCTCTCTTTATAATGAAAATCAAAATGGGGCTATTTATCCAACGCCAACAATTGGGATGGTTGGTTTAATTCAAGATATAGACAATCTCTTAGTAAATAAATTCAAAGCAGAGGGTGACTTGTTGTATCTTATCGGTAAGACAGAAGGAGCTTATTCTGCTAGTCAAATTCAAAAGTTGCAAGAAGGTCGTATTTATGGGGCGATTCAATTTGATTTAGACGAAGAAGTGGCCAATCAAACAGCTGTGTATGAGGCTAATTTAGCGAATTTATTAAGTTCTTGCCACGACTTATCTGAAGGTGGTCTAATCGTTGCCTTGTTAGAAATGTGCTTTAATACGAAATATTCTGCAAACTTGAAAACTGATCTGACAAAAGCTCAACTCTTTAGTGAAGAAGGCTCTCGTTTCTTAGTGACCGTATCTAAAGAAAATCAAGCTAAATTTGAAGAACACTGTCAAAATATTGCCTACAGCCTATTAGGTGAAGTGACGATCGATGACAAATTATCTATTGAAACAGCTGAAGGATTAGAAGAAATTAACGTTCGTCGTATCGAGCGTTCATATAATGAGGTGTTGCCATGGTTGTTGAACCATTAAATGATGAACAAACTTGCCTGAGTGAAAATTACTGGACAGATAGAGAGGAAAAACGTGATGATTGCTCGGGGTCTCTACATGAAGAATGCGGTATATTTGGTGTTTTCGGTCATCAAAATGCCAATCAATTAGTTTATTTTGGCTTGCATGCCCTTCAACATAGGGGACAAGAAGGGGCAGGGATTACGACTTCTAATGAAAATGGCGACTTTTACCATTACAAAGGCAATGGGCTTTTAGCACAAGTTTTTAAAGATCCAGCAAAGCTAAATGGCTTAAAGGGGAATCGAGGAATTGGTCATGTGCGTTATTCTACGTCAGGATCTTCCAGCTCGGTGACAAATGTTCAACCATTTTTATTTCATTTTCATGACCAAACCATTTCGTTAGCTCATAATGGGAATTTAACCAATGCTAGAAGTTTGCGGAAGAAACTAGAAGAGAATGGGTCAGTTTTTCATTCTGATTCAGATTCAGAAGTTTTGGTTCACTTAATTCGTACGAGTCACCGACCAAGCTTCCATGAAAGACTGGAGGAAGCCTTGAATCAAATTCGTGGGGGCTTTAATTTCTTGATCTTAACAGATGAAGAGCTTATTGGTGTTGTGGATCCTAATTCTTTCCGCCCATTAGCGGTAGGGCAATTGGCTAATGGAGCCTATGTTCTATCAAGTGAAACCTGTGCTTTTCATGCTATGGGGGCTAAGTTTGTCCGAAATGTGCACGCTGGGAATTATGTGGTGATTAATAAAGATGGGTTAACTATCCACCAATATACAGATAAGACGCAAATAGCCTTGGAATCCATGGAATTCATCTATTTTGCACGTCCAGATAGTGATATTGCTGGGATAAATGTGCATTCAGCTCGTAAAAATTTAGGACGGGTATTAGCTAAAGAGAGACCTTGTAAACAGGCTGATATGGTTATTGGCGTTCCAAACTCCTCTTTATCTGCAGCTACGGGATATGCCGAAGAATCTGGTTTGCCTTACGAATTAGGTTTGATCAAAAACCAATACATTCAAAGAACCTTTATCCAACCGACACAAGAATTGCGTGAGCAAGGGGTAAAACGTAAACTGTCTGCGGTTAAAGGGGTGGTTGAAGGCAAGTCGATTGTCCTTGTAGATGATTCTATCGTACGTGGAACAACTTCTAAGCGCTTGATCAAATTGTTAAAAGAAGCTGGGGCAAGAGAGATTCATTTGCGTATTTCTAGCCCACCATTGCGTTTCCCTAACTTTTATGGGATTGACTTGTCGACTAGTTCGGAGTTGATGGCAGCTAATCATACGGTAGATGAAATGTGTCAAATACTAGGCTGTGACAGTTTAGGTTTTATGACGGTAGAAGGCTTGATCGAAGGGATTGGACTTCACTTTGATGCGCCTCATCGTGGTTTATGTACAGATGTCTTCACTGGTGATTATCCTGCACCATTGTGTGACTATGAAGAACGTTTGAAAGGGCAACTAACCCCACTTCAAAAGCGGGTGTTGAAAGGAGAAAATGTCGATGACTGATGTGGAAAATCGTTATGCGGCAGCAGGCGTAGATGTTACTGCAGGATATGAAGCAGTAAAAAGAATGGGAAAGCACATTGAACGGACAAAACGTGCAGGTGTTTTAGCGGGCTTAGGGGGCTTCGGTGGTTTGTTTGAACTGCCTAAAGGTTATAAAGAACCCGTTTTGGTATCTGGTACGGATGGTGTAGGAACTAAAATTATTTTAGCTCAAGAAGCAGATACTCTAGATGAGATTGGAATTGACTGCGTTGCCATGTGTGTTAATGATGTCTTAGCGCAAGGGGCTGAACCACTTTTCTTCCTAGACTATTTGGCTGTTGGGAAAAACCATCCAGAAAAGATTGAACAATTAGTCAAAGGGATTGCAGAAGGTTGTGTACAATCTCATGCTGCCTTGATCGGTGGAGAAACCGCAGAAATGCCAGATGTATACAATGAAGATGAATTCGATATGGCGGGTTTTTGCGTAGGAATCGCTGAAAAAAGTCAGTTACTTATTCCTGAAAAGGTAAAAGAAGGGGATGTATTGATTGGCTTGCCAAGTTCTGGTGTCCACTCTAATGGCTTTTCCTTGGTGAGAGATGTGCTGTTTAAAAAAGCGAAGCTAGATAAAAACCATCGTTTAAGCTCTGGTCAAACCCTAGAAGAAGCTTTGTTAACTCCAACACGTATTTATGTCGAAGAAGTCCTGCCTTTAATCAAGAAAGGCTGGATTCATGGGATTGCTCATATTACAGGTGGGGGCTTTGTGGAAAATGTCCCTAGAATTTTACCGGATCATTTATTGGCTGATATAACTGTTGATGAGATCAAGAGACCTGAAATTTTTGACTTTATGCAAGAAGTAGGTCAAATTCCGGACGATCAAATGTATCAAGTCTTTAATATGGGGATCGGAATGGTTCTTGCGCTAGCAGAGGAACATGTAGAAAATGTCTTATCTGAGGTCAAAGATGGCCTTATAGTCGGACGTGTGCTAGCAAATAGAGAAGGTCTAAAACCAGCTATTCGACTGCATAAAGAAGGGAAGATTTTATAATGCGTGTGGTTATTCTAGCTTCTGGCAACGGAACGAACGCTGAGGCTTTAATCCAAGCGCAAAAGGGGAGATCTTACCAAGTGGTAGGATTGGCTAGTGATCAAGCGCAAGCTAAAGCTTTGGAAAGAGCTGAAAAATTAGGAGTGCCGACTGCTGTATTTGAGCGGAAGTCTTATGATAGTCGCCTCGAATGGGAAGAAGCTATTGTAGCTTGGTGCCAATCAATGAAAGCAGAAGTGCTTGTCCTAGCAGGATATATGCGTATAGTAGGTAAAAGCTTTTTAGAAGCTTATCCCAATAAGATAATCAATGTGCATCCTGCCCTCTTACCTCTTTTCAAGGGTAAGTCGGCGATTGAAGATGCTTATAAAGCAGGTGCGAGCCGAACTGGTGTGACGGTTCATTTAGTCGATGAAGGCATCGATACGGGGCCTATTTTGAGTCAAGAGGCTCTTGATGTAGATCCAGAATGGACTTTGGAAGAATTGGAAGAGCGGATCCATCAAATTGAACACCGCCTCTATCCAGAAGCCATCGACCGCTTTTGCCAAGAAAGACAATAGGAGGAAGATGACATGACAAAACACTATGCCTTACTGAGTGTATCGGATAAGACGGGAATTTTGGAAATAGCTAAGGGCTTGCTGGCAAGCGGCTTAACCCTTTTATCAACTGGTGGAACTTATAAAGCCTTAGTAGAAGCAGGGATTGATGCGACTAAGGTAGAAGATTTTACAGGATTTCCAGAAATGATGGATGGACGGGTAAAAACACTTCATCCTAAGATCCACGGTGGGATTTTAGCTAGGCGTGATTTAGCCTCTCATAGACAGGCTATTAACGAACATGACTTAGCCTATATTGATGTAGTGGTGGTTAATTTATATCCTTTTAAGGAAACGATTCAACAAGATGGGGTCAGCCTAGAAGAAGCCATTGAACAAATTGATATTGGAGGGCCAACCATCCTTCGTGCCGCAGCGAAGAATTATCGAGATGTGACAGTCTTGACTGATCCACAAGACTATAAAGAAGCGATCCGTCAGTTTAAAGAAGATGGGGCAACTTCTTTAGCTTTTCGAGCTTATTTAGCTAAGAAAGTCTTTGCTCAAACCAGTCATTATGATGGATTAATTCATGATCATTTAGCTAAGGCTTTAGAAGGCTTCGGTGATTTTGAAGAATTCCACTCGAAAGATTTGACCTTAACCTACGAATTTGAGCAAGAAATGCGTTATGGGGAAAATAGCCAACAAGCAGCAAGTTTATATAAGATTGAAAATTCACCTATTATTGGGATTCCTCAAGCCAAACAATTGCACGGGAAAGCTCTCTCTTACAACAATTTGAAGGATGCAGATGCGGCTATTCGGCTGATTAGTGAATTTGAAGAAACTTGTGCAGTGGCTTTGAAACACATGAACCCATGTGGTGTAGGGATTGGTAAAGACATCAATCAAGCTTTTGATCGTTGCCATCGGGCTGATCCAGTTTCTATTTTCGGGGGTATTTTAGCCTTTAATAGACCTGTTGAAAAAACTCTAGCTGAAAAAATTCATAGAATCTTTATCGAAATGGTGATTGCTCCAGAATTTACGCCAGAAGCTCTAGAGATTTTAAAGAAGAAGAAAAATATTCGTCTTTTAACCTTACCATTACCGGTTAAAGCTTTAGACCAAGACAAGGAATATGTTTCTATCCTAGGTGGCTTATTAGCCCAAAGCCGTGATACAGTTAGAGATCTTCCTGAAGATTACCAAGTCATGACTGAATTAGCTCCAAGTGAAGACCAAATAAAAGCCTTACACTTTGCCAATCGAGTAGCTAAACATGTGAAAAGCAATGCGATAGTCATAGCTAATGCACATATGACTCTGGGGATTGGGGCTGGCCAAATGAATCGTGTGGGGGCAGCTAAGATTGCTTTAGATCAAAGTCAAGAAAAAGAAGAAGAGGACCGTGCTCACATGGTTATGGCTAGTGATGCTTTCTTCCCAATGGATGATACGGTGCGCTTGGCAGCTCAATATGGAGTAGAGGCTATTGTGCAACCTGGGGGATCTATAAGGGACAAAGATTCTGTTCTAGCTTGTAATGAATTAGGTATTCCAATGGTGAAGAATGGCTATCGGCACTTCCGTCACTAATAAATATCAAGGAGGACGCAAAGATGAAGAATATTTTAGTAGTGGGTTCTGGTGGAAGAGAACATGCCATTGCAAGAGCCTTTGCTAAGAGTACTCAGGTAGCTAGTGTCCTTGTTGTTCCAGGTAATCCAGGAATGATAGAGGGAAAAATTTCTACTCGATCTCTTGCGGTAGATGATGTAGAAGGATTGCTAGATTTGGCCAAGCAAGAAAAAATAGATTTAACTTTTGTAGGCCCAGAGCAGGCTTTGGTTAAAGGTGTGGTGGACTCTTTCGAAAAAGAAGGATTGGCCGTTGTTGGTCCAACAAAATCAGCAGCAAGACTAGAAAGCTCTAAACAATTTGCTAAAGAAGTCATGGAGGCTGCTGGAGTAAAAACCGGTCGTCATCATTACTTTAAACCGGGAGATTTGCTAGCTGCCTTAGAGGAAATAGATCAATTGACCCCGCCATATGTGATTAAAGAAGATGCCTTGGCAGCAGGTAAAGGGGTTTCTATAGTTTCTGATGTAGAGGAAGCCAAGAAAATTGTTAAAGAATCTCTTTCAGCAGGCCATTCCCTTTTGTTGGAAGAATTTTTAGAAGGAGAAGAATTTTCCCATTTTTCCTTAGTAAATGGTGAAAAAGTAATTCCTTTGACCGTTGCCAGGGACTATAAAAGGATTTATGATAACGACAAGGGACCGAATACTGGAGGGATGGGAGCTTTTTCTCCAGTGCCTTTTGTGGATCAAAGTTTATGTGATCAAGTGGTTGAAAAAATTGTAGGGCCAGTTGCTAAACAAATGGTTAAAATGGGTTGCCCTTATACAGGTGTCCTTTATACAGGCTTAATTCTAACGAAAGAAGGGCCGAAAGTAATCGAGTTTAATGCCCGTTTTGGTGATCCTGAAACACAGGTGATATTACAACGATTGAAAAATGATTTTGTTGATTTGTTAGAAGCCCACCTAGCGAAAAAGGAAGTCATTGCTGAATTTTCAGATGAATGGGTAGCTGGAGTTGTTTTAGCGGCGGCAGGTTATCCGTCAACTTATAAAAAGGGCTTGCCTATAGATATTACAAAGTGTCATAAATCCTCAATTTATTTTGCCGGGGTGACTCAGGAAGAAAAAGCGACAGAGGAGCATTATAAGAGTGCTGGCGGGAGAATTTTAATGGCGACTGGACGTGGTAAAGATTTATCTCAAGCTATTAAAGTAGCTTATGATGAGATAAAGTCTATTGATGCAACAGATTGCTACTATCGGAAGGATATAGGCAAAGCTTTTATAAAAGACTAGAATAAGTTGATAAGCAGTTTGATTGATTCAAAAAGACAAGTAGCTTTTGAAATAAAAAGAGAGTAAAGAGCTGGAAGTCTAATTGACGAAGGGATTTTGTAGGATTTTTAAGGATGGGATAAAGGAGGATGGCTTGTGTCAGATGTTAAAGTAGCAATGGTGATGGGGAGTAAATCAGATTGGGCACAAATGAAAAATTGTGCTGAAATTCTAGATACTTTAAAAATTCCTTATAGTAAAGCAGTGGTTTCCGCCCATAGGATGCCTCAAGAAATGTTTGAATTTGCTGAGACTGCTAAAGAAAAGGGAATTGAAGTGATAGTTGCGGCGGCTGGTGGGGCAGCTCACTTACCGGGAATGATTGCAGCGAAGACTCTCTTACCAGTCATTGGAGTCCCAATGAAATCTTCTAGTTTAAACGGAGTCGATTCCCTTTTATCTATCGTTCAAATGCCTGCTGGTGTCCCTGTTGCAACGGTTTCTATTGGACCATCTGGAGCAAAAAATGCTGCTTTATTAGCAGCTCGCTTCCTAGCGGTGCATGATTCTTCTGTCTATGATAGACTGGATGAGTGGATGAAAATCCAACACGACCAAGCTGTAGAAAGTAGTGATGATCTTGTCTGATAAAAAAATCCTTAATCCCGGAGCGACGATTGGCATTATTGGAGCTGGTCAACTGGGGAAAATGTTGGCGCAATCAGCTCAAGCCATGGGTTATCTTGTAGCTACTTACGATCCAAATCCTAATGCTTGTGCATTTGCTGTTTCGGATTGGCACTGTACGGGAAGTTTTGATGATGAAAAAGCCTTGTTAGATTTTGCTAACAAGGTAGATGTTTTAACCTATGAATTTGAAAATGTTAACGGCGAACTTTTAAATAAATTAAATCGTCATCATTATTTACCACAAGGTGTAGATCTACTTCTCACAAGCCAAGATCGTTTGAAAGAAAAAGCTTGGTTAAATGAGATTGGCTTAGAGACTGCTCCTTATCGTCCAGTAAATTCAAAAGAAGATTTATTGACAGCTTTAGAAGAATTAGGCTATCCAGCGATCCTTAAAACGACTAGGATGGGTTATGATGGGAAAGGTCAGATTCGCTTGTCCGATCCTAAAGATTTAGAAGTGGAAGCAAATCATTTATCACAAATTTTAGCCAGTCCATGCATTTTAGAGGGCTTTGTAGCATTTGACTTGGAAGCTTCTATTATGGTCAATGGGGATTTAGAAGGGAATTATCAATGTTTCCCAGTCACTATTAATCGTCACTATCAAGGTATTCTTGCAGTCAGTGAGACGGTTAATCCCTCTTCTTTATTGGCACAAAAAGTGGCAGAAGTTGGCTTGAAAGTTGCTAAAGAAGCAGGTCTTGTTGGTTTGTGTGGGATAGAGTGCTTTGTGTGTGGTGATAAAGTTTATGTCAATGAATTAGCACCTCGTCCACATAATTCAGGCCATTTAACCATTGAAGCTTGTAATTTTTCTCAATTTGATGCTCATATTCTTGCGATTACTGGTCGACCATTAGCTCGGATTCGTCTCCTATCGCCGGCTATTATGGTCAATTTGCTTGGCGAAAATCTAAATCAGGCTTTAAAATGGCAAATGACTGACCCAGATGGCTTCTATCATTTGTATAAAAAGGGAGAAGCCAAAGCTAAACGAAAGATGGGGCATGTGACTTACTTAACCAAAACTTTTGATGAAGCTAATTATTTAGCTGGTCAATTTGAAGTTTTGAAGAAAGAAGCGGCTGATGCTGAGTAGAAAATTAAAAAGAAACCCCAATATCTTGCTTATTTTTAATAATAAGTTTATAATCTTCTTATAGTTAAAAAATGAACAAGAATAAGTGGGGGAGAAGGATGTCTATCTATTCATTGGGAAAACAAGAAAAGATCTGTCACGGCCATTTTACCCCCGCAAAGAATAGATGATACCTTATATGCGATTTTTCAAGCGCTCCCTGTGTTAAAGGGAGTGTTTTTTTAGCTAAGGAAGAAAGAGGTGTGGGATGGTTAGTTTATTTAAACGATTAGCTACTTATGTTAAAGGACACAAAAGACGTTATTTAACTTGCCTATCGCTTATGCTTGTGGCTAGTTTAGCTAGCCTTGCTCCAGTTCAAGCCATTCGTTATCTTGTGGATCTATTGGTGGAAGGGGATTTAACAAGAAATAAACTAGGGCTTTTGCTAACAGTCACTTTTTCCTCAGCCCTTTTGGCTTACATAGCGGAAAGTCTTGTAGATTACTGCATTTATTATGGTGAATATGATATTGGAAAAGAATTGAGAGATCAATTGTATCGCCATTACATTAGTAGGGGTGGACTTTATTATAAGCGATTACCAATAGGGGATCTTCTGACTAGAGCCAATACGGATGTAACGACGATGGAGATGATCATGGGCTATGGCGTTATGGTGATGCTCAATTCATCAGTGAATATTGTCAATATATTAAGCATGATGATCTTAACCATTTCCCCTCTTTTAACCCTACTTGCTTTAACGCCAATGCTGATACTAGGAATTTTGCTCTATTTTATCGCTGATAAGATAGAAGATGCCTATTCAAAAAAACAAGTAGCCTTATCGTCCATGAATAAAAAATTGTTAGAAATTGTGGACGGTATACGTGTTGTTCGAGCCTTCGGGGTAGAAAAAAGGATAGAAAAGGCATTTAATGGATTAACGAATAAATTGAGGAAAAAGGAAAACGAGGTCAACAAGTGGGCTACTTTCTTTGAGGGATCCTTTCCATTTTGTTTAGCTGCTTGTTACTTGCTTGCTTTTATTGGAGGAGCTAAATTATTACAAGATGGACGATTAACAGTTGGGGCAATGATGTCTTTCATGATCTATCTGCAAATGGTGATATGGCCAATTGTTTCTTTAGGGGATTTAATGAGTAGTATGCAACAAGGAAAGGCATCTTGGGAGCGCATTGAAGAATCCTTAAAGATTACGGATCAATTAACGGAATTTGGGCAAGCGGAAATTGCTGATTTTCATTCACTTGTATTTCAGGATTTCTCCTTCCGCTACAAACTAGAGGATGAAGATGTTTTGAAGCATATTCATTTGACGATTAAATCAGGAGAAAAAATTGGTATTGTTGGTAAAACTGGCTCAGGGAAAACTACTCTAGTTCGTTCACTTTTATCACGCTACCCTTTCTTTGAAGCAGAGCCATTCATCAATGGGCAAAAGATCAGTCATTTTTCAAGGCAAAGTATTCGGGCTTTGTTCAGCTATGTCCCGCAAGAACAAGCAGTATTTAGCAGAAGTATTAAAGAAAATTTGACTCTAGGTCAGGGTGAAGTCAGGGATAAGGCTATTGAAAAATCTTTGAAAATGGCTGATTTATGGAAAGATATATTGCGCATGCCTGAGGGATTGGATACCCTAGTGGGGGAAAAGGGAGTCAGCTTATCAGGCGGTCAGAAGCAACGTTTAGCAATGGCTAGAGCCTTTTTGAATAAAGCGCCAATTTTAATTTTGGATGATGCCCTATCAGCTGTTGACGTTTCAACTGAAAGGCATATTTTAAAGGCGATTCGAAAAGAAGCAAGTGAACAAACACAATTGATTGTTTCCCACCGCCTGACTGCAGTGAGAGATTGCGATCAAATTATTGTATTGGATCAAGGGGAAATTGTTGAACGAGGGCGACATGAAGAACTAATGGCAAAAGGGCAATGGTATGCTAACCAATACAGGAAACAGATGTTAGAGGAGGGCTAAAATGACAGCAACTATTAAGCGTTTGCTTGCCTATTTACTAGTGCAACCTTGGCTCTTTATCACTGGTTTAGTTTTCCTCTTCCTTCAAACGAGTTTAGGGGTTAGTCAGACACTTTTGATAAAGCAAATCATTGATCAGGTTTTGGTGCCTTTAGGTCAAAGGCATGTGTACTATCAGGATAAATTTATACATCTGTTACTTTTAATTGGATTAACAGCAATTGGGATAATGGTATTTCGCTTTATTGCCATGTATTCCTTACAAGTTCTGTCCAATAAAATTGCTAAAAAGATGAGAGATCAAATGTTTGAGCGGATGAATCAACTTCCGATGGCTTATTTTGACCAGCATGCAAGCGGAAGTTTGGTATCACGTTTAACGAATGACGTAGAGGAAATTCGTCGACAATTTTATGTAGCAGGTCTTGCTATGCTATTAATGAATGTCGTCATGGTTTTAGGGACTTACCTCATGTTGTTTCATTTAAGTCAGGAGGTTTGTTTGGCCATGCTTGTGCTTTTGCCTATTGTAGTTATTTGGCAAGGACTTTACACAAAGAAAATGTCACCGATTCAAATCAAAGTTCAAGAGCAACGGTCTGATTTAACCTCGCAGATGAATGAAAGCTTACAGAACGTGGAAATTGTTCAAGCTTTTGGAATGCAAGATGACCTGATTAAGAAATTTATGACTGCTAGTCAACAACTTATGCAGTGGCAATTAAAGGGCTTGCGATTAGAAACATGGGCTTCCTATACTTTAAGCAAGCTGATGATTTATGTAACGCAAGTAGCTTTAGTAGCTTTTATAGCTTTGGGCTTTTTGCAAGGGAAGGAAGCTGTGACTGCGGGTTTGCTTTACGCCTTGGTGGAAGGAACTTCCCGAGTACTTGAACCTTTGGGAATGGTCGTAAGAATTGTAGGATCAGTCCAACGCTCATTGGCAGCAGGTCAACGAATTTTCCAATTTCTTGATGAAAATATAGAAGATGAAGTGGAAGATGATCTCTCTATCCAAGACGGGAAAATTGACATCAAGAATCTTGATTTTGCTTATAAAAACGAGCACTATATTTTAAAAGATTTCTGTTTAGAAGTTGGAGCACATGAAACGATAGCTATCGTTGGTGAGACAGGATCTGGGAAATCTACCTTAATGAACCTGCTTTTTCGCTTTTATGACCCAAATGCTGGAGAAATCTTGATAGATGGCCAAAATATTTTTCAAGCTAGTCGGGCAGCCCTCAGGAAAGGGATGGCTATAGTTCTCCAAGAACCTTATATTTTTTCTGGAACGATTTTATCGAATATCACGCTAGATGATCCGACAATTACTGAAGAAATGGCTCAAGAAGCCCTAGAAAAAGTTGGAGCTTGGAAGTGGATTAGCCAATTGGAAATGGGAATTCATCAGCCAGTGGTTGACAAGGGAGAAGAATTTTCCTCTGGTCAAAGGCAACTCCTGAGTTTCGCACGTGCTTTGGTGAGAAATCCTAAAATATTGATTTTAGATGAAGCGACTTCTCACGTCGATAGCGAAACAGAAGGCTTGATTCAAGAAGCCATGGCAATCTTAAAGGAAAATAGAACCACTTTAATTATTGCCCATCGTTTATTGACCGTACAAGATGCCGATCAAATTATTGTGTTGTCTCAAGGGAAGATTGTTGAAAAAGGCCAACACAAAGACCTTCTAGAGGCGAAAGGCTTTTATCATCAAATGTATCTCGATCAAGCAAATAGTTTTTTACTAGAATAGTGAGTGGAACAATTTTGATAAAATCTTTGTATTGAACCTATACTGTTAGGCGAGTTACTGAAAATTTTTAGTCTTAGAATATAGAGTAAGAGTCCTTGTTTAAACGCAAATAGGACTCTTATTTGTGGTACAATGCTAGTTATAAGCTATATTAAAAAAGGGGGATGAGCAAGTGATTGGGAACTATGCTTACCCAATGAACTCAGATTGGAGCCATGAAGAAATTGCTCTTGTAGTGAATTTATACAGTTTAATCGAGGATGCTTACGAAAGGCGAGCTAGAAAAGAAGATCTCTGTTTAGCTTATCAGGCTTTTAAACGAATTGTTCCAAGTAAAAGCGAAGAAAAGCAATTGGATAAAGCCTTTGAAGAAGCGAGTGGCTACTCCATCTATCGCACCATGAAGGCCACTAAGGAAGCAGATATTTGGGTAAAAATGGAAGAGAGTCAGCGTCAAAAAAGGAGGAAGTAAGGGTGTTAGAAAAAGAAGACCATTTAAAACGCTTCGGGCTAGCAAAAAAATGGATGAAAGAGGCCTATCATTGGTTAAAAGCTCAAAGTGATGAACAGTTAGTCATTGATGAAAAAACGAGTCGAACCGACCTAGTGACGCAAATGGATAAGGGAGTGGAACGCTTCCTTGTGGGGAAAATAGAAAGTGCCTTTCCTTTAGATGCCGTTTTAGGCGAAGAAAAGCAAGCCGGTAAAGCTGATTTAACATTTAAAAGCCCTCAATGGGTGATTGATCCTATCGATGGGACCATGAATTTCGTACAAGAACGTCGCCATTATGCCCATATATTAGCTTTTTATGATCAAGAAGAATTAATTTTTGGGGTACTAGTAGAAGGTGATACAGGCCATATATTATCAGCTTTTTCTGGTGAAGGAGTTTACTATCAAGGCGAGAAGTTAGAAGCACCGGATAAAAATCTCGATCAAGGCCTAATTGAAATTTCTGCTTCTATTTGTAATTCTCATCCTCAAGCGGTTACTGCCTTTTTAGATCGATCCATGGGTATTCGGATTACTGGATCTTCAGGTCTAACGACTATTGAAATGGCTTTGGGATCACGTATTGCCTATGTAGCTGGTAAATGTGCCCCTTGGGATATGGTTGTGGCACGATTGATCGCTAAAGAATGGGGCTTTAAGCTGACGGATTTCTCTGGACAAGAGATTCCTTTACCAGATTCGAGTGAAATTATTTTTGCGCATCCAAGGATTTATCCATTCTTGCTTCAAGCGATTCAATTAGATCAAAAAAAATAGTTTGAGATTGCCTTTTTTCGTGTTACACTAGTGTTCGTAAGAATGGGTGAAGAGGCACTAGCTCATGTGAAATGTTGAAGACCTCCAAAATCGAGGTCTTTCTTTATGGTCAGAAAACTAGCTAGGTTATAAAGCTAGCTAGTTGGTGAGTAGAAATGAGATGAGTTAGCCTTAATAGGAAGATTGCCTGCATGACATTATTCGGCTAATCACTTTTTACCCATTGCGCAATTCTTGAGGAGGAAGTAAGTAATGAAAAAAAGAGAGGATATTCGTAACGTGGCGATTATTGCTCACGTCGACCATGGGAAAACAACCTTAGTTAACGAATTATTGAAACAATCCCATTCTGTTTCTGATCGGACAGAATTACAAGACCGAGCCATGGACAGCAATGCTATCGAAAGAGAACGTGGGATTACTATTCTAGCAAAGAATACTGCTGTAGATTTCCAAGGTACTCGTATTAATATTCTTGATACTCCAGGGCACGCCGATTTCGGTGGAGAAGTTGAACGGATCATGAAAATGGTTGATGGAGTCCTATTAGTAGTGGATGCCCAAGAAGGAACTATGCCTCAAACACGTTTTGTGTTAAAGAAAGCCTTGGATCAACATTTAGTTCCAATCGTTGTGGTAAACAAAATTGATAAGCCTGCTGCTCGTCCAGTAGAAGTTATTGATGAAGTTTTAGACCTCTTCATTGAATTGGGTGCGGATGAAGATCAATTGGAATTTCCGGTTGTTTTCTGCTCTGCTATTAACGGGACATCATCTCGCTCTGATGATCCAGCAGAACAAGAAAAAACAATGGATCCTATCTTTGAAACGATCAAAGAACATATTCCAGCACCAGAAGATAATTCTGATCAGCCCCTTCAATTCCAAGTAGCTCTTTTAGATTATAATGACTACGTTGGTCGTATCGGTATTGGCCGAGTATTTCGTGGGAAGATCAAAGTTGGGGATGCAGTTGCTTTGATGAAACTGGACGGTTCGGTTAAACATTTCCGTGTGACGAAGTTATTTGGTTTCTTTGGCTTGCAACGAGAAGAAATTCAAGAAGCTAAAGCAGGTGATTTGATTGCTGTTTCAGGGATGGAAGACATTTTCGTTGGGGAAACAGTCGTACCAGAAGATAATTTAGATGCTTTACCAGTTCTTCATATTGATGAACCAACTTTGCAAATGACTTTCTTGACGAACAATTCGCCATTTGCAGGGCGTGAAGGGAAATTTGTAACGTCTCGCAAGATCGAAGAACGTTTAATGCGTGAATTACATACGGACGTTTCTTTACGGGTAGAGCCGACAGATTCGCCAGACGCTTGGATTGTTTCTGGACGTGGGGAATTACACTTGTCCATTTTGATTGAAACGATGCGTCGTGAAGGTTTTGAATTGCAAGTATCTCGTCCTAAAGTTATTCAAAAACGTGTAGATGGTGTTTTATGTGAACCATTTGAACGGGTACAAATTGATACACCTCAAGAATATGCAGGGAGTGTTATTGAATCTTTAGGCCGTCGTCGTGGTGAAATGCAAGATATGATCCACACAGGTAATGATCAAGTTCGTCTCATTTTCTTAGTGCCTGCTCGTGGTTTAATCGGATATTCTACTGAATTCCTATCCATGACTTCTGGTTACGGCATTATGAATCACACTTTTGATCAATACTTACCAGTCATTGAAGAGCAAATCGGTGGACGGCGTAATGGGGCTTTAGTAGCCACTGAAACAGGTAAGGCAACTACTTATGGGATCATGGGCGTTGAAGATCGTGGGACGATCTTTATTGAACCAGGGACAGCTATTTATGAAGGACAAGTTGTTGGGGAAAACTCTCGTGACAACGATATTGCAGTTAATATTACTCGTGCTAAACAAATGACTAACGTGCGTTCTGCTACAAAAGACCAAACGGCAGTCATTAAAACGCCACGTAAACTCTCTTTAGAAGAATCATTAGAGTTCCTAGGAGAGGACGAATATTGTGAAGTCACACCAGAAACCATTCGTTTGCGGAAGCAAATCTTGAATAAGGGTGAACGTGAAAAAGCTGCTAAACGCTTGAAAAAAGCAAAAGAAGCCGCTAAGTAGAAAATTCCTATAAATTGAACAAACCCTAAAGTTAGGCTGGAAGGTCTAATTTTAGGGTTTTTATGTCAATAACGAAGATTAGCTAGGATTAAAGTTGAGTCGAACGAGAAATTTTTTTGCTAGGAGGCCAAAGCGTTTTTTGGCTGAATGACTTGCTAGGTATTTTCCCTATACTTTTGCTATAATAAAAGGAGTGATTCTAAGGAGGGATGATAGTGACCGAAAAAGCATGGCAAATATTAAATGAAAATGCGGACATCATCTACCAATTGATTGAACGGCAAAAAAACTATCTGTGCCTAACTCAATGTCCTGCTGTTGAAGAAGTGATCGATACGCAATTATTTGGTTTAACGAAACAGGTGGAATTTGCCATCGCCATTGATGCCATTAGTGAAGAAGAGGGTCATGCCTTAATTTCTCGCCTAGAAAGCCGATTGAATGATGTTTACTCCGTCATTTATGACCAACACTATGAGGGATTTCGGTCATGAACAATTTTCGTTTAAAGCTCCCAGTGCGTAAGATATTACGGGAGTTGGATAATACCTTGCTTTTGACTTATTTAGCTTTAATGATCATCGGCTTTTTAGCGGTTTTATCCTCAAAGGGAGCCATAGCAGAGGTAGGTTGGTTTTCTATTATAGCCGTTATTTTTAAGCAACTTTTTTTCATTGGGATCAGTTTATCTGGAGCAGTTCTTTCTTATATCTTTTTCAAACGTTATTTGAAGCACCAATCCTTTCTTTGGCTTTCTAGTGTCCTCTTAGTTTTTAGCCTGATTCTTGTCCTTCTTATCGGAAGGGAAGTTAATGGGGCTAAAAGTTGGATTTTAATAGGTAGTATGCAATTGCAACCTTCAGAATTTGTTAAAGTGTTTTTGATTTGGTGGTTTGGCGTCACTTTTAGTGCGACGAGACAGAATCAATACGCTCTTTCCTCTAGCCTTGAGAGTTTGATACAAGTAAAAAAAGATGTTTGGTTGGAACGTTGTCTACTTTATGGGCCAGTTGCCTTGATGGTCTTTTTAATCAAATGTCAACCGGACTGGGGGACAAATATTGTGATTTTCACCCTCTGGTTTATTTTGCAATTGGTGGCTAATCGGTATCGGAGGGGAGCTAAGATCCTTATTCCTTTAGTCTTCTGCCTCGCCTTATTTATCATTTGTTTTGTCCCATTATCCTTTTTAAAATTTTTACCAAGACATATGTATAGCCGTTTTCTAGCCTTTCGTGAGCCTTTTGCACATGCAGATGCTGCTTCTTTCCAAATGGTGAGAGGGTTTATGGCGATGTCACGTGGCGGTTGGTTAGGGCAAGGGCCAGGAGCTAGTCTTTTTAAAACAGGCTATCTGCCAGAAGCTTCTACCGATTTTATTATGGCTATTTTAGCTGAAGAATGGGGATTTGTAGGGGTAATTGTGATTTTAGGACTTTTGCTGACCCTTATTTTACGACTTTACTATTTAGCTTTAAAAGCTAGAACCCGTACTAATAAGTATATATTGACTGGTGTGGCGAGTCTGTTTCTTATTCAAAGTGTCATAAATTTGGGAGGATTAACTGCCATTATTCCTTTAACAGGGATTACTTTACCTTTCCTGAGTTATGGCGGATCAAGTTTGTTAGCTTTCAGCATGGCAATAGGCTTGGCTTTTGCTAGTTTGGATGTCGAATCATCCTACTTACGACTAGGGAAAAATAGACCAAGTAAAAGATATTCACGGCAAAGGTTTAACCCATCGGATCATGCCAGGGAAAGTTTAGCGCCGTCTTCGGAAAAGGAGAGTACACCATGAAGGCTTTTTGGAGAAGTTTTTGCCTTACTTTCATCGTTCTGGTCTTTTTAGTCTATATCATTCCTACTATGTCAGATGAGTCGGATAAGGGAGATAATCTGGCCAGTCATAAAAGTATGAAAGTTGATTCAGAGCTTGATGAGAAGGCTTTTTCTCCTGCTTTAGGGAGAGCCTTATGGATTAATCAACCTGTTGAATCCATTATTCAACTTTTAGGAGATCCTGATATTTCTTTAGAAGTCAGTAAAACTAGACGTATTTATCAATATTACCGAACTAGTGGACACTTTCTGTCTATAGAAACTCGTGATGAACGGGTGGTATCAGTGATGGCTTTAGGCAAAGAGGATATGTCTGGCTTTTTCAATATCGGAATGACTAGGGACAATGTAAGAGATGAGATCCCTTTAAAAAAATCTGTACCACTCAAAGAAGATAACAAGATTCGTGATCTTGATCTTAGTAAGCAAGAAAGAAAGTATATTCCTATCGTAGCTTTTGATAATCATTCATATGGCATTCTTTTGTTTAGAAAAGAAGACAAATGTTTAGCAGGTGTCGTCTATGTTGCATCGGATGAACTTTCAAGATTGAATGTTTATGAAGATAATCGCCCCAAAAATATGCCAACGGAGATCAATGCCGAAGAAGTGGATCAAGAAAGCTTAAATCGTTTGTGGCTTAATACGATCAATGCGCTAAGGGAACAGAAAAATCTGCCTGAACTAGATTCTAATGAGCTAGCTTATGCGGATGCTCAACGAATTTTGAAGTTCGTGAAAAATCAACCTCAAAAACAACTGTATTCCTCTGCAAGTGTTTTTAACGCCATTCAAGCTATATATCCAGGACAAACAAGTTTCTTCTTTTCTAATCAACAGTTCCAGTATCTATATAGTAATCTTATTAATTTATTTAAAGAGCAGGATCATATCCATCTTTTTTCACCAAAAGGAAGGGGAAGTAGTTCTTTTTCTGTTGTGGATTCAGATAGTTTATGGCTTGTTCAAGAGAGTCAGGAAGGAGATGAAAGGCCGTGAGAGAATTTGAACCAAGAAGTCGAACGGAAATAATCGTCTATTTATATACTTTAAAGAAAATCAATCAATTGAAACGATATGGCTATATACATTATGTTTCTAAACGGATGAAATATGCCATTATGTATCTTGATAGCCATACAACAGCTCAAACTCTTTCTAGCTTAGAGAGACTACATTTTGTTCGTTCGGTAGACGTCAGCACAAGAAAAGAAATTGAAACGAAAGATTTTTCGAAGATTTTACATGAAGTAAAAGATCTTGGCAAAACTGAAAATAGCCCTAACTCTCAAGGTGAAGTTCCATGCGAGTAGTGGCTGGAGAATATAGAGGGATTCCTTTACTCACATTGAAAGGTGATCTGACTAGACCAACTAGTGATAAAATTAAAGCTTCATTTTTTCAAATGGTTGGACCTTTTTTTGAGGGCGGGAGAATGCTAGACGCCTTTAGTGGATCAGGAGCTATGGCCATAGAAGCCCTATCTAGGGGAATGGATGAGGCTATTTTGGTGGAGAAAAATCCAGCTGCTTGTCAGGTCATAGAGAGCAATTTAAAAAAAGTTAAAACTAGGAAGGGGCGTCTCTATCGTGGCGATGTCCGTCATTTATGGACACAGTTGCCAGGTAGATTTAATTTGATTTATTTGGATCCTCCTTATAGAATAGCGGATATAAGCGGAGATTTAGCGGCTATTCGTCAAGCGAATATCTTAAAGAAAGAAGCTTTAGTTTGTTATGAGCTAGCTAGTGATAGGTCTGTACCTGATAAAGTTGAAGGGTATGAACTTGTTATTATCAAAGATTATAAAGCCACTCGGATTGCTTTTTATCGAGTGAATCAAGAAAAAGCCTAAAGAGAGAAGGTGAGACTGTGGGAGAAAAAATACGAAGAGCTCTGTTCGTTGGCAGTTTCGATCCTATTACAAGGGGGCACTTGGATATTATCGAAAAGAGTTTAAGGGTCGTTGATGAATTAATCATTGGAATCGGAGTGAATGCTAATAAAAAGAGTACCCTTTCTCTAGAAGACCGTCGTTTGATTTTAGAAAAGATCTTTAGTGAAGAGGAGCGGGTAAGGGTCGTTAGCTATTCTGGGGAATTAACAGTTCATCTTGCAGAACGCCTGTCTTGTTCTTGTTTAATTAGGGGTATTCGAGATAGCAAAGATTTTGAATACGAACAGACCATAGCTCAAATGAACGCCCAACTAGCTCCAGAGATCACTAGTATTTTTTTGATGTCAGATCCAAAATATCGGCACATTTCTTCCTCTTTGGTGAAGGAGATTGCTTCTTATGGAGAAGATATTTCGCCCATGGTTCCTGCTGAAGTTATAGCTATTTTGAAAGAAGCCATGGAAAAAGCCTAAATGCCTAACAGCCCAAAAGCCTGGCGCTAGCAAAGTTAAAATCAATAGATAGTTACTATGATAAGAATTGATTGTCTTTGGCTTCTTTTTAGCTATAGAGAAGTTGATCTTTAATCTAAGAAGTCTTTCCTTTAAAAACAGCTGTAAAGTAAGCTAACCCCCTAAAGTTGATGTAAGTCACTCAACTTTAGGGGGTTAGCTTATTTGAGTATTTTTAGCTATTTGCTAGTTTTTAAAATCATTTAATTGACTTCTTGCGTAGATTAATGACAAGAGAAAGAGAGGGATAGTCCATGGGAAATATAGTAGAAAAACTAAAAAGATCTATGAAAGGTTGGTCGACTAAACGCTGGTTGTTGACTGGAGGGTTAGGACTTATGGCAGTATTTTCTATGATTTTTTACGTTGTGATGATTAATCAGGAATCTCTTGATGCTAAAGGATTTTTAGGAGGAAAACCACAGGAAAATGTTTTAGTAGAGAAGTCAAAATTCCCTAGGGATGAAAAAGAATCTAAGGGAAATGATAAGGGGAAAGAGACTAACTCTAAAAAAGCCAGTATCGTGGTAGATGTGAAAGGTCAAGTGCTTCATCCTGGAGTTTACGAAGTGGAAGCTGAAGAACGAATTGGGGAAATCATACTAGAAGCAGGTGGTTTTACCCCTGATGCTGACCAAAATCAGGTGAATTTGGCCAAAAAAGTTCAAGATCAAGAAGTCATTTATGTTCCCATGATGGGAGAGGAAGTGGCAGATTCTAGAATGTCAGAGGGATCAAATCAAACGAACACTGCTTCAGGAAGTCAAGGAAATTCTTCAGGAAGTCAAATTAATTTAAATCAAGCTGATCAACAACAATTAATGAGTCTTTCTGGGATAGGTGAAAAGAAAGCCAAAGATATCATTGCCTATCGAGAGGAAAAAGGATCATTTAAATCTATCGAAGACTTAAAGAATATTTCAGGTATTGGGCAGAAAACATTTGAAAAGCTGAAGGATTTTATAAGGGTGGATTAGTTGTATTAGACTTATCGATCGAGTTTGCTGACAGATCAACCTTTAGTGAAAGGAGCTGGCGAGCTGAGAAAAGTATGTGATGCAGTATTAGAAAAAACAAATGGACAGTGGTTTTTCTTTTGGCTAGGACAAGTTTTGCTTTTGGCCTGTTTACAAAAAGGACAGTCCTATGTTTTTATGGTGCTATTACTTATCTGGATGTTTCGCTTACTTTGGACTAAGGATAAAGCTTGGTTAGTTTTGGCGAGCCTCCTATTCTTACTAACGAGTTTGAATTATTTTTATCAAGAAAAGACTTATAGCTATTTGAGCCAAGGCTATCATGATCAGGAAAACATTTGTTTAGATCTTAAGCTAGATCCTCACGACATTTCTGTAAAAGGGAGTAGAGGGTATGGTTTAGCTCATTTTCCTAGGGGGAAGATTTTTCTTAGTCATCTAGATAAGGATAAAATACAAGAAATGAAAAAAGCTAGTCTTATAAGGGTGAGGGTTAAGGGGGAATGGAAAGGAGTAAAAGGTCCAGAGAATTTTGATAGCTTTGATGAGCAAAAATTTTATAAAAGCCAAGGCCTTGTTGGAAAACTGAAGGTCAATGAGTTGGAAGTTTTGGGGGAACTTTTAGGTCTAGAGGCCATATTAAAAAGTTGGAAATGGAAGATTTATCACTATATTGAACAAGTCCCGGGACCTTTTTTATCTATCTTATTTCAATCATTTTTGTTGAATGACAAAAGTCAATTGCCTGAGGATTTTAAAAGGAGTTTTCAGCAATTGGGCTTGATGCCTTTTTTAGCTTTATCGGGTTTTCATGTAGAGGTCATAGCGCTAGAACTTAGGCGTTTATTTTATCGTTTGGGGATAAGGAGAAAAAGGACAGAGCAAGTAGTTTTAGCCCTTTTACTTTTATATGGTAGTCTAGTGGGCTGGCCTATTTCTATGGTAAGGGCGGTGGGGATGCATGCTTTAAGCCTCTTGCCAATAAAATCTTTCACTCACTTTGATCGACTAGCCCTTATGGGAGGAGTAATATTGCTGGTTAAACCTTTCCAGTTGCACTCCCTCAGCTATATACTGAGCTTTGCTATGACTTTAATACTTATTCTTTTAGAAGAAAATCCTCTAAGGCTTGACCCTCATGCTTACTGGAAGACATTAATTCCTCCTTGCTTCTTATCCATCTTAACGCTTTTTCTAACAGGCCAATTTTTCTTTCGAGTGAACATACTTTTGATGGTATGGTCTGCTTTGTTTGCTGTGGCTTTTAGTTATGCCCTCCTACCTTTATTGATCTTTGCTAGTTTTTATGGTCTTTTAGATAATAGATTGTGGGGGATTTATAGCATAGTAGATCGCTGGCTTTTAATATTTTTTGATCAAATTAAAAAGATAGCTGACTGGCCTTATGCTTATTGGGTGATGGGCAAGTTACCTCTTTGTATTGATCTTCTATTTTTAACGGTCATCCTCTTTTTCCTTGTTTATTGGGGGAAAAATAGGGTAAGATTGAGCTCTTTTATGAGTTTTTTCTGTCTGTCTTTCCTGTTGTTGAATTATAATCATTGGTCTTTGAAAGCTTCTATGATCATGCTTAATGTCCATCAAGGGGATGCTTTTTTAGCCTATACTCCTGCTAAAAGAAAAACCGTTCTTATTGATACTGGCGGTGTTTTAGCTTATAAAGGAGGGAGTGGGGAGGGAGCTTTAAGCTATGAGGAATTAAACCGTCGACATGCTAATCGCTACCTCTTGCCTGCCCTTTTTCGTGAGGGGATCAGTCGTTTAGATATTTTAATTCTCACCCATCCAGATGCTGATCATATAGGTGGAGCCCTTAGTGTGATGGAGACACTAGCTGTTAGAGAATTATGGATTAGCAAAGGATCAGAAGGCGATCCTAATTATCGGGCTATTTTAGATAAGGCAAAAGAAAAGGCAGTACTTGTGCGATTGCTATCAAGTGGTCAAGAAGTCAATTTAGCAGGACTTGATATTAAAGTTATTTCTCCGGATCGCTTCTATCAAGAGAAAAATGAACAATCTATTGTCAGCCGATTCAATTATAAGGGACTAAGGTGTTTGTTAATGGGAGATGCTGGAGTAGAGGTAGAAAATAATTTGATTCAAAAAGGTCAAGCTGGAGCAGTGGATATTTTGAAAGTGGGACATCATGGAAGTAATAGCTCTTCCAGTCAAGCTTTTGTAGATGCCATTCATCCTAAAGAAGCCTGGATATCAGTTGGTGAAAATAATCGCTACGGTCATCCTAAGCAAGAAGTGCTAGAAGTTTTGAAAAAGGCGAATTGTCGCATACGCCAAACAGCAAAAGAAGGTGCGGTAAGAATAGATTGGTTTGCTGGAATGGGGCCTATCGTTTCAAATAGTAGAGACCGATAAGAAAAGCTGAAGGCATCCTGTCTAGCCCTTAAGCTAAAAATTCGATACAATAAGTGAGGTGAGAAGTAGGAGGAATCAAATGAAATATCAAGAAGCCCGCCAACAAATTGCTGGCGATAAATTACTACCGGTCTATCTCCTGTTAGGGGAGGAAAGCTATCTGATGGATCTTTTGCTAAAAGCTTTTAAAGAAGAGCTGATGGATGAAGAGGATGCGGCATTAAATGTCGCTGTCATGGACTGTAAAGAAGTAAGTATTCAAACAGCTGTTCAAGAAGCGAATAGTATGCCTTTCTTTGGGGACAGAAAAATAGTGTTGGTGACGGATGCCTATTTTTTAACCTCCAAATTACTTAAAAACGGGCCAGATCATCATCCAGAAGCTTTAATGGATTATCTTAAGGATCCATCGCCTAGCACGATCTTTGTTTTAGCCGCACCCTATGCTAAGCTGGATAATCGGAAGAAATTGACGAAAATATTGATGAAGCAGGTCGCTGTAGTGGATTGTTCCCCCTTATCTAATCGGGATAGAGAACAATTTGTTTTACGAGAAGCTAAGGAGAGGAATTTGCCTCTAACAGCTAATTTATACGAAAAAATCATTTACCGGGTAGGCCCAGAATTAGATTTGTTGATGAAAGAATTGGATAAGTTGACTTTAGCTTATCAAGCAGGCTTGCCTTTAACAAAGGAATTGATTGAAGACTTAGTACCGCTTTCTAAAGAAACGGTTATTTTTGATTTGATTGATGCCCTTAATATAAAAGATTCACATAGAGCCATGGAAATCTATCAAAATTTGATGAGTCAAAATGAAGATCCGATCGCTATATTAGCTTTATTATTGAGCCAATATAGTCTATTCCTTAAAGTAAAATATATGAAACAAGCAGGTTTGAGGGAATATGATATTGTTGGTCGCCTATCCGTTCATGAATATAGGATTAAATTGGCCTATCGAGCGGTTGATCGTTTTCAATTAGAACGATTAGAGGAGATTTTCCTCCGCCTACTCCAAAGTAATTACCTAGCTAAAACCGGACAAAGAGCAGCATCTTCACTTGTGGAATGGCTTATCATTGACCTTTGTCATTAAGCTAGGGCAGATTCCTAGAAAAGTTTGCTTTTTTAAATAGGCTAGAGCGTATAGAGACTCTTTTTTGAACGAGTGTAATGCCGCTAGATATGGATTAAAAAATAGACTCCTCTTAATGTAGAAATTCTAAATGTTCTACATTAAGAGGAGTCTATTGTAATCAGTAGTTTATAAAAAAGAAAAAGGCCATCTAAAGCAGATGGCTTAAGCTGTTATTTAGACAATTTAGCAGCTAAACGGCTCTTGTCACGGGCAGCTTTGTTGCTGTGGATCAAACCTTTAGAAGCTGCGCTGTCGATTGCTTTTTGAGCTACTTGGTACAATTCTTTAGCATTGTCATCACCAGATGCAATAGCTTCTTCGAAACGTCTGATAGAACGGCGCATAGCAGATTTCTTTGCACTGTTAGCTGAGTTAGCTTTTTCAGATGTCTTTACTCGTTTGATAGCAGAGTTGATATTTGGCATTTTCAGCACCTCACTTTCGCTAGTTCATTAATTCAGCGTATTTATGCAATACAATTCGAACGTAAACCATTCTATCGATTATTGACATAAAAATCAAGTCTTCCTAGCATTCTTTAGAAAAAAATCTAGCTAAAGCTTGCAAAGACTTGTGGATGATGCATAAAAGGAAAAGCTAAAGCTATAAGAAAGTGATCAATAAATAATAAGTATTTGATCTAGTAGCGATAGGAGGAAGATGAGAGCTTTGCTATTGGGTCACAAAGGAGGAAGATGAGCGATTCACTATTGGCTCACAAGTGAAGATTTTATCCAGTAGCAATAGGAGGAAGAGTAGGAACTAGATCCAAAGGGTAAAAGGGGATAGCTTAGGAAAAAGACAGCTTTTGAACACGGCCTAGCTTGAAATGAACTTTGCTTATCTTTTATTATGGATACAGGTGCTTGTGGCAATGTAAGAGCTTGCAAATCATTGTCCAAACGCTTGTGATAAATGGAACAATTTTTAGCGAAAGCTAAAGGAGGAAACATATGTACTTATCAATTATTGGTTTTGTGCTGATCATTTCAATGATGGTTGTCTTGATCAAAGAATGGCTAGCGCCGTCAGTAGCCTTTGTGCTATTACCGCTCTTAGCAGCTTTTGTTGCTGGTTTTGGTGTTAGCGAAATAGGAGATTTTGTCAATAGTGGTCTTAACACCATGTTAGGAACTTCTGTTTTATTCATTTTTTCTATTTCCTACTTCACTTTGATGTCCGAGCAAGGCTTATTTGAACCGATCATCGATTGGCTTCTAGCTCATTTAGGGAAATCTCTAACCCTAATCTTTATGGCAGTGTCCATTGTTACTTTTGTCGCTCACTTGGACGGGTCTGGTGCAGCAACTTATTTGATCACTGTGCCAGCTTTTATTCCTATTATGCGTAAGATGAACGTTCGTCCTGAAGCGCTCTTGGGCGTCATGGCAGCAATGATGGCCACAATGAACGTTGAACCATGGGCAGGGCCTACTTTGCGTGCAGCTTCTGTGGCCAAGATCGAACCGATGAAATTATTTTTACACATCTTGCCATCTTTTGGTTTTATGTTGCTGATGGCTTTGGGTATTTCTTACTTCATCAGCCGTTTAGAAGTGATGAACGGGGCTAAAGTTCCTGAAGGGGGCTTTAAACATGACTCTTCCTCAACGAAAGAAGAAGGGCTGAAAGTTAATAAGTCCCTTTATTTCTTCAATCTTTTCTTGACCATTGGCATGTTAGCTCTTTTATTGATTGATATTTTGCCAATGCACTTTGTTTTCATGGTAGCTTTCTCTCTTGCTTTAACGGTTAACTATAGATCAGTGAAAGAACAAAGTAAGAAATTAAAATCTTTTGCTCCAGCAGCCATCAACATGACGATGACCTTATTTGCTGTAGGTGTGTTCATGGGGATTATTTCTGAATCTGGTATGGTGAAAGAAATGGCTAAGACCCTTGTTGCTATCTTGCCAAGTTTTATTACGCCACATATGCACTGGTTCATGGCTCTTTTCTGTGTACCGCTTTTAATGGTATTGGGGACAGATGCCTTTTACTTTGCTTTGCTTCCAATTATTATCGGTGTGGTGAAACCATTTGGAATTACCCCACTTGATGTAGCTTCTGCTTTCTTATTAACTGGGACATACGGAACTTTTGTAAGCCCAAGTGTAGCAGCAGTATACGTTGGGTTAGGGTTAGCGGATTCGACTATCGGCAAACATATTAAATATAGCTTGCGTATTTTATGGCCAGCAAGTATTGTATCTTTGATTATTGCTACGCTTTTAGGTGTAGTCAAATTCTAAAATAACTGCTAATTTCAGCTAAAAATAAATTTATTCTGCCTCCAAAAGTTGGATTAAAGGATTCAACTTTGGGGGCTTTTTTAGTCATTTAAGCTATTTTTTGGAGCGCTAAATACATTTGTGAAAAGTGATCTGACTCGATTTTTAAATGTCTTTTGTTTATAATACAGTTTGGTAAAAAATACACAAAGAAGAGATTTGTATCGTGCGAAGATGACTGATTGATGCCGTTAACGTCCTTATAAATCCCTCTTATACCAAAAGGAGTGGTTTGATGTTAAACAAATGGACTAAACGTATAGCTTTAGCCAGCAGTTTATTACTTTTATCCTCTTATGTAGCTGGGAGTTCACAAGTAGAGGCCAAGAGTAAAGTAGAGCAAAAAAGTGAGAATAAAGCAGGGGTGAATGATGAAAAAGACCTCGCTAAAGAAGGGGAATTGGCTAAATGGGCTCCCAAAGCACCAAGTAAGGAAGTAACACATCTTGTGGGAGATAAGATAGAAGACACTGATTTCTTTGTCAATGTCTCTTGGTTAAAAGAGCAATTGAAAAAAGATCCTTCAACTGTTGTTTTGGAAGCAGGTTATGGGGACAAGGCCTTCAAAAAGGGGCATATTCCAGGCGCTATACGTATAGATACGATGGAGGTAGAGAGCGAGGAATCTGACTGGAATCTTTTTGAAGCTTCTAAGCTAGTCAAAGCCTTTTTGAATAAGGGAGTTAAAAAATCTACTCCATTAGTGGTCTATGCAGAGGATGTCAATGCGGCTTCCCGTATAGCTTTTGCCGCTTATTATTTAGGTGTGGATCAGGTTAAAATTTTAGATGGTGGGAAAAAAGCCTGGACGACAGCTGGAGAAAAATTGACGAAGAAAGTTGCTAGAGTGCATAAAGTAGATGACTTTGGAGCTGAAGTGCCTGGACGGAAAGATGTCTATATTGGCGATTCGGATGCTTTATTAAAGGCTAAAGAAGAGAATAAAGATCTCCTTGTAGCTTCGGTAAGAAGTTGGAAGGAATATACGGGTAAAACTTCTGGTTATAACTATATTAAGAATGCTGGTGAAATTAAAGGAGCTGTTTATGCAGAAGCTTCTACTACAGCCTATGATTTGAACTATTTCACTAATGAAGATGGTTCGCTAAAAGATCCTACGCCAGTCTTTAAAGATTGGGAAAAATGGGGGATTACAGCTGACAAAACTACAGCTTTCTATTGTGGAACGGGTTGGCGGAACTGCTCTGTCTTCTTTATTGCCAAACAAAAAGGCTTTGACCATGTCCTAGTTCAAGATGGAGGATGGTATGATTGGGATCTTCACCATCAAAAAAATCCTGATAAATACCCGATTCAAAAGGGAGTTTCAAAAGAACTTTTAAAGGAATTATCAGAAGCTAAGTAAAGATGCCAAAAGAAGGAGAGGAGAAAAAGAGTGAGGAAAGTATGCATATGGTTCTGCCGACTGGGGGAAATAGGCATTATTTTTCTAGCTTTCCAAGTGGAAGACTTTTATGCCAACCATTTAAATTTTATGAGATCCGTCTTGTATCTATCTCATCAGCTTGAATTAAAAGCTGGCCCTTATTGCTCCTTTTTGGCCTTGACCTTTTCTCTTTTAGCTATAGGCTTATTCTTTCGTAAGCGAAATAAAGAGAGTTTATTGTTGCTCTTGACGACTTTGCTTTATCTAGTATGGCTCTTTCTAATGTCTTTTGACCAAGTGAAAACATATTATCTCTATTTAGGCCTTTTAGTTTGCCTCAACTTTTTTCAAAGTTGCCTTGCTCTCTTAAAGGGGAGACATTAAAAGGATCTTTTGCTGCAAGGACAAATGACCAATAATTAAGCAAGTCCAAATAAGAAAGTGCGTCATATCAAGGTTTGAAAAACTTGATTGACGCACTTTCCTCGTTTTTTGACTTTTGCCCCAGTCTCATTTGTCTTACTTTATAAAATAAGTGAAAGTGATAATTCCAAGACTTTGATAAGCTGTTAGGAGACTTGTTTATTTATTCTGGTCTGCTTGGTATAAAAGAATAGCTTTTCTTCGATATTTGACCTGCTTTGTGGTAATCTAGGGAAGAAAAGAAGGGGGATGATGGGATGGATTTTGAACTCGTTTCCAAGTATTTACCGCAAGGGGATCAACCCCAAGCGATTGAAACTTTAAGTCAAAATATTCAGAAGGGCGTCAAAGAACAAACCCTTCTAGGAGCAACTGGGACAGGTAAAACATTTACTGTGGCAAACGTCATCCAGGCAGTCAATAAGCCGACCCTTGTCTTAGCCCACAACAAAACTTTAGCAGGACAATTATATGGCGAGTTAAAAGAGTTTTTCCCGAACAATGCTGTAGAGTACTTTGTATCTTATTATGACTACTATCAACCAGAAGCTTATGTGCCAAGTTCAGATACCTATATAGAAAAAGATGCAGCTGTTAATGATGAGATTGATAAGTTACGCCATAGTGCGACTTCAGCCTTGTTAGAAAGGCGAGATGTTATCGTGGTGGCTTCAGTTTCTTGTATCTATGGTTTAGTTGACCCGATGGAATATAAGAACCATGTCTTGGCTGTGCGAGAGGGACAAGAGATGACAAGAGAAGAACTCCTCATGCATTTAGTCGAAATGCAATATTCTCGTAATGATATTGATTTTAGGAGGGGGACTTTTCGGGTTCGAGGCGATGTTGTTGAAATTTTCCTAGCTTCTCATGATGCGTCATGTTTGCGTTTAGAATTTTTTGGAGATGAGATTGATCGGATTTGTGAAGTGGATGTTTTAACAGGGGAAGTCAAGGATCAGGTGACTTTTGCAGCGATTTATCCAGCTACCCACTTTGTAGCCAATGAAGAGGCTATCGAAAGGGCTGTACAAACGATTCGTTTAGAATTAGACCAACAATTGACCTATTTGAGGGAAAATGGCAAGCTCCTAGAAGCGCAACGTTTGGAACAAAGAACCAACTATGATATTGAAATGCTCCTAGAAATGGGTTATTGCAATGGGATCGAAAATTATTCGAGGCACATGGATGGCAGAAAAGAGGGGGAACCTCCTTATACCTTGTTGGACTTTTTCCCGAAAGATTCTTTGTTTGTTATTGATGAATCACATATTACTATGTCCCAAATTCGAGGTATGTACAATGGAGATAAGGCGAGAAAGGAACAACTAGTGAAGTATGGTTTTCGATTGCCTAGCGCACTGGATAATAGGCCTTTACGTTTAGAGGAATTTGAAGAAAGGGTACCACAAATTCTTTATATATCAGCCACTCCAGGTCCATATGAATTAGGGCGAACGAATGGTTATGTGGAACAAATTATAAGGCCGACAGGTTTACTCGATCCGGAAATAGAAGTAAGACCAATTAAGGGGCAAATTGATGATTTAATTAGTGAGATTAATCAACGAACTGAAAAGAATGAAAGAGTATTTGTCACCACCTTAACCAAAAAAATGTCTGAAGATCTAACAGATTACTTACAAGAAGCAGGTATCAAGGTGAAATACTTGCATAGTGACATTAAAACCTTGGAAAGAACAGAAATCATTAGGGATTTGCGCTTAGGGGAATTTGATGTCCTTGTGGGGATTAACTTGTTAAGAGAGGGTTTGGATGTCCCTGAAGTTTCTCTGGTCGTTATTTTAGACGCAGATAAAGAAGGCTTTTTGCGTAGTGAACGTTCTTTAGTTCAAACGATAGGACGCGCTGCTCGTAATGCTAAGGGTAAGGTGATTATGTATGCTGATAAGATCACCGATTCTATGGCATATGCGATAAAAGAAACGAAACGTCGTAGAGAGATACAAATGGCTTATAATAAGGAACGTGGGATTACGCCGAAGACTATTGTCAAGGAAATTAGAGATTTGATTACGATTTCTTCTAAAGCGAAGGACAAGGATAAGAAGGAAGATAATAATCTCTCTCTTGCTGAACAATATAAACAAATGACGCCAAGTCAACGCAGAGAGGGGATTAATCTGCTGGAATTAGATATGCGTCAAGCAGCCAAACAACTGGACTTTGAAGAAGCTGCCCATATTCGGGATATTATTTTAGAATTACGGTCAACTTACCATATTTAAGGGGATGAAAAAGATGGTAATACGAGCCATTATAACTTTTTGCATCGGCATGAGTGTAATGAGTTTTATGCTTAGTCCAAAGACCGTATTTGCTAAGCCAAAGAGGGAAAATTTTATTTACACTTTAAAGGCTAGAGGGCTAGTAAAAGGGGAAAATTTGCTTAAATGGCAAAAAAAGAAAGACTTTTCTAAAATTCTCCTTTTAGATGTGCGTTCTGAAGGAGATTACCAAGAAGGGCACATTCCTATGGCTGTTTCATGCCCTCTAAGCCAATTAAAAGAGCAAATAGATAGACTGCGTAATGTAGATAGGGAAATTTGGCTCTATGGTTCTAGTGATGTAGAGGGAAAAGAAGCTTGTGAAATACTGTTAAAAGAGGGGTTTAAGGCTAGACCAGTAGAAGCGATTACTGCCTATCCTCAAAAATTAGTCTATTATCAAGTTTTGTTAATGGATGAATTTATAGATGGTTTAAAAGAGAAAGAGGCAATAATTTTAGATGGAAGAAAGAAAAATGAAGTGAAAAAAGTCCTATCGAATGCAGCTGGAATAAATGATTTGGCTAAAAAGCCATTAGAAAAGAAATGGCTAAAAGGAAAAGAACACCCTATCTATATCTTGAGCGCTAAGGGAGGCGGGGGGCAAGCTCTAGCTCAAAAACTAATAGAAGCAGGTTACAAGCATGTCAATCTTGCCCTTCTTGGAACGACAGAGTATGATTATTACCCTTTATAAAGGCTGTCCTTCCTTTGTTTAAAAGATGAAAAGAATTTCTCTCTAAAGTCTTGCCATTACTTATAAAGTTTAGTACAATACGCAAGGTACGACCTATTCACGGCTAATCGATTCACCAACGTTAGACTGTGGATGTGGTGACTAAAAAGAAAGGTAGGTGGCCATTGATGGCAATTTCAAAAGAACGCAAAAACGAAATCATCAAGGAATACGCAACTCATGAAGGAGATACTGGTTCTCCAGAAGTGCAAGTTGCTGTATTAACAGCTGACATTAACGCTTTGAACGATCACATTAAGCAACATAAGAAAGATTTCCATTCTTACCGTGGCTTGATGAAGAAGATCGGTCATCGCCGGAACTTGTTAGCCTACTTGCGTAATAATGATGTACAACGTTATCGCGAACTCGTGAAACGTCTTGGGTTACGTCGTTAATCGATTAAGAGATTCAAGCGAGCGACATTTGGGATGTGGCTCGCTTTTGTTGTATAAGAAAAAATGTGGCCTGGACTCTACTAAATAAAACAGAAGAGAAGATGGAGTCTCCTCCCTTGTGTTTTGTTTAGTAGGCGGGCTAGTAAAGGAGAAATTAAGATGTCAGAAAAGAAGGTTTATACATATGAGTGGGGCGGACGTCCGCTACAAGTCGAAATTGGCCAATTAGCTAAACAAGCTAATGGAGCTGTTTTAGTGCGTTATGGGGATACTGTTGTTTTATCAGCTGCTGTTGGGTCTAAAACACCAGGTACAGGAGATTTCTTCCCACTAACGATTAACTATAATGAACGGATGTATGCTGCAGGGAAAATTCCAGGTGGCTTTATCAAGCGGGAAGGACGTCCTAGCGAACACGCTACTTTGACAGCTCGCTTAATTGACCGTCCGATTCGCCCAATGTTTGCGGATGGCTATCGAAACGAAGTCCAAGTGACTAATATGGTCTTTTCTGTTGATCCAGACTGCTCACCTGAAATGGCAGCTATGTTAGGCTCTAGTTTAGCACTTTGTGTGTCAGATATCCCTTTTGATGGGCCAATTGCTGGTGTGAATGTTGGTCGTGTTGACGGCAAATATGTGATTAACCCTACAGTTGCTCAACAAGAGGCTTCTGATATTGAATTAACGGTAGCTGGAACCAAAGATGCTATTAACATGGTAGAAAGTTCAGCTCAACAAGTTTCAGAAGATGACATGTTAGGGGCTTTGCTCTTTGGACATGAAGAGATCAAACGTTTGAATGCCTTCCAAGCTCAAATTCGAGATGAAATTGGCAAGGAAAAGATGGAAGTTGAATTGGTTCAAATTGATCCAGAATTAAGCGCAGAGGTCAATGAAAAATACGCTGAAAAAATGCGTCAAGCTGTCTTAACTTTCGATAAACTTGAACGTGAAGCTAATATGGAACAAGTGAAGGAAGATATTATAGCAGAAGCAACGGAAAAAGTAGACAGCATGGAGGCAGAAGAAGCGTCCCTTTACTTAAAAGAAATGGGCGAAATTGTGGCGGATTTAGAAAAACGAGTGGTTCGCCAATTGATTACTAAGGACAAGGTACGTCCTGATGGGCGGGCTATCGATGAAATTCGTCCTCTTTCATCTGAAGTTGCTCTATTGCCAAGGGCTCATGGTTCTGGTCTATTTACTCGTGGGCAAACGCAAGCGTTAACGTCTGCCACATTAGCGCCTTTAGGAGAGTACCAAGTCATTGATGGGTTAGGGCAAGAAGAAGGGAAACGCTTTATTCACCACTATAACTTCCCACAATTCTGTGTGGGGGCTACAGGCCGAGCTGGTAGCCCAGGCCGACGAGAAATTGGGCACGGAGCTTTAGGTGAGCGTGCTTTGAAACAAGTCATTCCTAGTGTAGAAGAATTCCCTTATACCATTCGTTTGGTTTCTGAAGTCTTAGAATCAAATGGGTCATCTTCACAAGCGTCTATCTGTGCAGGTACTTTGGCTTTGATGGATGCTGGTGTGCCGATTAAAGCTCCAGTAGCAGGTATTGCTATGGGCTTGGTGAAACAAGACGAAGATTACACCATCTTAACGGATATTCAAGGTCTTGAAGATCACTTGGGGGATATGGACTTTAAGGTAGCAGGGACTAAAGATGGCATTACTGCTTTACAAATGGACATTAAGATCCAAGGGATTACAAAGAACATCTTAGAAGAAGCTCTTGCTCAAGCGAAAACAGCTCGGATGCAAATCTTAGATCAATTGACGTCTACTTTAGCTGGCCCTCGTCCTGAATTAAGCCCATATGCACCTAAGATTGAGATGATGACGATCGATCCAGCTAAGATCAAGGTAGTTATTGGTCGTGGTGGAGAAACCATCAATAAGATTATTGATGAAACAGGTGTGAAAATTGACATCGATCAAGAAGGTAATGTCTCTATTGCTTCTAGCGATAGCGATATGATTCAACGGGCTCGTGAAATCATTGAAGATTTGACGCGTGAAATTAAAGTTGGAGATATTTATGACGGTGAAGTGAAACGCATTGAAAAATTTGGAGCCTTTGTAGAAATTGCTCCAGGTAAAGATGGCTTAGTTCATATTTCTCAGCTTTCAGATAAACGTGTCGAAAGAGTGGAAGATGAAGTGTCTATCGGTGACCATATACAGGTTAAAGTAGTGGAAATTGATAACCGTGGACGGATCAACCTATCTCACAAAGTTTTACTCTAATAGTAAGGAATTGTTGTTTAAAACCTCTTAAAGTGGCCGACTTTAAGAGGTTTTTCTTTGAGATTTCTTGTGAAATAGTTTTCTTATTGACGTGTTTTACTAGTAGCCCTATAAGCTTTAGATTAGAGTTTGCCTAATTTCTAGCAGCGAGATGACTAGAGGAATTTTGGAATGTTAGCTCCTAGCCTTTAGTTTCTTGAACAAAAAGCAGGATTAAAAAGGTTTCTTTAATTCATCCATTGTCTAGAGGGTGCTTTTTCAAGCCTATAGAGCTTATCGAATAAAGCCTATGATCTTCATTTTTGCCAATCTTATGATATAATAGAATAACTGAATTGTTCACGTTGATCAAAAAATAACAAGAAGTGGCATGAAATTGCCCGATGTTCTGAAATAAAATAAAGGAGTTTTTGAATGGACAAATTAACAATTATCCCATTAGGTGGGACACGTGAAGCAGGTAAAAGTTGTTTTGTAGTGGAATGTGGTGAAGACATCTTCGTATTTGATTGTGGCTTGCTTTATCCAGATGATGAGTTGCTAGGTATTGATGTGGTTATCCCAGATTTCACGTATTTGATTGAAAGGCGTGATCGAGTGAAGGGAATTTTCCTCACTCACGGGCATGCGGATGCTGTAGGGGCCCTGCCTTATCTTTTGGAACATGTTCAAGCACCTGTTTTTGGGACGGAATTAACCATTGAATTAGCGAAAATTTATGGGGAAGAAGCTAGTGTAGATTGTCATTTTAATGATTATCATGTGATCGATACTGACACAGAAATAGCCTTTGATAATGGCATCGAAGTCAGTTTTATTAAAACGACTCACTCTATCCCTGATTCTGTCGCCATTGCTCTAAGAACTGATCAAGGTTCTATAGTTTATACAGGGGACTTTAAGTTTGATCAATCAGCTTCCAAGCTTTATCAAACACAATTTGGACGCTTGACAGACTTAGGAGAAGAAGGGGTTTTAGCCTTATTAAGTGATTCTCGTGAGGCTGAGTCTGAAATTGAAAATGCTAGTGAATATCAAATTGCGGATAGCATTGTCGATTTATTTTTAAATGCAAGTGGTCGAGTGATTGTTGCTTGTATAGCAAGTAACATTCAACGGGTGCAACAGGTTTTTGATGCGGCGCATGAAACGAACAAGAAAATTTATTTAACAGGCAAAAAGTTAGAACGGATTATTGATACAGCTATACGTTTGGGTAAATTAACCATTCCAAGCAAGGATTTGATTATCCAACGACATCAAATGTCTAAAGTAAAAGAGGATCAACTTGTTATTTTAGAAACAGGGGCAAATGGGGAACCTATACATTCTCTGCAAGCTATGGCTAAGGGACAACATAAGGACCTTCAATTAAAAGAAGGAGATGTGGTTTATTTTGCCACTACACCTAATGTTTCCATGGAAATGCTTTTAGCTCAAACAAAAGATTTGATCTATCGTTCTGAAGCTGAAGTAGTCACCTTACCATCGAATACAAAAGCGTCTGGCCATGCAACACCAGGGCAATTGCAATTAATGATCAACCTCTTGCAACCGAAATATTTGATTCCTGTTTTGGGAGAGTATAGCAAGTTGGTTGCGCATGCTCAATTGGCTCATGAAGTCGGTATGAACTATAAGAATACTTATGTCCCAATGAATGGAGATGTCATTGCCTTTAATCATCGTAGGATGGAAGTTACTGGGCAAGTGCCAGTTGGTAATGTTTTAGTAGATGGGGCTGGTGTAGGAGATATTGGGAATATCGTCTTGAAGGATCGACGCATTTTATCAGAAGATGGGATATTTGTGATTGCGATGACTATTTCAAGAAGAGAAGGAAAAATTTTATCTGGCCCTCGATCTATCTCTCGAGGCTTTATCTTCATGAAAACTTCAGGCAATCTTTTAGATGAAAGTGAACGTTTATCTCGTGAAATAGCTGAAAACTATTTAGAAAAACACCAAGAGGATTTTGATTGGAATGACCTGAAACAAGCTATTAGAGAAAAAGTATCTCGTTATCTCTTCCAAGAAACCAGTCGTCGTCCAGTCGTCCTTCCAGTTGTTATGGACGCATCTAATTACAAAAAAGCGAAAAAATAGGAGGGATTAGTATGGCAAAAGCGACTGAGTTACTGATGGAGTTTTTCTTTACTCTACTTGCAACGATAGGATTAAGCTACTTGCCGGCATTTTCGCCTAGTCTATCTTTCTTTTGGATGCTTCTTCCAATTATATGGTATAGCTTACGAAGAGGAGTCGCTGTTGCTGGCTTTACGGCTGCTATAGCAGGTCTTTTTATTGGACTGGTGAAAGGATTTTTTGAACAAGATTTCAGCTTAACTATTTTGACGCTGATGTTACCTTTAGCAGCTTCTTCAGTAGCTGGATTCTTTTCTAAATATACGATTCGGACTGCCTTTAATCGGAAGTATACGTCAACCATTTTAAATACAACGACTGGATCTATGATGAGTGTCCTGGCTTTTTCCCTAATTTTAGCAATTAGTCAATATGTTTCTGGAGCGAGTGGGATGGTAGAGGCTTGGCTTGGATTAGAAGTCCTTTCATGGAAAAATCTGATGGTTAATGCTTTGGCGAATTGGTTAATTTTTTCCTTGATCTTTGTATTGGTGATTAAAGGAAAGGCTGATTTGCTCATTCCTCGTCATACAGGGCATATTAATGCTAGAGAACGATCCCACTTATTAAATGATTAAATGGCGTTTAAGCCTTATTCTTATTAAGAGTGAGCAGGTGAAAAGATGTGGGTAGATACTCTTTTTAATATACTAACCTATCTTGTGGCGCTGAATGTCTTGATATCGATCATCACAGTTTTTCGTGAACCTAGGGATATTGCGGCAACTTGGGCTTGGCTTTTACTTTTAATCTTTTTACCTGGTGTTGGGCTGGTGCTTTACTTTTTCTTTGGTAGACGTTTACCAAAGTCACGATTGAATCGTATGGCCTTACAAGATCTCATTGGACTAGAAGAGTGGGTTGATACGCAAAAAGAACTCTTCAATGACGATTTATTGACAAGTTATTTTAATGGCAATCCCTATCAACAAGATTTAGCCACCATTTTTCTCAATAATGATGAATCTATTCTTACGACCAATAATTCTCTGAGGCTTATCGTTGATGGTCAAGAAAAGTTTGAATCCTTAATGAAGGATATCATAGCTGCAAAAGACCATATTCATATGCTTTATTATATCTTCAGAGACGATGAATTAGGAAAGAAAATCATTGATCTTTTGGCCCAGAAAGCCTCTCTAGGTGTCGAAGTTATTGTTTTATATGATGCGCTAGGTTCTAATCGTACTCACCGAGATGCTTTCAAAGCAATTGAAAAGAATGGAGGATTTGCTAAACCCTTTTTTGGGTCAGCCTATTCTTTCTTTAATTTTCGGATTAACTTTCGTAATCACCGGAAAATAGTTGTTATTGATGGGAAAATCGGTTATTTTGGAGGTTACAATATTGGGGATGAGTACATTGGGAAAGGCAAACTTGGCTATTGGAGAGATACTCATGTCAGGTTAACAGGAAATGCAGTTCTTAATCTTCAAAGCAGGTTCTTTATGGATTGGAATGCTGTAGCGATTGAAAGCGAGCAGTTGCGTCCCTCTGATCGTTATTTCCCCAAAAATAACGAAAGTGGGAAAACGGCTATGCAAATAGTAACCTCTGGACCTGATTCTGAACAGCAAATTAAATTAGGGATGAAGAAGATGATTAGTACGGCACGACGATATATTTTTATCCAGACCCCTTACTTTATCCCTGATGAAAGTATGTTTGAAAGTTTGCAGCTAGCCTTACAATCAGGAATTGATGTGAGACTGATGATCCCTTGTAAACCCGATCATGTCTTGGTTTATAGGGCAACCGAGTATTATGCTAAACTTTTAGAAAAATTAGGGGCTCGTGTCTATACTTATCAAGATGGCTTTTTGCATAGTAAGTCTATGGTCGTTGATGGGCAAATGTGTACGATAGGGACAGCTAATTTTGATGTGCGCTCTTTTCGTTTAAATTTTGAAATTAATGCTTTTATCTATGATCACAGAGTCGCTAGAGAAATGGCAGCGCATTTTATCGAAGATTGTCGCAAGTGCCATATTGCTGATGCTGAATATTTTAATCGTCAGTCTAAGTGGAAAAAATTTAAACAAGCTTTTTCCAGACTGTTCTCGCCTATATTGTAGAGTTAGTAGTCTAGATGAAATAAACGAAGAAAACGCCAGATAAGAGATCTGGCGTTTTCTTCGTTTATTGGATAAAATGGACTAGCAAAATTGGAGGATGAAAAGCTAATGACCCTTCTAGCTGCCAAGATATTGGGATTTTGAAAGAGCTATCCTCTTATCTAGGATGCTATTCTTCACAGGGCGGATAGGTGTTTAAAAAGAATGGCTTTAAAGGGGTTGAGCACTGAGAATCCTTTCGATAGGCAAAAGATAGCAGGCTCTAGTTTTTAGGTCTTCCACGTAAACGGTTTGCTTTTGGCTACTAAACTGATGAACTCGAGCATCGAAACTAGCCTGATAAACGAAACCATTTAAATCTTTAAACTCTGCAATGATTCGACATGGCGTGTCAGCACAGTAGGCCAATGAAAGTTGAGATAAGACTTCTTCAATTGGCTCGATAAGGTCTTCTAAAGATTGGATGCTTGGATAGTCTAAGTAAGATAGTTGTTCCATTTTTTCTTCCCCCGAACGTTTGTTTGTATTCCTATTATACGAACAGGTGTTCTTGTTGTCAAGGGGGACGATGACATTTTTAGGGGGTTCTTTTTTTATTAAGGGAAAAGGAGTTGATTGGACAATGGAGAAGTATAAAAGTGATCTCATGGCCTTTTACACCAATGGAGATGGGGCTAGCTAATGGATAGAAGACAAGATGCTACTACACTATAGGCGGATGCATGGACTTTTCCTTAGGGATTGAAGATGGAGTGAAAAGGTTGACTTCGCAAAAAAAAATTTGAAACAAAAGAGATGAGTTTTTTACCAATTACTACCTATATATAAATGTTTAGTATGATGCAGGGTATTCTATTGAAATCGCCTTTATTTAAATTTGAATGCAATTTTAATTGGTATATAATAAGAATGTTAATGCCTTTAAGCATTAAGTTAATTTGTTAAGATGGAGGTGGAGATGTGAGCAACTCTATTCTGGATTCTGTTGAAGCAATCGAAAATGAAGCTCAACGAATCGAGCAAGAAGCAGCTAGTCGTGTCGCCAATCTGCTTAGTGATCATGAAGGTCAAGTAAGCGGATTGAAAGATTCTGCAGACAGTGAGTTGTCTGAATTTCAAGACAAACTTCGGTCGGACAAGGATATCGCTTTAGATGAAGTTCAGGTGAAATTGTCTAAAGAAGGTACCTCTGAAAAGCAGCGCTTGACGCAGGTCTTTGACCAACGACGTGAAGAGCTAGTAGAATTAACGATAAAGGAGGTTATTCACCGATATGGCAATAGCAACGATGAATAAGGTGACTCTTATTGCACCACTCAATCAAAAGAACAGTTTGCTAAAAGCCATCCAATCTCTAGAAAAATTCGAAGTCTATGACCTCAACCGTGAAGAGCAAGCGAGTGAAATTTTAGCCAATCATTATCAAGCTAAATTTTATCGCGCATTGGAATCGGAATTTGAACGAATTCAAAGCAATTCCGCTTTTCTCGATAAATATTTACCACAAATGAGTTTGTGGAAACACTATAGAAAGGCGCCTTTAAGTTTAACGCAAGAGGACTTGGAAGGGCAGTTGAGTCAAGAGGCTATCAAAGAGGATCTAGCTAAAGTCGAAGGGGCTAAAGAAGAGCTCAGTAGGATCGCTGATCGTTTGAAGGAACTTGGTCAGCATGAAGAAACTGCCAATAAATGGAAAAATATGAACTTCCATCCGAAAGCTTTGGCGCAATTTCGTCATTTAGCTTACTCGCTAGGGACTCTGCCACAATCTGCTGATAATGCCTATATTAAAGCAATTGATGATTCAGCTATTGCTTATGCTGAGGAGATTTATTCGGATAAGGATGATATTGGAGTTATTGTATTCTATCAACCTCAATATGAAAGTGATGTACAAGTCCTGTTGAGGGAAAATCACTTTACTACTTTCCGCTATCCATTTACTAGTGCACCAGCTGATAAATTAAAAGAGATAGAGGCAAATAGGCAAGAACTTCTTCAAAAGAGAGAAAGTATTGTGGCAAGCTTGAAGGCAAGTCAATCCATCAAAGAAAACTTTATTTTGGCTGAAGCATACTACTATAATGCCATGCAACGTGAGGCAGCTAAGGCCTTGATAAAAGATTCAAACCATCTTTTTGCTATGGAAGGGTGGATGGAGAAAAATGAGCTCTCTGCTTTGATGCAGTACCTCAAAGAACGTTTTGAGGAAAATGATTTTGCTATCCTCTACAGAGAAGTTTTGCCAGAAGAAGTTGACCAAGTACCTATTCGTTTGAAGAATAATTCACTTGTTGAACCTTTTGAATTACTTACCGAAATGTTTGCCCTTCCTAAATACAATGAGATCGATCCGACACCATTTTTGATGCCTTTCTATTGTGTGTTTTTTGGAATGATGGCTGCTGATTTTGGTTATGGCCTAGTTTTGTGGCTTGGAACATTATTGGCTTTGAAGGCTCTACATTTAAGAGGCGCAATGAAGAAGAATATCAAACTCTTCCATATTTTGAGTTATCCGACTATGGTTTGGGGCTTGATTTTTGGATCTTTCTTCGGTTTTGAGATGCCAGTAGGGTTGCTTTCAACGTCTAAGGATGTTAATCAAATTTTGATCCTATCAGTTCTGTTAGGGGTCGTTCAAATATTTGTCGGTCTCTTATTGGCAACCCATCTAAAGGTGAAAGAAAAGGATTATTATGGACTTTTTTCTGATGCTTTAGGTTGGCTAGGCCTTTTGATAGGCTTTGCTTTATGGATCACAGGGGCATTAGTCTTAAAAAATGATGGGCTTATTATCTTGGGTAAGGCTATAGCAGCTTTATCAGCATTAGCTATTGTTATGGCAACTGTTCTATCAAGCGATAATAAGTTAGTCGGCTTGGGATCTGGTTTGTATAATTTGTATGGTATTAGTGGCTATGTGGGAGATATTGTGTCCTATACCCGTTTAATGGCTCTATGCGTATCTGGGGCAAGTATAGGCACTGCTTTTAACTCTATTATTACCTTGTTACCAGGACCTGCACGCTTTACTATCGGAGTATTACTCTTTGTAGCACTGCATGGCTTAAATATTTTCTTAAGTTACCTATCTGCTTACGTCCACGGTATTCGTTTGCAATTTGTTGAATTTTTCGGCAAGTTCTACGAAGGTGGCGGGAAAGCTTTCCAACCATTAAAGATGTATGACAAAGATATCGAATTTAAAAAATAGAAAATTGGAGGAATAAGAGATGCAAATTTGGACTCAATTTTTAATTGACAACGGTGGCTATTTTGTTGCTGCTTTAGGTGTAGTAGTAGCTATAGTATTTTCTGGCTGGGGATCAGCTCGTGGGGTAGGTATGGTAGGTGAAGCTGCCGCTGCCTTAATGAAAGAAGAACCTGAAAAATTTGGTAAAGCTTTGATTCTAGAATTGATTCCTGGTACACAAGGGCTTTACGGTTTCGTTATTGGTTTCTTCATGTTGTTCTTTGCAATGAAGCCAGGAATGTCTTTGGCTGACGGACTTTATCTTTTGATGGCTGCTTGCCCAGTAGGTTTCTGTGGTTTAGCTTCAGGTATTTGTCAAGGACGTGTTGCTGCGACAGGTATTCAAATTCTTGCTAAGAAACCAGAACACAATACTAAAGGGATGATTTTGGCGGCCATGGTTGAAACATATGCCATCCTAGGATTTGTTATCAGCTTTATTCTTGTTTTAAACAGAAAATAATCGCTGATTAATAAATAAGAAGGGGGTTATGTAGTGAAAGAACTGAATGCTCTTAAAGAGAAAGTCTTAGCTTCAGCTAGACAAGAAGCAGAGCAAAAAGTTGCCGACACAGAAGAACGCTGTGCCAGCGATTTGACAGCTCAAAAAGAAAAGATGGCTCAATATATACTCGAACAAAAAGAGCTTATCAATCGTCGAGAACAAATGCGCTACGAACGCCTTACTCAAAAGCTGACGAATCAAAAGAATCAAGATATTTTGGCGCATAAAAGAAGCTTGTTGGAAGATTTGTTCCAACAAAGTTATGAAGTGATGGCGAATTGGTCGAGTGCTAGCCTAGCTGAATTTATAAAAGAAGTATTGCTTAGTTTAGATGAAAGTCATCAGTATGTTTTAAGTTTGGGCGAACGCTCAGCTAAACATCTATCTGCGCAAGATCAAGAGCTATTGGCTAAACAATTTCCACAAATTAAGTGGTCAGAAAAACAAATTGAAAAACGTGCTGGTTTTGTTTTGAGTGATGACATGATTAATTTGAACTACTTTTTCGATGACTTACTATCTGATTTGCGGAAAGAATTTGGAGCAGAATTAGCTAGAAAAGCCTTTGAATCTTAGGAGGTGGAGAAATGAAAGAGCATGTTTACAACGCAGTGAACACAACTGTTCGTCTCATGGAAACCCGTCTCCTTAGTCAAGCTGACTTTGATACACTCCTTCATGCTGAAAACTTGCATGATGCATTAAGTCAATTAAAGAAAACCCGTTATGACTTTGATTTGGAAGCTCTTGAAAGTCAAAAAAACTTTGATCAATTGCTTACAGATGAGCTCAAAAAGCAATATCATGAATTGCTAGAAGTTGTTCCTGATCCTCGGATTATCAATCTTTTTGCCTTACGTTATAGCTACCATAATCTGAAAGTCTTATTGAAGGGGCAATTTACTGGAAGAGATTTATCACATCTCATGATACCAATTGGCTTGTATAGTAAAGCTTCTTTACAAAACTTGGTAGAAACTGGGCAGTCAGAGCACTTACCTGATGTGATGGTTGAAGGAGTTAGTTTGGCTCTTAAAGATTATGAGGAAACTAAACGTGTTCAAGCTGCTGATGTCTATATGGATACTTATTACTTTAAGCACTTAAGGACTTTGGCAAATGAGCTTTTAGACAGTAGATTCAATTATCTAGTCAATATCATGATTGATTTGAAAAACTTATCTACCCTTATTCGGGCAAGACAAGGTCAACATTCTAGAAGCTTTTTAATGACTGTTCTGTCTAGTTCTGGCACGGTGTCCAAGTTAGATTTAGTCAACTCTACTGAATCTGGGGAAGTAAAAGATGCCTTACCGCTTTTTGAAGGGAAGGATTATAGCAAGGACTTAGAAAATATCTTTGCTAATGATGATGAACGTCAACTAGCTATGCATCTAGAAACTCTAGGAAATAGAATTGTCCATGACTTTTTAGCAGATGCCATGTTTGAGGGTTTTGGTCCAATGCCTGTTCTAGCTTATCTTTTCGCCGTGGAGATGGAGGTTCTTAATATACGCCTCATTTTAGTAGGGAAAGATAATGGCTTTAGTGAGGAAGAACTCAGAGAAAGGATGAATCCAATCAATGTCGCATAAAATAGCTGTTGTTGGTGACAAAGATTCCATTTTGCCCTTTCGACTTCTCGGCTTCTCTGTGTATCCTGTGAATACTGCTAAAGAGGCTCGAACAAAAATCGATTCCTTAGCCAAGGAAGAAACAGGAATCATTTATTTAACAGAAGCCCTTGCTAAGGATATACCGGACACGATTCGTCGATATGATGACCAGCTTGTGCCGGCAATTATCCTTATTCCAAATCATTTGGGATCTCTAGGTATAGGTCTGGATCGAGTGCAAGAGAATGTTGAAAAGGCAGTTGGACAAAATATTTTATAGCCGGTGAGGAGGAAGCTTTTTGAAACAAGGAAAAATTATTAAGGTTTCCGGGCCTTTAGTCACTGCTGAAGGAATGTCGGATGCCAATATCCAAGATATTTGCCGAGTTGGCGATCTAGGCCTTATCGGTGAAATTATCGAAATGCGTAAAGATGTGGCCTCTATTCAGGTGTATGAAGAAACATCTGGTGTAGGGCCAAATGAACCTGTTGTGACAACTGGGGAAGCCCTGTCTGTCGAATTAGGTCCTGGGCTAATTGCTCAAATGTTTGACGGGATTCAACGTCCCTTGGATACTTTTAGAGAAAAAACAAACTCTGACTTTTTGAAACGTGGGGTGAGCATTCACTCGCTTGATCGAGATAAAGAATGGCACTTCACACCAAATGTCAAAGTTGGGGATGAAGTAGTTCCTGGCGATATTGTGGGGACTGTTCAAGAAACATCGGTTGTTGAACATCGGATTATGGTTCCAAATGGTGTGTCAGGTAAGATTACTTCTATTGCAGAAGGTGATTATACCGTTGACCAAATCGTTTATACTATCCAAAAAGAAAATGGGGTCTTTGAGGGGTCTTTGATGCAAAAATGGCCAGTTCGTCGTGGACGTCCATTTGCTCAAAAAATGAACCCTAATGTTCCTATGTTAACAGGACAACGAGTTATTGATACCTTTTTCCCTGTAACTAAGGGAGGAGCAGCGGCGGTTCCTGGACCTTTCGGAGCTGGTAAAACGGTCGTACAACACCAAGTAGCGAAATTTGCTGATGTGGATATCGTTGTTTACGTTGGTTGCGGTGAACGTGGTAATGAAATGACCGACGTATTAAATGAATTTCCAGAATTGATTGACCCAACTACAGGTCAATCCATCATGCAGCGGACAGTATTAATCGCTAATACCTCTAATATGCCAGTAGCGGCTCGTGAAGCTTCTATTTACACGGGGATTACTATTGCTGAGTACTTCCGTGATATGGGTTATCACGTCGCTATCATGGCTGATTCTACCTCACGTTGGGCGGAAGCTCTTCGTGAAATGTCTGGCCGTTTGGAAGAAATGCCAGGGGATGAAGGCTATCCTGCTTACTTAGGTTCACGTATTGCAGAATACTATGAACGTGCAGGTTTGGTGAAGACACTTGGTTCAAAAGGCCGTGTGGGTTCTGTTACAGCGATTGGAGCCGTTTCTCCTCCAGGTGGGGATATTTCTGAACCAGTCACTCAAAATACCTTACGGGTTGTAAAAGTCTTCTGGGCTTTGGATTCTAGCTTAAGTCAAAAGCGGCATTTCCCAGCAATTAACTGGTTGAACTCTTATTCTCTTTACAATGATGAAGTAGGTAAATGGTATGACGAAAATGTTCAAGCTAACTATGACAAAGGCGTTCGTCATGCAATGGCCACTTTGCAAGAAGAATCTAGCTTACAAGAAATTGTTCAATTGGTTGGGTTAGAAAGCTTGTCTGAAAAAGACCGTATGACTATGTTAGTGGCTAAAATGTTGCGTGAAGACTTCTTGCAACAAAACGCTTTTGATGAGGTCGATACCTTCTCTTCTCGTGAAAAACAAGCGAAGCTCTTAAATGCTATTCTTCATTTTGAAGAAGCTGGTCGTCAAGCGATGGAATTAGGGGCTTACTATGAGGAGATTGAAAAGGGCAGCCTTGAAGTTAGGGATAAGATTGCACGGGCGAAATTTATTCCAGAAGCAGATAAGGCACAAATCGATAGCATTAACGACTTAGTTGATCAAATCATGAAAGAAACTGTCCAAAATGGAGGGATGACAAATAATGATTAAAGAATATCGTACAGTCAGTGAAGTTGTCGGCCCTTTGATGGCGGTGGAGCATGTAGAAGGCGTTAAATTTGACGAACTTGTTGAAATCGAAATGCAGGACGGCACAATTCGTCATGGGCAAGTTTTGGAAGTCCAAGAAGATAAAGCCATGGTTCAAATATTTGAAGGCCCAAGTGGGATTAACCTTCGTGACACCAAGGTGCGTTTTAGAGGTAAACCTCTTTCCTTAAACGTATCAGAAGACATGGTGGGGCGTATCTTTGATGGGATGGGGAACATCATTGATGGTGGACCAGACATTATCCCAGAAGCTAACTTGGATATCAATGGACAAGCCATTAACCCAGTAGCTCGTGACTATCCTGATGAATTTATTCAAACAGGTATTTCTGCAATCGATCACTTGAATACGCTAGTTCGTGGGCAAAAATTGCCAGTATTCTCTGGTTCAGGTTTACCACATAAAGAATTAGCAGCCCAAATTGCTCGTCAAGCGACTGTATTGAACTCAGATGAAAAGTTTGCCGTTGTCTTTGCAGCCATGGGGATCACTTTTGAAGAAGCTGAATACTTCATGAATGACTTCCGTAAAACTGGGGCTATTGATCGTTCTGTTATGTTTGTTAACTTAGCGAATGACCCAGCTATTGAACGGATTGCGACACCAAAAATGGCCTTGACAACCGCTGAATACCTAGCTTTCGAAAAAGGTATGCATGTTTTGGTTATTATGACTGACATGACTAACTATTGTGAAGCACTTCGGGAAATATCTGCCGCTCGTCGTGAAGTTCCAGGTCGTCGTGGCTACCCTGGCTACCTCTATACTAACTTATCTACTTTATATGAACGCGCAGGTCGATTAATTGGTAAAGAGGGGTCTGTTACCCAAATTCCAATTTTAACGATGCCAGAAGATGATATTACCCACCCAATACCTGACTTGACAGGTTATATCACGGAAGGGCAAATTATTCTAGACCAAAACCTTTATAAAGCAGGGATTGAACCGCCAATTAACGTGCTTCCTTCCTTGTCACGCTTAAAGGATAAAGGTTCGGGTGAAGGGAAGACAAGAGAAGACCATGCGGCGACTATGAACCAACTTTTTGCCGCTTATGCGACCGGGAAACAAGCAAAAGAATTAGCTGTAGTTTTAGGGGAATCTGCCTTGAGCGAAACGGATAAGAAGTATGTTGAGTTTACTGACCGTTTCGAAAAAGAATACGTGAACCAAGGCTTCCAAACCAACCGAACGATATTTGAAACACTCGATTTAGGTTGGGATTTATTGAAGATTCTTCCACGGACTGAATTAAAACGGATTAAGGATCCAATGATCGACAAGTACATGAAAGAAACGGAGTGAGGCGCCCATGGCAAGATTGGATGTAAAGCCTACGCGGATGGAGCTACAAAAGCTTAAAGCCCGTCTTCAAATATCCACTCGAGGTCATAAACTCCTCAAAGATAAGCAGGATGAATTGATGCGTCAATTCATTGAGCTCATCCGTCAAAATAATAGCTTAAGGAAAGCTGTTGAAGGACGACTCATTCAGGGGATGCAAGCTTTTGTTCTCGCCCGAGCTTCTCTGAATGAAGCTTTTATCGATGAATTAGTAGCTCTTCCTCCTAGGCAAGTCTCTCTCACCATTGATAAGAAAAATGTCATGAGTGTTAATGTACCAGATATGCATTTTTCAGTTGAAGAGGGAAGTAGCGATGAATTTCAATATGGCTATCTTAACTCTAATAGTGAATTAGACCATTCTGTTTGGGAACTGCGGGCGGTCATGGATGACTTGTTAAAACTGTCTGAGATTGAAAAGGCCTGCCAATTGATGGCAGACGAAATTGAAAAGACAAGACGGCGGGTCAATGCATTGGAATATCGGATGATTCCGCAATTGGAAGAAACTATCCACTATATCGAAATGAAACTCGAAGAAAATGAACGGGCAAGTTTAACCCGTATCATTAAAGTGAAAGATATGGGGCAATAGTTAAAGAGAAGCTAGTGGCGAATAAAAAAGGAAAAGAACCTACGACTTTAAGGGCGTTAGGTTCTTTTCTTTTTGGAGAAAAATGAGAATTTTGTAATAGAGACGATAATGGCATCAAAATGGACTGACAAGTATGGAAAATAAAGAGAATTGTGATACAATAGAAGCAATCATTTGGGGAGGTAGAGAGTTCTATGACGCAACGCGGTTTACTCATCGTCTTGTCAGGACCATCTGGTGTTGGCAAGGGAACGGTAAGAGCGAAAATATTTGAAAAGAGTCAGAAATTTTCGTATTCAATTTCTGCTACTACTCGCAAGAAGCGTGTGGGTGAGGAAGATGGAAAGGATTATTTCTTTAAGACAAGAGAAGAGTTTGAGGAAATGATCAACAATGAGGATTTACTGGAGTACGCCGAGTATGTCGGGAATTATTATGGAACGCCATTGTCCTATGTGGAAGAGCAACTTGCAAATGGACGAGACGTATTTTTAGAAATTGAAGTTCAAGGGGCTCTTAAAGTTCGAGAAAAAATGCCAGAAGGAATTTTTATTTTCTTGACACCTCCTAATTTAGAGGAATTATATAATCGGATTGTTTGTCGTGGGACAGATGCTAGTGATGTAATAGAAAAACGAATGTTGAAAGCAAAAGAAGAGCTAGAGTTGATCACCTTGTATGATTATGCAGTGGTGAATGATCAAGTTGATGAAGCTGTTCGTAAAATAGAAGCTATTATTGAAAGTGAACATTTAAAAGTCTCTAGAGTTTTAGGAACTATTAAGAAAGAGGTAGAGGACTAATGTTATATCCTTCCATCGATTATTTGTTGGAACAAATTGATTCAAAGTATTCTTTAGTGGTGATTGCAAGCAAACGATCGAGAGATCTATACTTACATAGTATGCCACTTTTAGATTCTTACAAATCGGTAAAAAATGTCGGTAAAGCTCTTGAAGAAGTAGCAGCAGGAAAGTTGACCATTCGTGAGGACACCTTACCGAAAGATGAATAATGTGAAATAAGGGAAAAGGGGCTGACGAGAGGGTCAGCCTTTTTTTCATCAAGAAAGGAGAGTCTAGTTTTATATGACATTTGCCCAGGTAATTGTGGATGTGCCACATCAAAAGGTCAATCGCCCTTTTGATTATCTTATTCCTGATAAGCTTAAAGAGGAATTAGAGCTTGGTAGCCGAGTTGAAGTACCTTTTGGGGTTCGTAAAATTCAAGGTTTTGTTATTGGGATGACTGAAGAAACGACTTTCGAAGGTAGTTTAAAAGAAGTTCAAGCCGTTATGGATGATTTCCCTGTGTTGAGCAAAGAGTTGATTCAACTAGGTCAATGGATGGCGAATTACTATTATTCTTTCTTGATCAGTATCTATCAAATGATGTTGCCTAATTTACTGAAATCTAGCTACCAGCGTTTCTTTGTTTGGACAGATCAAGCGAGTCCTGCATTAAAGAATGAAATGAATTTTGACTTACCGCTAACTTATGAAAAAGCTGAAGAGAAAGGCCTTTTAGACTGTTTATATGCTTTAAAAAAAGAGGCGATGGTTGAAATAGATTATAAAGTGAAAGATCATGGGAAGGTTAAAAAGCTTACAAGAATTTATGCTAATATTAAAGAGGAGGAGATTTGTCAATTACTTGCTTCTCTTCCAAAAAGCTATGCAGGGCAGGAGGCTCTTTTAAAGGCACTTTTAGAAGATCCATGTCCCATGCGTATAGAATTATTAAAAAAAAGTCCCCTCATTAAGTCAAGCACTATAAAAGCAGCGGAAAAAAAGGGATGGGTACGATTAGAAGAGGAAGCCATTTCTAGTCAATTATGGGAGAAGACACCAGATCAACTGGAACATCCTTTTCCTTTAACAGAAGCACAAGAGCAGGCCTTCCAACCAGTTATAACAGCTATTCAAGAAAGAAAAGGAGAAGTCTTTCTATTAGAAGGCATTACTGGATCTGGAAAAACAGAACTGTACCTCCAATGGATACAAGAATGCTTAGATAGGGGGCAATCAGCGCTTATGCTTGTTCCAGAAATTGCTCTAACGCCACAGATGACCGCTCGATTTACGAGACGTTTTGGTGAAACCGTTGCTGTTTGGCACAGTGGCTTATCTGAAAGAGAGCAATTTGATGAGTGGAGACGCTTAAAGTCTTTTAAAGCTAAGGTAGTAGTGGGAGCTCGGTCAGCAATTTTTGCTCCCTTAGAGAATATTGGCCTCATTATTTTAGATGAAGAGCACGAGTCAAGTTATCAGCAAATGGAAAAGTGTCGTTACCATGCTAGAGATATTGCTAAATGGCGTGCAGCCTTTCATCATTGCCCTGTAGTTTTAGGCTCAGCTACGCCAAGTTTAGAAAGTCGAGCCAGAGCCCATAAAGGGGTTTATCAATTCTTGAGTCTTTTGGAACGCCCGACTGCAAACCAATTGCCTGAAGTTAGATTAATTGATATGCGTAAGGAGTTATTAGCTGGGAAAGGGCATTTGTCTGAAAGTTTAATTGATGCGATAAAAAATCGGCTAGATAAGAAAGAACAGGTCGTCCTCCTTTTGAATAGACGGGGTTATTCAGCTTATGTCCAATGTCGTCATTGTGGCTATGTCCATATGTGCCCAAATTGCAATATCTCCTTGACCTTACATTTGAAAGAAAGAAGAATGAAATGCCATTATTGTGATCATCATGAAGATATTTTAGAATGTTGTCCGAAATGTCAGGGGGCCAAGTTACGCTATATAGGTGTCGGTACACAGAAAATTGAAGAAGAGCTTCAGGATGTTTTCAAAGAAGCGCGTATTATTCGTATGGATGTGGATACAACTAAAGGTAAGGGCAAACATGAAGCTCTCTTAAGTCAGATGGCAAAGGGTCAAGCGGACATTCTTTTAGGCACTCAGATGATTGCTAAGGGCTTGGATTTTCCCAATGTGACTTTAGTTGGTGTTTTAAATGCAGATACTGGTTTAAACATTCCGGATTTCCGAGCTTATGAGCGAACTTTTCAATTGTTGACCCAAGTTAGTGGCCGAGCTGGACGGGGAGAGAAAAAAGGTCTAGTCTTGATTCAGACCTACAATCCTGATCATTACGTCCTACAAGATGCCAAAAGACAAGATTATGAGACTTTTTTCAAAAAAGAAATGACGATGCGAAAGTTAGGGCAATATCCACCCTATTATTATATGGTCAGAATTTCAATCGCAGCAAAAGAAGAAAATCTTGCTTTGAAAGAGGGTTACCGACTTAAACGTTTATTAGAAAAGGAAGATTTAGGTCAAGTGATTATTCTAGGACCATCTGTTCAATCCATCGGGCGTATTAACCGTTTTTATTATTATCAATTACTGATAAAGTATAAAGATAGTCGTCGTTTAGATCAGCGTTTAAATCAACTAGCCTTAGAATTGGATCAAGTGAATCGATCAGATTTATTATTTTCCATTCAAAGGGATCCACAAAACTTTATTTAGGAGATAGAAGATGTTAAAAATTATTTTTATGGGCACACCAGAATTTTCGGTAGGACCCTTGCGAGCGCTACATGAGCATCCAGATTTTACGATAGTGGCAGTTGTGACCCAACCGGATAAGCCAGTAGGGAGGAAAAGAAAGCTACAAGCTCCTCCAGTGAAAGAAGCTGCAACAAGTTTAGCTATACCAGTGTTTCAGCCAACACGTATACGTGATAAAGAAGCTGTTAAAAAGTTAAGGGATTTACATGCGGATATTTTAGTGACAGCGGCTTATGGACAGTTTTTACCTAAAAGCCTTTTGGAAGCAAGCAAGTACGGGGCGGTGAATATTCACGCTTCTCTTCTTCCAAAATATAGAGGTGGGGCTCCAGTTCACTATGCTATTCTGAATGGAGATCAGGAAAGTGGTATCACTTATATGGAGATGGTCCAAGAAATGGATGCCGGAGATATATTAGCTCAATATAGCCTATCCATTGCAGAAGATGAAACGACTGGGCAATTATTTAAAGAATTAAGTGATTTGGCTTCAAAGACTGTTGCAGATACACTTTTGGCTCTGGTAGAGGGTAAGCTAAAAAAAGAAGCCCAAGATCCTAGTCAAGTCAGCTTCAGTCCCAATATTCCTCCTGAAATGGAAGTGCTAGACTGGCAAGAGTCAGCTCTGGCTTTAATTCGGAAAATACGTGCCTTTAACCCTTACCCAGGGGCCTATGTCAAGCAAAATGGTAAACGGCTAAAAATATGGCAAGCCAGTTTAAAAGGGCCACTTCCTAAAGAAGACCTTCTCCTAAAAAGTGATGCAGGTGATATAGTTGTTTTAGATAAGGCAAATTTGGGTATACTTTGTGGAGATGGAAAAGTGATCTATCTCAAAGAAATACAACCATCTGGTAAGAATCCCATGCCGATTAAAAGTTATATGAATGGGCAAGGAAGACAGTTGACGTTAGGAGAGAACTTCAATGGCAACAAAGAAGAAAGTCACTAGTCGCTCCCAAGCGCAGGAACTCTTGGAAGCTTGCTTATTGCATCAAGTAGCTCTTTCACCTCTTTTAGAAGCTTGGCGGGCAAAAACCCCTTTAAAGGCCAAAGATAGAGCTTTAACTGAAGAAATTGTTCAGGGGGTCTTACAGTACCATTATCGTTTAAGAGATGGATTGAAAGATTTTATACAAGTGAAACAGGGTTTGGATAGAGAAGTCTGGCTGATATTAGAAGCAGCATTGTATCAAAAATGCTTTTTAGATCGGATTCCTGATCATGCTATCATCAATGAAAGTGTTGCTTTAGCAAAAGAAATTCGCCATCAAGGGGTAGCTAATGCTGTCAATGCTATTTTGAGAAAAGCTTTTAAAGAGGCCAGACTACCAAATTTATTATCAGATAAGAATAAAGACCTGTCGCGTTACTATAGTTTACCGCTTGGAATAGTTTCTCGTTTCCGTCAACAGTATGGGTTAGATGAATGTAAGGCTATTTTAGAAAGCTTAAACCAACCGGCTCTCTTGCATTTTAGGGTGCTAGGTGATGAAAAGGAACGTTCCAAACTTTTAGAAGAATTATCAAAGGAAGGTTATAAGCTAGAGAAAAGTCCCTATAGTCCAGTGGGACTGACTGCACGATCAGGGGAAATTATATATAGTGAAGCATTTAAAAAAGGACGATTAGTCGTTCAAGATATCTCTAGTCAACAGGTGGGCTTGTTTGCACCCATTAAAGGAGATGAAAACTTATTAGATGCTTGTGCAGCTCCGGGTGGAAAGACAACCCATATACTTCAAAGGCTAAAGACTGGTCATTTACAAAGTAACGATAGACAAGTTGACAAATGTGCTAAAATTAGGGAAAATGTTGAGAGAGTGGGTCTCTCTGATCGAGTCACGATCAGTCAAGAAGATGCCAGGTATTTAAAGGGCGAAGCTAATAGCTTTGATGGTATCATTGCGGATGTCCCTTGTAGTGGCCTTGGCCTAATGAGACGTAAGAGAGACATTCGTTACCATTTCCATCAAAAAACGGTTGATGATTTGGTAGATTTGCAACGTGAAATACTGGATCGACTTTTGAAACTAGTGAAGCCAGGTGGGTGGATGATGTATTCTACCTGTACTTTGACCCATGAAGAAAATCAAGATCAAATTGACTGGCTAGTAAAGACCTATCCTGAATGGGAAGTGGATCCGATAGAGGATTGCACGATTCCAGGGGCGACAACTCCAGAAGGCTACCTAGAAATTTTGCCACATATGGCGCAAACAGATGGCTTTTTCATCGCTCGTTTACGGAAAAGAAACTGAAGAGGTGACTTATGAGTGTTTATCTAGCAACAGATATTGGCAAAAAGAGACGTATCAATGAAGATTCAGCAGGTTATTTCTATAATCAATCCGGCCAACTCTTATTGATTGTCTGTGATGGTGTAGGTGGGCATCAAGCTGGTGAAGTAGCTAGTCAGATGGTGCGTAACCATATTGGAGAACGTTTTGAAGACAGCCAATTTGATAGTTTAGACGATTTAAAGCTTTTTTTAGTTGAAATTGTAGAAGAAGCTAATCTCATGGTGTATCAATATGGCCAAGATCAAGAAAATTTGTTTGGTATGGGAACCACACTGGTTTTAGCAGCTGTGATGGGACAGAAAGTGCTGGTGATGAATGTCGGGGATAGCCGTGCTTATCTTTATCGCGATCATGTACTTTCTCAAATTACAGAAGATCATTCGCTAATGAATGAGTTACTTAAGACTGGTGAAGTGACCCGTCAAGAGGCAGAACATCATCCTCAAAAGAATTACATCACCCGGTCAATTGGTCTACAGTCTGATGTAGAGATTGATTCACTTATTGTTGATGCTGAACTGGATGACCTCTACCTCCTGTGTAGTGATGGTTTAAGCAATATGCTATCTTCTAAAGAGCTTGCTGAGGCTATAGAAAGCACTGATAGAAGTAAGTTAGCCGCTCATTTAGTTGATTTAGCTAATGAAGCTGGTGGATCTGATAATATTACTACTGTTATCGCGGATGTTTTTAAGAGGGAGGGTGAGTAGCCCGTGATCTCTATTGGCGATAAAGTAGGTGGGCGCTACAAGATTATCGATCATATTGGTAGTGGAGGCATGTCTAATGTCTATCTTGGGCATGACCTCATCTTGAACCGTTTTGTTGCGGTGAAAGTATTGCGTTTCGATTTCCAAGATAACAAAGACTCTATTCGACGATTCAAACGAGAAGCCCTGTCAGCTGCTCAATTGACTCATCCGAATATTGTAGCGGTTTATGATGTTGATGAAGAAAATGGTCAACAATATATAGTGATGGAGTACAACGATGGTGAAGACCTGAAGGACTATATAAAAAAGCATGGTCCAATCGAGCCAAAACGTGCGGTCTTCATTATGAAACAATTGCTAGAAGCTTTGAGCTTAGCCCATCAGAATCGCATTATCCATCGGGATATCAAGTCGCAAAATGTTTTAATTGACCATCATGATCATGTGCAATTAACAGACTTTGGGATTGCAGTAGCCCTATCTGATACTTCTGTTACGCAAACGAATACTTTACTTGGCTCTGTCCATTATCTTTCTCCTGAACAGGCGAGAGGTTCAAGGGCGACTATCCAATCTGATATCTATGCTTTAGGGATTGTGATGTATGAAATTCTTGTAGGGAAAGTTCCGTTTGATGGGGATAGCCCAGTGTCTATTGCCTTGAAACACTTCCAAGAGGACTTACCGAGTATACGCTCTCAAATTCCACAGGTCCCACAAGCTTTAGAAAATGTTTGTTTACGAGCTACAGCAAAAAATCCAGCAGTTCGTTACAAATCTTGTCAAGAAATGTATAACGATATTTCGACGGCAATGGATTCTAAACGTAAAAATGAAGCTAAGTTTGATCCTAAGCAACAGGGGAAAAAGAATAAGGTTCGTGTCGTTAAACCTGTAGCTGAATTGCTGTCTGAGACCAAAAGTCAAAAAGACATGCGCGAACGGATAAAAAGTCAACACTTGGATAAGATGACTAAGGCAAAGAAACCTGTTAAAACTAGTAGGAGGAGAAAAGTTCATTATTTCCTATTAGCTATATTAATGATGGCTATGTTAGGCACTCTTTGGGTCTTTCTCCATCCACGTTCAGAGCAAGTTGAGGTTCCGATTCTTAGTCAGATGACCCTTAAACGGGCAGAAGAAAATTTGAAAGAAGCGGGATTAACGCTTGGCGAGATAAAGAAAGAAAAGAATGATGTCGTTCAAAAAGGCTATGTGATCAGATCAAATCCGGCAGAAGGAAAAACGGTGAAAAAAGGAAGTAAAGTTTCGCTAATTGTTTCTTCTGGCAAGAAGTTAGTGACTATAGAAGACTATACAGGTAAATCTTATAGCTCTGTGCGGAAAAAATTGGATAAACTTGGCTTTAATGTGGAACGCTACGAAGAAGCTAGTGACAATGTTAAGCCAGGTATAATCATTGACCAGGATTTAAAGGTTGGTAAAAAGGTGGATCCGCATACCACGACTATAGCTTTGACTGTATCTACAGGCCTTGAATCCGTGTCAGTTGCTAATCTATCTGGCTACTCTGAACAGGAAGTTCGAGATTATGCCCAAAACAATGGCTTTGATCTCAAAATATCCTATGCCAGTTCAGATGAAATTGAAAAAGGCTTTCTAGTATCTCAAAATCCAGAAGCTGGGAGTCCTTTGCCTTTTGGAGGGACACTGTCTGTAGTTATATCTTCTGGTCCTAGTAATGATAAGAAAAGCCTGAGAACTGTTCAACGGTGGACAAGAGTTTCTTATTTGCCTAAAGATGGAAGAGGTAATTCCAGCAACCATATTGAAGTCTTTATTGAAGACCAAAATCATAAGATGAATAAACCGGTTCAAAGCTTGGAGATTTCCGAATCAACTGATATCAATTTGACTTTCGAATTAAAACCAGGCCAGGTCGGTAAATATATGATTAAACGTGATGGAGTTATCATTGAACAAAATGCAAATGTAACTGGATAAAGATGACCGAAGCCCTATTCTTTTGTAAAGAGTAGGCTTTTGGTCTGTATAGGCAGAAATAAGTCCTAGTCAAGCCTTGATTTGTTCTTGTTTTGACTAGTCTTTAGTTAAAATAGTATTCAAGATAGCCATACAAACTAGAAAGGAGGCCAGTTATGACGAAAGGTCGTATCGTCCACGCTATTTCAGGCTTTTATGATGTAGCTGTAGCTGGGGGGGGAATAGTAAGAACGAAACCCAGAGGCATTTTCCGTAAAAAAGGGCAATCTCCCTTGGTAGGAGATTGGGTAGAAGTGGACGAAACAGATGAAGCCGTCATTAGCCAAATTTATCCTAGAAAAAATAGTTTAATCCGCCCGCCAATGGCCAATATCGATAAAGGAATTTTGGTCATGTCCGCTAAAGAGCCAGATTTTTCGCCCTATTTGATGGATCGCTTTATCGTCTATTTGGGAGAGAAGAGAATTGAGCCGATCCTTTTGCTGACTAAAATGGATCTTTTAAATAGAGAAGAAAGAAAAGCAATGGATCAAGTGCTTGAGGGCTACTGTTCACTAGGTTACACAGTTATAAGTAATGAGGGAGAGGCATTTGCCTCCTATCTAGCTCAGTTATCTGATGAATGGCTACTCTTAATGGGGCAATCAGGAGTTGGGAAATCCACTATGTTGAATCGTCTTTTACCAGAATTAAAGTTGGAGACTGGGGATATTTCACTTGTTTTGAATCGTGGTCGACATACGACACGGTCTGTAACAGTTTACCCTTATCAAGAAGTTTTTATAGCGGATACGCCAGGATTTTCTAGTCTACAGTTACCTTATATGGATAAAGAGGATCTAGGGCATTATTTTATCGAATGGAAGGATCTATCCCCTTTGTGTAAGTATCAACCTTGTACCCATACGCATGAGCCTCAATGCGCTGTAAAAGAGTTTTGTATGGAAAACGATTTTCATCATCGACGCTATGAGCATTATTTGAAAGCCTTAGAAGAAGTTAGTCAACAAAAGCCACATTATGAAAGGAAGAGATAACATGTCTATTATTGCTCCATCTTTACTTAGTGCTAATTTTGCTTGCTTAAGAAAGGAAATTACGGACTTACAAACAGCAGGAGCTGACTGGCTTCATTTTGATGTAATGGATGGCAACTTTGTCGAAAACATTTCTTTTGGTTTACCCGTATTGAAGAGTATTCGTCCATTAACTAATCTAGCGATTGACTGTCATTTGATGATTGCTCAACCGGAAAAATATGTGGAAGCTTTTGCTGATGCTGGAGCAGATATCATTACTGTTCATGCTGAATCATCAGTACACCTCCATGCCTTAATTGCGAAAATTCAGTCCAAAAAAGTTCGCGCTGGTTTGGCAATAAATCCAGGGACGCCAGTATCATTTATCAAACCTCTTTTGCATATGGTCGATATGGTCTTGGTGATGACAGTTAATCCTGGATTTGGGGGGCAAAGTTATATAAAAGAGATGGAAGAAAAAGTTAAAGAATTGAACCATCTAAGAGAGAAGAATGATTACCATTTTGAAATAGAGGTTGATGGCGGCATTAATGAAGAAACTGCCAAACGAATGGCTAGTCTGGGAGCGGATATATTTGTTGCAGGCTCTTATGTGTTCAAGCATAAAGATTACTCAGAGGGGATTAAAGCTTTAATTGAGGCAACAAAATAATGATTTACATGTGTTTAGGGGCACCAGGTGCTTATATTCCTCCTAATTTTAAAAAAGAATCAGGAGATTTTGTGATCGGGGTAGATCATGGCACGATAGTTTTTAGAAATCATGGGATAAAAGTCGACTTAGCCATAGGGGATTTTGATTCTTTGGATGAGGAAGAGTTGGCTTACTTAAATGAGATCGATGAAGTGATTAGTTTACCAAGAGAAAAAGATGACACGGATACAGAGGCTGCTTTAAAATGGATTCTTGCTCAGGGCTTAGAGGGCGAAATCACTATTTTTGGCGCTTTTGGAGGGCGTTTAGATCATAGTGTTTCTATTTTATGGTTAGGCTATCACCCGATTCTTGAACAGATTGTCGATCGAGTCAATTTCGTTCAAAAAGATTCTTTTTTAAAATTTTATTTCCCTGGAATACATGAGATAAGAGATGAACGGCATTGGCGCTATTTGTCGTTTATTCTTTTAACACCGATTTCGAATTTATCGCTTAGTGGAGTGAAATACGAACTTCCTGGGGTAGATGTTGCTAGACCTCGTGCCTATATTAGCAACGAATTTGTTGAGGATAAGATGACTTTAGCCTTTCAGACAGGGCGAATTGCCATGATTCAGGCGGCGGACGACCATCGTTTTTAGCGAAAAGGGAGAGCTTGTGTTGCTTTTATCATTCGAGTAAAAATAGCTAGTCTATAGAGTGCCTCTCCTTTTTTTTCTGGCACTTTGTCAAATTTTGTTGTTGGTAAATTTTTTAGAGAAAATCACTCTTCTTCGGGGGAGTGGTTTTTTATATTACAGATGATATTTATCCTACTTTGCCCTAAACAAGCTCATGCCTATTAAAGGTACTCTTGGCATAGAGCGTTTATTGGATAAAGTAGAAGTGCGTGTAACCTTTACACAGCTACTGACAAGCGATTCATCTTTAAAAAGCATCTTTTCTTCAAGTGCTCGAAATTGCGAAAGCCATAGGCGGTCTTCTTGAGGGTTTTTATTTGATTGTTCCACGCCTCTAAATGACCGTTGTTATAAGAATAACTATAGGCGTTGAGAATGAAGTCCTTATACTTATTAAATGTCTTTAAAGGCCTGTTAAAGTGTCTAAGAGCTCCTTCGAGTTTTTAAGAAAGTAAATGATCCAACGGATATTTTGACAATCGTTTGAAAATGAAGAGACCTTCTTGA
>NZ_QXPZ01000029.1 GCF_003664595.1 Atopobacter sp. AH10
GGTGGATTTTAGAATGAACTTAGCCACTCAATTGTGAAAAAAAAAGACGCCATGTAAATTTCATGTTAACATTGTAGTTGACGACAAACAATGAAAGGATGAATTTACATGACGCACACCAATAGTAACACATCTCTATCGAATAGGAAACATTTAACCTATCAGGATCGGTGTAAAATAGAAGCTTATTGCGAAGAAAAATTATCCTTTAGAGAAATAGCTAGGAGATTGGGCAAACACCATTCAACGATCAGTCAAGAGGTCAAACGTGGAACAGTTCGACAAATTAAGCAAGTCGTCAAGTCTTCCTCGGGTAAAACTTATGAGTATGATCAGATG
>NZ_QXPZ01000030.1 GCF_003664595.1 Atopobacter sp. AH10
TAATTGCCACGCTGGTTGGATTTTAATTGCCAAAGTGGTTGATTTTTTAATTGCCAAACACACTTCTAATGATTTAGCAACGATTTTACTAATATTTTCTTTTATCTCTTCTAAATATCCCTGCCTCTTTAATTTCTCATAAATATTATTAAGGGTATCGAAATCATCGATACCCTTAGCAATGGATAGTATTAACTTTATATCCATATCTTCATAGTTTGGATATTTCTTTTGATTAAATTCGTGAATCTTATTTTTCATTTCAACAAATTCATCTTCTATATACATAGGATTAATATTATCTTTTGTTTCTAATATTTTTTTGATTGTTCTTACAGACAAGGTTTTAGATTTTGGAAGCTCTATGCTTTCCGGTGTACGAATTACCATTTTAAATAAACCTTCATTTATTTTTTCAAAATATCGTACAGAGTAGTTGTACTCTTTATTTTCAAAAAGTTGTTCCATTTCTTTTGCTGTCGCTTTAATATTTTTATGATATTCCAACTATCTAACCTCCTCCTTACATTCTATTTTCCTATCTGTATTCTCATCTTGTAATTCTCCTTTTCCTACTTTCTCTTTGAAATAATCAAGCCTATCCATTACAGATGATTTTTCTTTTTTATCAAAATCTCCTATACTTTGTACTTTGCTATCTCTAAAGTCTGCATCATACCTGTCTGCTACTCCGTCTAAATCCATATCCATTGATAGTGGATCATAAAAATTGCCCTCATCATCAATTTCAAGATTAAGAACTTCTTTTAGCTTTTCTTCATCAATAGATACAAGTTCATTAAAATCCCAAAATGCAATATCATTTTTTAGTTGTATCAATTCTTTTTGACTGGCTGCATCATCCTTATCATAAATATATGGATAGCTCTCTATCAAAGTATTATCAACATAGGTATTTAGCTTATAGTTTATTAAATCTAAATTCGTCTGAATTTCATGTTTTTCATCAGGTGTTGTCGTATATGCTATTCCAACATTTGAAAGATCCGGAAATAAAGTATCAAAATCTTCTACTCTATTTTCTTCATCATACTCATGATTGATAAAGTTTATAATTTCTTCTTTGACTTCCTTTAAGAGAACTTCATCTGTATTTTCTTTTCCATCGCTTTTTCCCATATCAAGAAGATTATTGACCTCAGCAAGCCTCAAGTTCTTTTCTTTTAATAAATCAGCTTGCGGAAATTTTTTCTCCACTTCAAGTTTTGCAATTTCAAATTGCTTTTTTGTATCTTCAAGTTTACCTAAGGTCTGTTCCAATCTCTCAGGAAGTTTATCAAGTACATTATCCATTCTTGTGATATTTCCTATCTCATCTGTACCAAACTCACCATAATGACTTTCCTGTCCCTGTAGCTTAAATTTATATTGGCTTGCAAAACTATCATAAAAAGCATAGAGATTAAAATTTCTATATTGACCTATCAAAGTGTCCTTATTTTTATCTCCTAGCTCACTTCTTTTAATAGACTTTATCCTGTTTATCAAAAATTCTCCAGCTAATTTTTTATCTGTATATTTTCTTCCATCTAAAGTTAATGAAGTAAATTTAGATAGTTTTTCTTTGCCCGTTTCCATATCCTTTCCATTTAGCTCTTCCATTCCTACAAAAGCTCCTTGAACCATATTTATGGTTTGTTCCTGATTTTCTGTATCTTTATATGGTTCTACATGCTCTATATCTTTTTTAAGGTTTTCTATTTTTATCTCCAGTCGTTCTATCTCTTTTGGATAAAATTTAACTACCTTATCCTCTAGCTTATACAAGTTTGATTTAAAGTTGGACTCAAGCATTTTTAGTTTTGATACCTCTACATCCAGATCCATTTTCTCACGAATAAGAGGATTTCCTGTGGCAAGTGCCTTTATCTCCGCATAGTTTAATGTTGCCTCGTCTACATCTTCTGCAACTCTTACAGGTGTCTTACTTGTCATGATTTGAGAGATGTATTTCTGTTTATTCTCTAAGGTTTGGAAAAGATAGGCATCAAAGGTATTTTCTGTAACATAACGAAAGATATGAACATCTGTATTTTCATTACCTTGACGAACTATACGACCTGCTCTTTGGGCTAAATCCGCAGGTCTCCAAGGCACATCTAAATCGTGGATAGCAATTAGCTTATCTTGGGCATTCGTACCTGCTCCCATCTTCTGTGTTGAGCCAAGTAATACCCTTATCTCTCCACTTCTTACCTTATCGAATATAGCATCTTTTTCTTTGTTATTTTTTGCATTATGGATAAATTCAATCTCATTTTCAGGTACTCCCATTTTAATCAGTTTTTCCTTCATATCATCATAGATATTAAACTCATTACTTGGCGTTGACATATCGCAAAAGATTAACTGAGCTGATTTTTTATCCCTGTACTTATCCCATATACTAAATACATTGCTTACACAAGCATTTACTTTTGAATTTTCATAATCAGGAAGTAGCGGATTGATAAGCCTTTGGTCAAGTGCCATTTTCTTACCGTCGTTCGTTATTTTTAACATATTATCAACAGATGGATCCACTTCTTTATTTCTAACCTTATCCGCTCTTTCAGAAAAACTTTCAAGGATCTCTTTTTGTTCTTCAGTAGGCTTTGTTTTAATGGTTTCATACTGTGCATTCGGTACGGGCAAGTTTAATACATCGGATGTTTTAATATCCATAAACTGTTTAACTGTATTCATTAACTCCGGAAGGTTATAAAATTTTGCAAATCTTGTTTTACTTCGATAACCATTACCTTCAGGATTTAATTCAATAGCTGTAACCGTTTCTCCAAAGGTGCTTGCCCAAGAATCAAAGTGCTGCAGGTGCATATTCTTTAACTCGTCATATTGTAGATAACGCTGCATAGTATATAACTCCGCCATAGAATTACTTACAGGGGTCCCTGTGGCAAATACAATCCCCTTATTATTTGTAATCTCATCCATATATCGGCATTTCATCAACATATCACTTGACTTTTGTGAATCCGTTGTAGTAATTCCTGCCACATTTCGCATTTTTGTAAATAAATACAAATTTTTAAAACTATGTGCTTCATCCACAAAGAGCTTATCTATGCCAAGTTCCTCAAAAGTTACCACATCATCTTTCTTATAATCATCATTGAGCTTTTTAAGTTTTGCTTCCAAACCTTTTTTTGTTTTCTCTAATTGCTTTACTGTAAATTTCTGATCTCTGTCCCTTTTGTATTCGTCTATAAAATCCAAGATTTCATCAATTTGGCTTTGCAGTTCATACTCTTGCCTTTCTTTACTAATTGGAATTTTCTCAAATTGACTATGTCCGATAATAACCGCATCATACTCTCCTGTGGCAATCCTAGAGCAAAATCTCTTTCTCTTACTTGGTGTAAAGTCCTTCTCCGTTGCACAAAGAATATTGGCTCCCGGATAGAGTTCATTAAACTCACGTCCGAATTGCTCTATGATGTGGTTTGGAACGACAAACATTGATTTGGTACTCATACCAAGCCTTTTGGATTCCATGGCAATTCCTATCATCTCAAAGGTTTTGCCTGCTCCGACCTCATGTGCAAGCAAAGTGTTTCCTCCAAAAAGTCCTCTTGCTATGGCATCTTTTTGATGCATTCTAAGCTCTATTTCCGGATTCATACCCTCAAATGTAAGATTACTTCCATCGTATTCTCTTAATTTAATAGAATTAAACATCCTATTATATTTTTCTACAAGGTCGCTTCTTCTGTCTATATCATCAAATATCCAGTTTTTAAATTCTTCTTTTATAATCTCCTGCTTACTTCTTGCAAGCATGGTTTCTTTGTCGTTTAATACAGAACGCTTTTTCCCATCAGCATCAACAAAAGTATCAAATACTTTTGTATCCCTTAAATTTAAACTATCCTCAATTAACTTATAAGCATTTACTCTCGAAGTACCATAAGTAAGATTTGAAAGATCATTATTTCTATCGACGCTCTTTCCTTCAACTCTATATTCACCTGTAAAATTAGAATACTTAATATCAATATTCCACCTGTTATAGTTTGAGGTTTCTAAAAGATGAAACATAAAATCTTTATAATACTTTTCATCTACCCAAGTTGCCCCCATTCTTACAGTAATATCACTGGCTTCCAATTCTTTTGGCATTACTTCGAGTAATTTTTGCTTTTGAAAACCTAAATAAGATAGCTCTGTTTTCAATATCTCATTTTCTTTTCGGATTTCTTCCTGTGGCTTATTTTCTGTTTCATTCTCGTTTTCTAGGTTAGTGTCTTTAGCTAAATACTCTTCATTTTTACTAATTTCATAATCTATATTCTTTATATAGGAGTCTATTATATGAATTTTATCTCTAATATTACCGGATAAATATTCATCTGCTGTAACATAAGGTCTTGAAAAATCTCCATTATTTATTACCGACCTAAAGGGAGTAGTATCGCTTGGGTCAAAATTATCAAGATTTAAAAATATTTCTCCCCTTAATTCCTCTATTAAGGTTTCTCTTGTTTTATCTGTAAGATTTTGCATATAATCAAAATCTACCCTACCTTTTTGAGATATAGATAATATCAAGGCATCATTTGCTTTATCCGTATGTTCCACTGCTACTGCTTTTCTAATTGTCCTTTTTGTAAATATATCTGATTTACCTATAAAATTCCCTTTTTTATCTAATCTTTCCAAACTTGACATAAGAGAGTAATTGGCATCTTCTTTGAAAAGTAGGCTGTTCTTCTTTGCATTTATAAGACTATACTTTTTAGAAAAATCATCATAAATTGCATTTAATTCAACTTGTGCTGCCTTTATTTCTTCATCTGTATAATCTTCCTTCTGAAGTTTGATTACTTGTCTAAGTGATTTTTCTAAATCTATATATGCTTTTACTTTTTCTGTATCCGCCTTATTTAAAGATACTTTTTGCATGATTGAGTTTTCTCTGAAATAAATCTTATCTTCAATAAGTGCATAAGAAAAATTTTTAACACTATCATCTGCCGGTATGGTTTCTGTTTCTAATTCTTCATTTAATTCTGCTTTTTCATAAGTACCTGAGATATTTTTAATTACTGAAGATAATTTTTCTTCTAGGCTTATATTTCCATCCTCTATGCAAGCCAAAGCTGTTCCAAACCTACTTGATATTTCTTTCATACTACCTAAGACTTGACTTGGGTTATCTGCAAAATATTTGTTGTAAGTTAAGCCTTTTTCATCCGTTGCAAGTTTTATCCAATCCTCATCTATTTTTAATAGTTTATCTCTTTTTTTAAGGAAAATTATATCTGAGGTAACTTCTGTTCCTGCTTCCCCTTTAAATACATTATTAGGTAACCTGATAGCTCCTAAAAACTCTGCTCGCTCTGAGATATATCTTCTAATATCTTCACTTTTCTTATCCATTGTTCCACTTGATGTAATAAATGCTATTACACCTCCTGAACGCACCTTATCCAAAGTTTTCGCAAAAAAATAATCGTGAATAAGAAAGTTATTTTTCTCATACTCACGATCGGCTACTTTATATTCTCCAAAAGGTACATTTCCTATTGCCACATCAAATAGGTTATTTGAAAATGTTGTTTCTTCAAAGCCTTTTATCTGTATGTTAGCATTAGGATATAGCTTACTTGCTATCCTACCACTAATACTGTCAAGTTCCACTCCATAAAATCTACTACCTTGCATACTCTCCGGTAGATTCCCAAGAAATCTACCTGTTCCCATACTAGGTTCTAAGATATTACCACTTTCATATCCCATATTGGATAGAACCTTATAGATACTGTCAATTACTATATTTGGTGTATAAAAGGCTGTAAGTGTACTTCCTCTTGCTGCTTCATACTCTGATGATGATAGATTTTCTTTTAAAAATTCTCTTGCTTCTTTCCATTGCCCCTCTTTCGTTTCGTCAAATACATCAGAAAGTCCGCCCCAACCTACATATTTGCTTAAAATATCTTGTTCTTCTTTTGTAGCATAGCTTGATCTTGCTTCAATTTCTTTTAAAAGTTTTATTGCTGATATATTGTTTCTAAGTCGTTCAGATGGTGGCAAGATTTCATCCTCTTTTGTTATTTTATAATTTACAGGAGGAATACCACCCATATATTCATCATTCAAAATAGGTATATCTTCTTTTGTTGGTGTTTCTCTTTCTTTTGCCTCTAATCCACGATTTGCCCTCCAGTTGTCATAGGATTCCAATTTTTTATCAATTGTTTCTTTTTGATGTTTGGTAAGTTTTAAGTTATTTCCATCCCCATCTATTTTCCCAAGTCCATTTAAATAATCAAAAGAAAGTTTAAACTCTCTATAGTTATTCGGATTTTTTTCACTATATACTGTAAGCTCTCTATTTTGATTATCGACATCTACGATAAATTGGTTGGCAATCACAGTGCCTTGATCATTTACCACATCCAAACTATGGTGTAAAAGTTCTGCCCTATCTTTTTCTTGTAAAGTAGAGCTTTCTTCAAATTTTGAAATTTCATCATTTACATCCTTCAATTTTTTAAATTCCTCTAGAGATTCTTTTTTCGCATAAAGTTCAGTAACCGGTCTACTTTGAGTATATAAAATTTCTGTCATCAGTTTTTCTGTATTTGAAACAAGTTGTAGCCTGCTCATTCCAACGGGATTAAAATTATTTCCTGTAATTTCATACTCTTTATTTTGAAAGGTAACTGAAAGTCCTTTTTTGTTATAATCTTCAATATCCAACAGAATTAAATCTTCATTGTCTAAACTTTGCTCTTGTAGTTTTTCTCCTCTAGATACAATCTCTAAATCAAGTTCACTTTCATTTCTGAATGCAAGAATTTCACTGCCTGTAATAAATCCATTCATATAGCCTTCATTATCATCTAGTTTTATAGTCTTATAGGTATTATAATCTTGAATTTCTGCAATTACATATTCTTTGCCTTGATATTTTACCTGCATTCCTTCCTTGTATATAGGCTCTTTGGGTAAGTCTTGCTCTTTTTGTCGTTCTATTTCTAAATTTATAAAACCTGTCAAAAGTACATCTCTATGGTTATCATCCAGCAAATATGGTAAATTTCTTAGCATAGTATGATAGCTATCATACTTAATCGCCTTGTTGGTATTTACTACAAAGCCATTATATTTAAGGTTTTGCCTTAACTCCATATTTTTAAAATCAAGAATTAACTCTGCTTCATAGCCTTTCTTGAAATCTATGCTATCTGTTATATGTTCAATATCTTTTAAAGTCCCATCTTCAATCTTTTTAATTTTCAAAGTATATTCTTCTGATTGTGGATTAAAATAATACCCTTTACTTTCTGCTATATCCTTTTCAATTAGGTTTGATAAAATTTCTTTTTTATCTCTAATTTCATACACCTTATTTTTTTCATTTTCAGGAAGATTTACACTAAAGTTCAATTCATTGTCTTTGTTTATATATGCTACATTTTGCATTGCACCATCAATCTTTAGGTTTTTATTTGAAACATATATATCTTCATAGTAATTTGGAAATTGCTCACCAAAACTTGATATATCAAAATCATAGCCCTCTTTTTCTTCCGTTACTATATCTCTATCAATTTCATATAAGCCTTGATTATTTAAATAAAACAAATCGTTTAAATCTGTAAGGTTTGTTTCTTTCATATTCGCAGCTATTTCATCAAAGAGTTTATCTAATTTTTGACTTTCTTCAAAAGTTGTTCCCCTGTATAGAGGATAAACTCTTCCTTCAACATTATCTTTACTTGGATATACCTTAGTCCCTGTTTGTTCAAGAGAAATATCTACTACTTTTTCTTTATCCACTACTGTATAGTAATATCCTACTTTTACAGCTATTTTATTATCATCATATATATCTTTTGTTTCTAATACACTTTCTTTTTCTTTAGATAATTCACTTAAATATTCATTGTACCTATGTTCAAGTTCAATTCGCAGTTTTTTGACATCATCTAAACTTTTCATATCGTCAGGAAGATTGCCTTGTCTTTCGGCAACTTCTCTCATAACTCTTGCGTATTCTCTTTGAAAAACTCCTGAAAAGTCAGCAAGTGTATTATTCCCTAAAATTTCCCTTGCTTTAAGTACAGTTCTTTGTAAATCTTCATCATTTTTCAAAGTTTCATACAATGTATCTGAAATATCTTTAATAGAATTTATTTTTGGATACTTTAAATTAGCTATATCTTTTTCGCCTTCTATTGCTACATCTATCTTTCCTAAGAAATTATCTACTGTACTTGAATAAGTTAAGCTATCTGTATTTGTATATACTACTCTATATTCTCCATCATTGTTTTTAAAAAAAGTGAGACGAACTAAATCAGATGAGTTCTTATCATCTTCAAAAGGATTATATTCATTTAACTTAGATCCATCTGTATATGAAAAATCTTCAAAGTATGGAAATAACTTTTGGTAATCTTCTTTATTTGAAAATACCTGCATAGACTCTTTTTCTAAGATGTTTTTTATTGTAGTATCTACATTTTGCTTATTTTCTATGATGTTTTCTTTATCTACCTGCTCATATAGGTACTGAAAATCTCTCCCGTTTACTTCATTTCCATCGCCTATATCTACTCTTAAATGCTCTGTTACCTCTCCATTTTCAATATGGTCGAAATAGAATTTTGAATATCCTTCCCATTCATCCGATATCTCACCATATTTATCTACCTCAACAGTTTCATTGTGAAGTTTTATTTGTTTGTCTAATTCTTTAATTTCATCAATAAGCTCTTTATTTACTATCCTTCCTTTGTATGAAGTTTGTATAAGGTTTGAGTCCTCATTAAATTCTACTATCCAATAATCCTTTGAATTTAACGGTTTTTCTTCAATATTTTCTTTGAATTTAATCTCTTGCTTTTCTACATCACCATAAATTTTTCTGCCTGTGGAATTAAAATTATTTTGAATGCTATCATATATCTTTTCAGCTTCTTCATAAGAAATATCTTCTTGATCTTGCAAGATAAGTATTTCTTCTTCTCTTTTGTTATCAAAGGTAAGTTCTCCATTAAAGGCAACTTGTAATTCTTCTTCGGTCATTTGTTTTTTAAGTTCTGTATCCTTTAATTCTCTAAAAGTTGTTGGAAAATCTTCAAGGATTAACCTTTGTGCATTTAATTCCTTTAGTTCATTCACATTGAAATATCCCCATTCGACTTCATCTCCAAGCACAAGTCCAAAGGCTTCGCCTGTTTCTTTATCATACTCCGTCATATACCAGGTCCAATTTGACTTAAAAGGAATAATATATGCTGCATGTACTTCCTTGTCTGCTAAATCTACTTCTTCTTGATCATAAAGCTGTGGTACTCTTTCAAGCATTTCATTTGTTACAAGCTGATGCGGATCATCTTTTGGGTAAATTTTTGAATTACTATCTTCTTTTTTTATTGAATGAAGATTTTCCTGTTCTTCTTGCAATAAAGTCTGCTCTTCTTTGGTAAGATATTTATCATTTTTAACTAAATCTTCTATTCTTCTTGCTACCTGATTCCAATTAAAGAAAACATCTTTACAATCATTTTTTGTCAGCTTTATACCTTTGGCATCGTGGTTCTCGCCACTTCCTCTTGCACCTGATAGAGCGTGTGAGCTACCACCTGTTCCATACTCATTTTTAAGAAAATCTGCTTGTTCTTTTAAGGTGTAATTTTTTCCAAAAAATTCGTATATTCTTTTTTTACCTTCGGATACTCCACTACCTCTCATAAGATTTGTGTCAATTTCATCTTCTGTAATAAAGGATTTAATTGTAGGTAAGTCAGTAAGATTTGTAGTAAATTCTTTTCGTGGTAGTTCTAAATCATTCAATCTGTTTAATAGTTCATTAATATTATGATTATGAAATCTTAGTATATCTGAATTGCCTTGATACTCTTTTGAAAATGTTAAATACTCTGTTCTTAAATTCGCCCTAAAGTCTTTGTCTTGTAGCATTTTTGCAAGATATTCCGTTTTTTCAGGATAGCCTAACCTTTGTTTTTCATTCAGGATTGATAAATAAGTGTCTTTTACCTCATCATTAAAATCTCCTTTTAGATACCATAGTTTCTCTGCAAGCTCAGCTCTTTCATTACTCATGGCTTCAATCAGTTCTACATTCGTTGCATAGTTGCCTTCGTCTAAAAGCTCTCCCATTCTATTTGCTGCATCTTCCCAAGATAAAAGTTGCGTGTAGTTTTCTCTTGATGATATATCATTTGATAAATGAATCCCATCTTCTGAGTACCAAGCACAAACTTTGTCATTTCCTAAGTAAAAGCCATTACCACCTTGAAATGTATTTTTTAGAAAATCTGCTAATTCTCCCTTTGTTTTTCCTTTGCTAAATTCCGCTATGACATCTAATCTTAAATTATGCTCATTACCACCATAAATTAAAACAGTGTCTATCTGATTTTGGGTAAGTGGTATCTGAAAACCTATTTGTCCTGCATTTTGAGTAAAAGAAAAAGAAGTCTGTTCGACTTCTTTTTCAGCATTTTCTTTATTTATATTTTCATTTGAGTTTTCTATACCCAAACTATCTGTTCCATTGCCATTCTGTCTAACTCCATATCGAGGTTCTTCATTAGTCCTGCGTATTTCAGAAAGTCGTTGTTTTGAAGTTCCTCTGTCAAGCCCCAAGACTCTTTCATCTTCAGTTTCTCTCTCATTGTGAAGTCTATCGCTTGATCCTCTATCTTGTCCAGATGTTCTTGTAATGTCCCTTCCAGTAGCATCTGTTCGTAGTAGTCCTCCTTGTTCTCCTTGAGGAATTTCAGTCTTGCTTTGCTGAACTTTCTCAAATTCCTCTCGTCTACCTGCTTCGGTATCTTTATTTTCGGAATTAAGACTTGTTCTCCTCCTGTCATCTTCTCTATCATATATCCCCCTCCCATTTCCTCGAAGTGGTTCTCCTTGATTACCGGATAATATATCTCGTTCTCTACTATATACTCCTTGCCTGATAGTATCACTTTTTCTTCCATTTTCTATGCCTCCAATTCCTATTTTATTTTCATCTATTCCATTTTCTGTAAAATTATTATAACGCTCCTTATCCTCTTTTGTCTGCTCCTTTTTATGAAATTTCTCCATTTGTTCTTGTCTTTGCATCAAGGAGATTTCATTTCCAATATTTATAAGAAGACCTCTACTAATACCTGAGGTATAGATAAGTAATTTATCTAAGTCATTCATTTTAAGATTATTGGATAAAATTTTAAAACTATTGTTATCTGATGTATATTCTATTCCCATTCTTGCACATATTGAAACTTTTACGGATTCTTTTAAAAATGCCAAAATATCAAGTTTACTATGTTCTTTTAAAAAATCATCTGACAATTCATCTGTTATTTTATATAGATATTGCTTTGCATAGAGATTTGCCAATGTGTCTAACTTTTCATCCAATGAAAATAGTAGACCGGCATCTTTTTGTTTAAAATGATTTATTAGCTTATCCAGCACTTCAATATGTTTTTTATTGTCATATTCCCATAGTTTTACTTCTGAGATATTGTGATTTCTGCTCACTGTTTGACTTACATCAAACACATATTTTATTTTACCTGTTGTACTATCTAATAAAGGGATTCCTTTTTCATTTCTCTTTACAACTCTGCCTATGCTTTTCCAATAATCGTACTCTGCACAAGCGGTAGCTTCTTTGTTTACATTACAAATGCTAAGCTGATGTGTATATGGATATTTGTAGTTTTTTCCTGATACTTTCAAATATTCTTCATATTTTAAGGTATTGGTTTTAAATTCTCCTTTTAGATGATCTAATATATATTTTAGTTCATCTTGTGTATATCTTTTCATATCACTTTTGTCCTCCTTATTTGATTTTTGATGATTTGTTGTAGTTTTATTTCTATGTTCATTCCTCCTTTTATATCTATTTTCTCTGTCCCAATCATAAAATGTACCCATTCCGTTAAATGCTTTTTGAGCTATATATCCAAGATAGTTCGTGCCTGACCGTCTTTTATACCACTTCTCTCTGTTTAATCCACTTCTTTTCATCAGTGATATCGCTTCATTTATATTTCCTGTGTAATATAGTAACCTTTGTAGCATAAAAAAATCAGCCTCTGATTGGCTGTTAAAATAGGACCTATAGTTTCCATTATATATTTGTCTTAAATCTTCTCCGCTGTATGAAAAATATCCTTTATTAAATAGCTTTTCTAATATATCTCTATCTGCATTATACAAAGTTATGCTTGTCATTTTTCTGTTTTCTTTGCTTACAACTTTTGGTTTCGGCATATATTTTTCATATAAAGGTTTTAGCTCACTTTCAATCTCTATTACCTTACTTCTGTCTTTATCTTTTATCACATTGCCGGTTACGGTAAAAAATCTCCCTTCATCATAGATTTCAAGATTTTTATGTCTTTTTCGCTCTCCCGGTACATTTCCTTTTCCAATGAAATGTAGTCCTGTTCCTGATGGTGATATTTTTGCATAAGTTGATATATTTCTTAGAAAATCGGCTGTCATAGAATTTGCATTAGTATCCTTAAAATACGCATTCATATCCTCTGTTACTTTATCTATATCTATTCCTAAATATCCATCTCCTAAGAAAAATCCCAGTCCATCGCCAATATGTTGACTAAGTGCCTTCTTGCAATCTTCATAAGAATGCCAAGTGGATGTATCGTTGGATTTTGCAGGTTTTTCATTTGGCATAATGGGAAGTTTTGTGTTTTTTTCTTCTCTTTGAATGATTTTATATAAGCACCATCTATTCTCTCTCTTTAAGTCATTAGGTATATTACTATAGGCATACTTCTCACCATTCATTATATTTCCATTCCTTTATCTTTTTTAATGGTCTTTTCCTCCTTTGTTTTTTCACTGTCATTAATTTTTTGCTGATTCTCTTTGAGCATCTTTAGTACAGATGGTTTCTTTTCAACTTTTTGTGATTTAGATTTCTCCAACACTTTTTCTTTTTTAATAACTTCTTCTTTTTTAGTTCCTACTTCTACCTCTTTTTTATCTGTTTTATCCCTGTTCTTTTCGACAAAAAATTCTTTTTCATCCTTTTTTATTTCTTCAGATAAACTATCCAATTTTTCAAGGCAGACATTTAGCTTCTTTTGCTGGTCTTTGATAAAATCCTGCATTGAACTTACAAGATTTTTTACAATACTAATTTTTGCTTGTACTAACTTTTCCTGTGCTTTGGTTAAATTATATGAAAACTGATATTTCATATTGATATATAGACTTTTCATACTGTCTACTGCCTTGTTTTGCAAGGTTACCAGTGTATTGCCTATATTTTTTATATCTCTTAAAATAAGAGAACTAAATGTGATTCCCTCTAATTCATTTAATCTTTTTATCTCTGATTTTAATCCTAGTATCTCCTCTTTTAGTGATTTTAGCTCTTCTATATTGACATCAAAATCATTATTTTTGAGTTCTTTTTTTAGTTCTTCAGCAACCTTTAACTGTATATTGGTATTATCTTCAAGATTATCTATCCCTTTATCGTATTCATCTTTAATTTCTTTTAAAACTTCATTTGCCTTAACTTCTTGTTTTTCAACTTTATTATCCATAAATCCTCCTTGTATAATGAACACATAGTAATTAGTGTTCAAAAATTTCTTTTTACTATATGATAATCATAGGCTTGTGGATTGGTTTTTCCTCCTATAGCTTTGACTATTTTATTAAGGTTCCAACCACAATTCTATGTTTATTTGTTTATGAGTTAGATAACGCTAGACGTTTTATCTCGTGCAAGGATACGATACATAGTTTTTGTGGTTACCACAGCCAATTTATTTTAAAGGATGTGTTTTTATGATTTTTGTTGGTATCGATGTTGCTAAAGATAAGCATGATTGTTTTATTTGCTATTCTGATGGTTCTGTTTATAAAGATGCTTTTTCCTTTTCTAATGATAGAGATGGTTTTAATATTCTTTTATCTTTTATGCCAGAACCTTCTGAGAATGTTAAAGTGGGGCTTGAAGCTACTGGTCATTACAGCTTGAATTTAATTAACTTTCTTGTTGATAATGGTTTTAATCCAGTTATTTTCAATCCCCTTCAAATTAATCTTTTCAGAAAAGCTCATACGCTTAGAAAGACTAAGACTGATAAAACTGATGCTAAGTTAATTGCTTTCATGCTTTCTTCCAGTGATGCTAAACCCCACTTAGATTTATCTTATCATGTTGTGGAGCTTAAGTCATTAACTAGATATCGTTATAGACTTAAAGATCAGCTCGCTAGGCTTAAAATTTCTATTTCTAGAATTGTTAATATTATTTTTCCTGAGCTTGAGAATTTAGTTTATTCTGTTAATCAAAAGTCTACTCTTGCTCTTTTGCATGAGTTCCCATCTAATTATTTGATTGCTAATACTCATCTTACTAGAATTACCAATATTCTTAAATCTAATTCTAGAGGCAAATATGATAAGTCTAAAGCCTTAGAGATAAGATCTGCTGCTCTTAATTCTATTGGTTCTGATTCTGATGCTTATAGATTTGAACTTGTTCAAACTATTGATTTGATTAATTTTTATTCTTCTAAGATTGATGAATTGGATTCTAAGATTAAGGATATTCTGCTTGAGCTTGAGTCTCCTATTTTATCTATTCCTGGTATTTCTTTTAATTTGGCTTCTATTATTTTAGCTGAAATTGTTGATATCAATAAATTTGACACTCCTAGCCAGCTTCAAGCTTTTGCTGGTCTTGATCCTGCTACTCATCAATCTGGAAAATTTGTTGCTTCTGGTGTTTCTATGGTTAAGAGAGGTTCTCCTTATCTAAGATGGGCTCTTCTCAACGCTGCTAGGCTCGTATCTATGAGAGATCCTAGTTTTAAAGAATACTATCAAAAGAAGAGAAACGAAGGTAAACACCATTTTGTTGCTCTTACTCACGTTGCCAAAAAATTAATCAGAGTTATTTTTAAATTACTTAAAACCAATACTTTATTTGTTTCTCAAGTTTAATATAATAAATTTTTTTAGCCTTTAATTAGGCTTGTTTGCCATGCTCATTTTTATTTAATTGTCTTTTTTGTTATCTTTTCACTTTTTTGGCGAATTATTTTTATTTTCGCCCTTGTATTCATATAGTTAGTCTTACTATCTAATCTAAGTTATGTTTTCCCTAAATATCCTACCTCCCATACAAATTTACTAAATTTAATAAGCGTATCAAACATAAACTATTCCTTTTCATAACGAGAAATTACATTTCTTATCCCACTTTCTATTGCCTCCAAAAAATCTTTCTTTAGTGATTTTCCCTGTACAATATCCAATAGCTCCATTTCCCATTTTGATGTTGTTTCTGCGGATTTAAAAGTATCGGCTACAATCGTTACAATGTTGATTCCCTTATGTGTATTAACTTATCTGTTGATTTAGCCACCTTACCATTTATCTTTTTTAATTCCATCAGGCTTTTGATGTTGTAGTTGTTATTCATCCCGTATTTCTTTCATGTCTGTTTTTTCGTTTTCTGCCATTTAGTTCATCCTTTCGACTTCCACAAAAAAAAGATTTCCTGTACTTAGGAAACCTCTTTTTCTCTTGCTTATATTTTGTTTTTCGTTTTCGGTATTGATTTTAAGTTGTGGATTGTATCTTTTTTCTTGCTCTATATTCCCTTGCTTTTACTTTCTCATACTATCTAAATTTTTCAATATTTTTAGCTCAGTATTTTTTGGAATATTCTCTATGGTATGCTAGTGATTTTTCTTTCTTTGCTTCTTCAATTTCTTCTCCCATCTGTATCATTTCTTGTTCTGTTGGCTATATTTGTTTTGTGAGTTCATTCTCAAATCTGCTTATATAGTTAAAATAAACTTCTATACGCTGAACAACATATCTTGCTCTTTTGACATCTCGCTCATGCACTATAATTTTACTGATAATTTGAAAATTTATCAATTACTTTTTTACCCATGACATAAATATCCAACGTTCCACTATCTACTTATATATTTTGTTATTAGTCTATTCATTAAATTAATAATATTAAAATGTTTATCATACTGAAACAAAAAATAAAAGAAGTTTTGACACTATCCTATTTTTAATATTAAATATTTATTTAGTCTACTTTTTACAAATTTTGCCATCTTTTAATATAAAATAATTAACATCATATTTTTTTAACAGTTCTAAATTATGTGTAACTATTATAACAATTTTTTCACTTGCAATATCATTCATAATATCAATAACTTTTTTTTCCATATTAGGATCCAATGCTGATGTAGGCTCATCCATAATAATCACATCAGCTTCCTTTATGAGCATTTTTGCTAATCCTATTCTTTGCCACTGTCCTTTAGATAATTCTTCCCCACCAAACCATTTACCCATCTGCGTATCTAATTTATTGTCAAAGTTATCAACTTTATTTTTCAGCCCCAAAATTTCCAATATATTAAAAATTTTTGTATCATCATATCTATATTTATCTGACATTGAAATATTCTCTCTCAGTGTAAATTCATATTGATTATAGTCTTGAAATAAAATTGCTATTCTATCTCTAAAAGATTTCTTGTCTATATTTTTTAACTCTACATCATTAACAAATATTTCTCCTTCATATTCATTATAAAGACCAGCAATTAATTTTATCAATGTACTTTTTCCAGAACCATTTTCACCTATTATTACTATTGGTTTACCAGTCGTAAATTCCACATTAATTTTGTTAATAATTACTTTTTCTCCATAACTAAATGTTACATTTTTTAGGATAATTTCTTTTATGTTTTTCGAAATTTTTTTCCTTCCTAAATTATCCTCTTTAATATCAATAAATTCAAAATAATTTTCTGCATATAATTTATCTTTGTATATCTCAGATAGAGACTTAAATATGGACATAAAATTCAATTGTATATTTTCAATAGAGTAAATGAACCCCATTATGTTTCCCACTAACCCATTAGTAGCTAACGATTTCATAATATATAATGATATTAACAATATTTTTACTATTAACTCAAACAATTGAATTGCAACATTTACGATATTGTATATACATGATAACTTAATCATATATTTCATTGTTTTTTCTTTGTATTTTATGAATTTCTTTAATAAAACATCTATATACTGAAAAGTTATAATTTCCTTTATAGCTATATTATTTGTAAGCAAATATTTAATATAGTCACTTTTTCTTAATATTAAAACATTACTTTTTTCTACATTATATGCATATTCTCCCATTTTTCTATTAACAAAAAAAGAAAGTATTGGAACAACAAGTATAATCCACCAGAATTCATTTTTATAACTTATCAACAGTGATATTATAGACATTATCGATATAATATCTTGAATGAATTTCACAAAATGTATATAAATATTAACCACCTTGCCTTGCCCAAGAACTTGTGCTTTACTTATTAAATTATAAGTATGTTCTTCATCAAAGTGTTTTAAAGACAATATTTTTATTTTATTTATAAAATTCTTTTCTAATAAATATTCTATTTTTAAAGCAAAAACTTGATTTATATATCCCTGAATCTGAGTAATACATATAAAAAACAGATTTACAAAAAAGAATAATGTTATATACGTTATAATAGCACTCTTACTACTAAAATTTTGTATATTATTTATTAAATTTTGTAATATATATATTTTAATAGCTTCTCCAAATCCCAAAAAAATACTAAATATTAAATTTGCTATAAATAAAAATGGTGATGAAATATAACACTGTTTAAGAGATCTCAATAAAATACTCTTTTTCATACTCTTCTATCCTTCCATATAATAAAGAGGGATAGAATACACTATCCCTCTTTATAATTGTAATACTAGATACTTGATCTTGAAGTATTACTAGCAGTTGATGCATTAGCACCATGATTATGAGGCCAACAATTGCATCCACAATGAGAACAATTATCAGCATCACCCAAAGCAGAAGAGAAAGCTATTCCATTTCTGCACATGCATGCAAGTGGTTTTATTCCACCTTCGTCTCTTTTTAGGTCTCTGCCTAATGGATTCGTGATTTTCATAACTTCTACCTCCTTTTCTAAAATAACTGCATTTTATTCAAATCCTCTATTACAGAAGGATTAGAATACATCATTTCATGATATAGTTTTAAATAATTTTCTATACCAAAACGTTCGCTAATACATTTATACTTTTTAGTCAATATATTTAATCCATCCTTATCATAACAAATCGCATAACAAATACTACACAAATTTATTGCCCAACATCTTGAGCAATCATTTTTAGAACACTCACAATAATCATTTACATAGTATTTCTTTATCGAGTCTATGTCATATCCATCTATGTAATTCCCTATAGTTGGTGTTTCTCCCATACGCTCACATAAATTGTAATTACCATCAACTGTAACAAACAATTTCCTTCCACCTGGCATACAACAGCCATTCATTATATATTCATTCATAGGTTTCCCAGAAATTCGCCTACTATGAATTTTTTGGAGATTTTGCAAAATTCCATTCCACGTAAATGGATTTTCAGATGTTACATTATTTATAAAATTTTCAGCCCATTCCTGAACTGGATTATTATCTCTCATAAACTCTTTTGATGAATTATAAAATCGCCTACTCTTTATATCATTTTCATTTATCTTTCTTCCATAATCCACATAACTTGTAATTATAGAAGTTTTTTCGTTTATAAATGGACAAGTTTTGAAAAAATGCTGTATTCTAGATAACTTGTTTTCATCATATGGGGGAGTAATAACTGTACTCAATAATATTAAATCTTCTTTTCCTCTACTCTTTAGCTCATTATATAAAATTCCAAGACCTTTAGTTGTTCGATCAAAACTTCCATTGCCATTGATATCCACTCTATATTCATCATGTGTGATTTTATCCCCATCTATACTACAAACTACAGAAAAGTTTTCTGTAGTTGCAATAAACTCAGCAATTTCCTCATTCATAAGAGTTAAATTAGTTGTCATAGAAAAATACAACTTTGTATTTAATTTCAGTGATAATACATACTCAACAATTTTTTTAATCAGTTTAAAATTAACTAAAGGTTCACCACCATAAAAAGTCACATAAAACTCATCATCTACTCTATCAATAATATTGTTAATACTTTTTATTGCAATATCTAAAGGCATATCTTTAGTTTCAGAAAAATCTCTAAACTTGGAATTTTCATCACCATATATACAATATTTACACCTAAGATTACATTTCTGAGTTACCTCCAGTATTATCTGATTCAATTTTCTATTTAGATTTTCTTCTAAATTCAAGACTTGATCTCCAGTAAATTCCACAAAAGGACAGGCTTGAAGCAAACTCTCTTTATCTATTATATCAACTACTTTGCTAAATACCTCTATGTTCGTATTCTTAAATATTTCTTCTAATGATTCATTATTTTTTATAGAAAGAATTTGTTCAAATATTTGATACTCTTCAAATGTACATTCAAAAATCTTACCTGTCCCTAAATCATAGAAAAAATATTTATTTCTAGTTTGAAAAGTTTTTCCTAACCTCTCATAGTATATGTTCTTTGATAATATACTTTTTAACTTGCTTAACTCTTTACCCATATATATCAAACCTCCATATATTTTATATCACATTCAATAATATTCGATAATATTTTGCAAAAAGCTCAACTTGAAGTTGTATACTAATTATTTTTTCTCTTAGTGAAAATGTCTGCAACTAAAAAACCAATTACACCACCTAAAACATTTGTTATCACATCCGTTATATCTGATGCCCCAATAGACATAATATACTGCATTATTTCAAAAAATAAACTTACTACTAGAAAAATTAAAAATGCCTGGTTAATTTTAATACCACAACTTATTTTTTTTAATAAAATTCCAAAAGGAATAAATATTAATATATTAAAAATAGGTTCTAACCAAAACAGATCTCCTTCTATAATATTGTCATAATAGAAAGGAATAAAGTTTACGTCTCTAACCCTCCTCATATCACTAATAGAAAAGCCTAGCTTAAAAAGAACTAGCCAAGACAACAAAATCAAGTATATGAATAACAATATTTTTAATATATTTTTTTTCTTCATTATTATAACCTCAACCTTTTATGCGGTAGTGTCAAAAACTACCTGTTTTTATTGTTCTAAAATCCTTTAAAACCTTGATTTATTGGAGGTTTGCAAATAAAAAGAGCATTTACCTCCTATTTTTGGTATAATGTCTATTACCAAACCAACCTTATACAAAAGGAGTAAATGCTCATGGACATTATACTTTATTTACTTAACTTAATTCAATACCAACAAAAACAAATTTGCTGGCTTTTTAACTTTATCTGTAGATATATTCCCATTAAGCAATGGGCTTTCGATGATTCTCATTCTCCTAAGTACCAAAAATTTAAGATTGATGAACTCCCTAAGATTCTCCACTATGAGCCATGGGATTACAAAGATTACATTCCTTACATCGAATGGCGCTATGGCAAGCAAATCAAGCCAGTTTCCAGACGTTCTGAATGTGACATTGACGACGAATGCCAATGTCCAAGATGCAATGCTCCCAAGCCATATCTCTATAAAAACAATGGTTCCAAAGGACAGATACTCTGTAAAGTATGCTCTACAAAATTCAACCCTGCTGAAAGCAGATTTACACGGACAACAACATTACGCTGTCCTCACTGTCTGAATACTCTGGTAAAAAAGAAAAACCGTAAGCATTTCATTATTCACAAGTGCGTCAATCCGAAATGTCCGTATTATCTTCACAACCTTAAAAAGGTTGATAAAAAAGACCTTGCAGAAGGCTATGGAAAAAACAAATATAAACTCCACTACATCTATCGAGAATTCCGGGTAGATTTCTTTCGCATGGACTTAAACAGTCTCCCTAAAAATGCATCTTCTTTGAAGTTCACCAAACACGATCAGAATGTCATGTCTCTCTGTCTTACCTACAAAGTGAATCTTGGACTGTCACTCCGCAAAACAGCTCAGGCTTTAAAGGATATTCATGGTATCAGCATCTCACATCAACAGGTTGCCAACTACTGTAAAACTGCCTCTGTCTGCATAAAGCCTTTCGTAGATAATTACAATTACGGAACTGACAAAGTATTTACTGCTGATGAAACATATATCAAAATCCGTGGCATCAAAACCTATATCTGGTTCATTATGGATGTTGCAAAACGTTCCATCATTGGTTACCAAGTATCTGATAATCGTGGCGTAGGACCATGCATTCTTGCAATGCGAATGGCATTTCGACATCTAAAAGAGCTTCCTAAAAACTTTAAATTCATTGCAGACGGCTACAGTGCCTACCCACTCGCTGCCCAGCAGTTTTTCCGCAAATTCGGCAAAAAGTTTAAGTTCGAAATCACGCAGGTAATCGGTCTTACCAATGATGATGAAGTCTCCAAAGAATTTAGACCCTACAAGCAGATGATTGAACGCTTAAACCGTACATACAAGGCTTCATATCGTAAAACAAATGGGTTTGATAACATCAATGGAGCCAACTATGATCTGTCTCTATGGGTTGCCTATTACAACTTTTTAAGACCACACAAACACAATAAATTCAAACCTTTAAACGAAGTTGAAATAATATCACAAGCTGATACAATGCCCGGCAAATGGCAATTGCTCATTTCCCTCGGTCAACAGACAATCCTAAATCTCCAACACGGCAAAGCTGCTAACTGTTCTTAGATTCCAAGCCTGAGGTTAAACACAGCCACCGCAAAGCGGCTTGCCCTTGATGGCACGAAAAAGAGCTGCTATACTGCTGTAAGCGACGGAAAATTCAAACTGTTCTTGAGTTCTTCGCCGTCGGTGCTTCACCTACAGCAGCTCTTTTTCGTGCTGTCAAGGGTGGCGGTAAGCTACCACAACATAAAATATCTACAGTTTTCAAGGTTCATTTGAGTCTTTTTCCTTTGGTTCGTTTTTTTCATAGTTCACTTGACACTATCTTTTATGCATTTGTAAAAAATATTCCCATAACACTCTCCCAAAACTTCTGCCAACTGAATTGCTCTCTGTATTGTCGGAACTATTATACCTCTTTCCACACTACTTATATACTGCTGCGAAATACCAGTCAACTCCGATAATTGTATTTGGGTATATCCTTTACTTTTTCGTATTTTTGCTAGTGAATTACACACTTTTATTTTTTGCATCATTAATCCCTTCTCTTTCTTGTCTTCTATTATATATTAAATCTAAGATAAATACAAGTTTAAATTGTATTATATTTTTATTACCCGTTGTTCTTACCTTATAAATCTCACAAAAAAATTAGTTCTACTCTACAGACTCATTTTTATTTAGATGAATTGTCAAAAAATCTCTTATTATAAACTTGGCTTTAAAAAACCTAACATGCTTTAACCCATTTATTTAACTTTAGTAATCATAAGCTATTCCTTTTTATAACGAGAAATTACATTTCTTATCTCACTTTCTATTGCCTCCAAAAAATCTTTCTTTAGTGATTTTCCCTGTACAATATCAGATAGCTCCATTTCCCACTTTGCTGTTGTTTCTGCCGATTTAAAAGTATCTGCTACAATCGTTACAAGGCTGATTCCTTTGTGTGTGGCAATAAGGTTTTTTTTATCTCTTTCTACAAATCCCTTGAAAATCAGATTTTCAATGATTCCTGCTCTTGTTGCAGGTGTTCCAAGTCCTTTTCGCTCAACTTCCACACCTTTTTCCAATGCGTCATTTCCTGCAAGCTCCATAGCCTTTAGGAGAAGATCTTCCGTAAAATGTTTAGGCGATGATGTGTATTTTTCTTTTATCCCTTTATCTTTAATATCAAGACTATCACCAATCTTTACATCCGGAAGCACTGTATCTTCATTTTTCTTTTTTGCATATTCGTTTAGGTATTTGGTAAAGCCCTCATCTACAATCACCTTTCCACTACTTGTAAATTCAAATCCATCAAATTCAGCCACAATCTTCGTTGTATTCTCAATTAAAGGATAGCCTACACTTGCATGTAGCTTATTTAAAATAAGTTCATATACCTTCAATTCACTTTCCGGAAGAGAAGTTAAGTCCCCATTCATACTGCTTGCTGTCGGGATAATAGCATGATGATCTGTAACCTTTTTAGAGTTAAATACCGTCTTAATACGCCCCGTATCAAAGTCATTCTTTCCTAAGATATGATTGATGGTACTTGTAATCATATCTTCCGTTAAGCATCTGCTGTCTGTTCTCGGATAGGTAATCAGTTTTTTCTCATACAGACTTTGAGCATAATCAAGTGTTTGCTTGGCACTATATCCAAAATATTTATTGCACTCTCTTTGAAGTGTTGTAAGGTCAAAAGGCAAATCAGGTTTTGTTATCTTTTCCTTTTGAATAACATCGGTAATTCCTATCTTATTGCCAACTAAATTGATTAGCTGTTCAGCAATAACCTCATCATCAATTCTATCTGTTGATAGTGTAAAACCATTCATAGAAAGTTCGACTGTAAAATATTTTTCTTTCTTGAAATTTGCTATCTCATCATCTCTATTTACAATCATTGCAAGAGTTGGTGTTTGTACCCTCCCAACAGAATAACTCTGTTTATATAGGCACGAATACAGTCTGCTTAAATTCATTCCCACAAGCCAATCTGCTATTGCCCTTGCTTGTGATGATTCAAATAGATTATCGTAAGAACTTCCATCTTTTAGGTTATCAAAGCCATCTTTAATTGCACTATCTTCCATTGATGAAATCCAAAGGCGTTTCATCTTCTTTTTGCAATTTGCCTGATTGTAGACAAGCCTGAAGATTGCTTCTCCCTCACGCCCTGCATCACAAGCATTTATCACAATATCTATGTCCTTATCGTTCATCAGCTTTTTAAGAATCATAAATTGTTTCTTTGTAGACTTTGCAATCTCATACTTATATTCCTTTGGAATAATCGGCAAATCAGCCATATTCCACTTCGCATATTTTTCATCATAACTATCAGGATTTGCCATTTGAATTAAATGTCCAACACACCAGCTTACCTTGTATCCGTTTCCTTCATAATATCCATCTTTCTTCTTTGTTGCTCCAATCACTTTTGCAATAGAGATTGCAACACTTGGTTTCTCTGCTATCACCAAATTATGTTTCATAAATTCCTCCTTATTTTTGTACTAAAAAAGGCAATCAGAGTTTCAATTTTCTCCAATTGCCTATTAAAATTTCATATATTTAATTGTCTATTTTTTAATCCATTTTCCTGTTTTAGAACTACCTACATACTCTATCTTTCCTTCATCTTTCAATTTTAAAATATCTCTTCTGATGGTAGATTCTGCAACATTTAACATCTTTGATAATTCTAATCTCGTAATATTTGGTTTGTCTGAAATAATATCAATTATTTTATTCAATCTATCTTGTTTCGTCATTTTTTGGGGTTCATTTTGGGGTTCATTTTGGGGTTCATTTTGGGGTTCATTTTGGGGTTCACCACTAACATTATAGTTTAAATTCTTTAAAATAGTAAAAAATGAACTTCTTGTAGATCTAAATTCCGGTTTTAAGTGTTCATTGTAGTTCTTCTCAAATTCATAACTCTCTATAATTTTTTTCAGTCCACTTCCCCGTCTTTCCATTAAGTCCATTCTTCCAAAAATATCTGCAAGAATTGGATTTCTTCTACTTGACGAAATAGTATATGGGTCTACATCTTGAATTAAGGTTCCGTCATACATTCCACCTGGAGAGTAAATTTCCATTCTATCATCATAAATATCCAAATGTACTTCACTTCCAATGACGCTATAATCTCTATGAATCAAAGCATTGACAATTGCTTCTTGAACCGCTCTTTCAGGATATTCAGGATATTCTTCACGATAGAGTGGTCCTTTTCTCCACATTTTCTTTGTGTTTACCTTTGTAAAATTCAGTGCATTTTCAAGCAAAAACAAGATATTTCCCTCAAATTCATTATCATCCAGTGCTTCCATCAAGCCACTAGCCTTTGTAAGTCCATTCCATCTTGTGCAAAATATCCTTGATTGATATACTAAATATCCGTCTGCAAACAAGGCTCCTGCATAAGTTAAAAGATTATCTTTTGTTGTTAAACCGAACGATAACAAATCTTTTTCTTCAAATTTTTTATTTGTCCTTTTTTCATATTCAATTCGCAATTTATTAAAGGTAGCATCTTTTGTCTGAATATCCGTTTGTATAGTATCAAATGTTTTATTCATTCCTTTCAAAACTAAATTTTTAAGGTCAATACTTGTAGCGGCAACACTCTGATTTCCAATCCTTATATAAGAAGACCTATTTCCTCCATCAATAACATAATATGGAGTCTCACTTCCTGCTTTTATATGAAGAACAATAAAATACTTACCATTTTCAGTATGGTTTTCAAGTTTTATTTTTGGAACCGGATCCATCTTAGCCTTAATTATTTCACTGATAGTTTCAGAATCTTTCTTATAATCTTTTAGTCCAATAAGTTCATCTGCATCAGAAATACCAAATATTAAAGCTCCACCATTTTCATTTGCAAATGCACTAATACTTTTTAACCAGCTCTTTGGTTTATTTATTTCAAGTTTTTCTTTTTTATCATAGGAAGTGGATTCTCCAATATATTTTGACAAATCCATTTTCTCTACACCTCCCTTATACCATAATGTAATATTATTACCTATTACAGATATTTATCGTCTATAATTTTATTTCTTTGATAAAAATAGCCCAGCCACAATCGGGCTTGGGCTTACCACATTCAAGTTTTTATTGCCAAAATTATACCATAAATTCACTGTAAGTACAATTCTATCCTTACTAATCATACATAATTTTTATGTCAACAATTTACTTCCTCATTGTTGTGTCTACACTTATTTTATGCTATTTTTTAAGTGTAAACACAACAAATCGAGTGGATAATTTCATTTATATCTAATTTTAGTCCTCATCTTCATCATCATAAGCATCAATTGCCAAATCTTCTATCTCTTGTTTTTCTTCTTCGTCTGGCACTTCACTTTCATCATCTTTTCTTTCATAGGAATCTTCAAACTCATCATACTCTTCTTCATCTTCCTCATCATCTTCCTGATTTTTCTTATAAATCTTGAAATAGTATCCTCCACCTATTACAGCGACAATGATTAAACCTAAAAATATATAAAGACCGTTTCCTTTATTTTCAGCTTTAGGGTCTTCTTTTTTAACTTCAGGTTTAGGCTCTTTATCTTCAATTTTTTTAATTTCTTCTTTTGACTTTTCCTTACCCTCTACCATATTAAGAAGATCATCTTCAGACACTTCCGTTAAAAGCATTACATTTTCACTTTGCTCATCATGGTTGATAATTAAATGAAATGTCTTACCTGATTTTGTCTGGAAGGTTACAAATTGTCTTGCATCAGCAGAATATTTGTCAGTTTCTTTATTGTCTTTACCATCATTATGATGAACCCTATAATCCTTGTTAGCATTATCCTTATTCTCAGTAACAGAAGCTCTAGCCTTTGACGGTGCTGAGGCTACTCCTTTATTGGTATTGACATTCTTTTCTCCGCTATCCGTAGTCGAATTTTGACTGTTATTACTTGCTGCCTGTTTGGGTGTCAATTTATTAGGATAACGAACCTCTTTTTCTTTATTTTCTTTATTCTCTTTACTTTCTTTATTCTCATCACTTTTTGTATTTTTAGAGGTATCCGGTGCAGATGATTTTAAGGCACCCTTTTCTTTCTTTACACTATCTCCACTACCTACTGAAGCAGATGGTGCATTACCTTTTACAAATGAAGATGGATTTTGTGGTAATGCTTGTGGCAATGGATTTGTTATAGCCTTTGGATAGTCTTGTTTATTGATCTGATTTGATTTTTCCTGCAATTCTTTAATTTTCTTCTCCAGTTCTTCCACAGATTTTTTGATTTCTGTGTTTTCTTTAGAAGAATTCATCTTTTCTTTTTCCTTTTTCAGCCTTTTCTCCAAGGATTCTATTTCATCTTCCAAGTCTTTGATTTTATCCTTTTGCTTATCATTTAACTTGTCCTTATCCTTGACTTGTTCACTTAATTTATCTAATTTTTCTTTCAGCTCTTTCGATTCCTTTTCCATCTTAGATATGCTTTCTTTATCTATGTCTGTTTGAACTTTTTTATCTTCTGTTTTTGGATTTTCCGTTTGTGTACTTTGTTCATTTTTAGGATCTTCTTTTTCATTATTTTCCTCTGTCTGCGTTTTTTTATCCTTAACAGTAACTTTTTCCACTTTACGAATAATTTCGTCTGTCCCGTCTCCCTTTACTTTATAGAACAAAAATTCATCTATAAATTTCATATCATCAGGCAAGATAGGAATGTCTCCACTGTCAAGAATCTGTCCTTCCTTTGCTTTAATGCTTTCTTCTTTGTAAAGACTATCATCTTGAAATATATATTTTACCTTAACTTCTACCTCATCTTTTTTAATATCTTCCACTGGACTAATCAATGTTGGAAACAAATTCCCCTGTGCAAATACAATCTGTTTATTAAAAATCATAGTTCCGATTAACATGACAATAACAACAATTATTCCAAATAAGGTAGCTTTGGATTTCTTATTCATCTTAAATTTGGTTTTCATCATTTTCCTCCATATATTCTATATTTTCTGCTTTTTGCATACTCCTTTTTTCCTTCAATTCATCTTTCTTGTAACTTTTTATCATTTCCAAAAATTCATCAATGGAAATATCAATACTTCGATATTCTTTTAATATACAAGCACTTTCCATTTCTTCCTGCTCTTCTTTTAATATCTCTTTTTTTAACTTTAATTCTTCTATCTTTTCATCAATTTCTTTTTGTTTTTCAATATTTTTTCTATACTTGTTATTCAATGTACTCCCTCCTATTTAGGTCTACCAAATCCGTAAAAATGCTGTTTCCAGTACGGTGTATCAATCCTTGCATACTGAATCGGATCTCCTGCATGAATCATATAACCCCCACCTACATAGATGCCTACATGAGAAATTGGTGATCCTGAATTATATGTTCCCTTAAAGAAAATAATATCTCCCGCCTTTGCTTCACTTGGTGAAACGGGATTGCAATAGTCTGTATAAATTCTCCAAGCAGTAGTACGAGGCATATTTTTTATCCCTGAATGGGTATAGGTCCAACATACAAAACTTGAACAGTCAAAGTTACTAGGTCCATTAGCTCCAAACACATATCTTTTTCCGATATGTTTTTCCGCCTCATGCACAATAGCTTTTACACTTTCTCCATTAAATTCAAGTCCGGGATTTGAAAAATCGGGATTATTGATAATCTCTGATAAATCCCCATTGCCACTTCCAAAGGCAAGTTCCATATTTCCTTTACTTGCAAGGAGCGTTTCATAGTGGGATAAATTGTCAGGATAAGAGTGGAACACTTCTCGGATAATTATATCCATCTCTCTTTTTTCCAAGGTTACAATGAGCTTTTTATACTCATATGCTTCTTCATGACTTTCACCGTCCTCAGATGTAACAGTTCTATATCTGATTTCAATTTCTTCTTTGTAGGTTAAGGTATACATCTGATGAAACAAACTTTGAAGTTCGCTTTCTACTTCGGATACTTCTTTTACCACTCCAAAGCGGGCAGTGATGTAGGATAAGAGTTCATGAACATTATGACCAATATTCTCTTTTCCATTTATAATATATTCATCATAACCCGGATGATTTTCATGGACACTATCCATTTCTTCCTGTAATTCCTGTTCTAAGGAAGAAAATTCCTGATTAATTTCTTTTAGTGTATCTTCTGATGATAGATACGTAGTCGAGATTGTATTTCCTACCATACCTGTTCCCATGTTCATCAACATAGTTCCCGATTGAAAAAGCATAAAAAATATTCCTATAACAATAAGTAATAGGAATCCCATCTTTTTACCTCTGGCTCTTATAAACTCAGCAAATCTTTTACTACTCTCGATAAAGGATTTTTTTATTCTGTTTTTTACGCTATCTTTATACTTCTTTTGAATCTGCCTTTTATACTGCCTTCTTTTAAAAAACTGTTTTAATCTTGAAGTATTCTGATACTCACTACTCTTTTTTAGTTCTTCCATATTTTTTTGAAAGAAGAGTTTCTTTTCCTGTTTATGAATACTCTTGTCAAGTTTATTTATCTTCTTTTGTCTCTTTAATACCTTCTTCTTTCCACGATGATAAGCATGTCTTGAAATGGTTTCCATCTTCTCTACAGCCTTATGCGTTCCCTCAACTCCAGCATTATCTTCTTTTCCGCTTTCCAAATACCTCTTTACCATTCCCGTTGCCATTACAGCACTTTTTGCACTTTGACTTTTGCCATCAATTCCCTTATTTTTTAGTTTCTGCTCTTGTCTTTGCTTTTTTTGCTGTAACTTGGAAATTTTCTTTTCCTTATTTTCAAATTTCCCTTTTCTTTTTTGTGATGTGCTTTTATCACTGGTTTTTCCCTCATTCTTTACATCTTGAAATGACTTCTTTTTCGTATCTTTATCTCTTGTAAACTCCTGATTGTCAAAATTACTTTTAAAATATTTCTTTTGATTTTCCGATTTTGGACTTTCTTTGGAAAAGGTATCTTTTGCATAATGTTTGTATATCTTATTCTTGGATTTTGGATTTTTTACATATTCATCATAATTTTTTTCCTTATCATTTTGCCTATTATCATACTTTTCATCATCTGCAAGAGTTCGATATGATACTTTACTATCCCTAAAATCCACATCATACCTATCTATTACTCCATCGTTGTCCATGTCTTTAGATAATGGATCATAAACCTCTTTTTCTTTATGAAACTTATCTATCTGCTTTCGCATTTTTTTCTTCTGATTTTCTTTTCTTGAAAAAGTTTGACCTTTTTCTCCGTTATCACTTAATGGGTATAATTCATCGTTTCGTATATTTTTTTCGTATTGTCCACTCATAAAATGCTTTGATTGATTCTTAGATACCAGCTTATCTTTACTCAAATTCATACTTTCTTTCATGGAATTATCTTCTTGACTGTAAAAATTTTTATGCATCTTTTTACTACTTATGCCATTAGATTTTAATGTGGAATTTTCTTGTATATCTACCATAGAATTATCATCTGACAGATTATTGTCATATCTACTAACATTTTGATGACTTGAATCAAAAGAAGTATTCTTTTTAAAATTCTTTTCTCTACTCTTTTTGTATCTCATTTGCTTTTTCATTCAAAGAATTCACCTCCCTTTCGATTCTTTCCCTTGCAAGCCTGCAATACTCTTCATTTAATTCTATACCGATATATTTTCTATCTTGCATAAGTGCCACAAATCCGACTGTTCCACTTCCAATAAAAGGATCAAGGATTATTCCACCTTTAGGGCAACCCGCTATCATACAAATTTCAGCTAACTTAGGTGGAAAAGTAGCATAATGTTCCCCTCTAAAAGATACGGTATTTATAGTCCAAATATCTCTTTTATTACGAAACTGAGGAATATTATCTCCCATATACTCTCCATATCTTCTTGCTTTATTGATTTTTTGTATCTTTGCTCCGGAATTTTCTTTTAAATATTTATTATCTGCCTTTCTTCCTCTCATATATCTTTTTTTGCTAACTTCTTTCATCGGCTCTGCCATTTGTTCATAATCATAATAATATTTTGGTGATTTAGAAAGTAAAAAAATATGCTCATAAGAACGAGTAGGTCTGTCCTTACAAGACTCAGGCATGGCATTTTCCTTATGCCAAATAATATCAGAACGTAAATACCACCCATCCTCTCTTAAAGCAAAAGCCAATCTCCAAGGTATACCCATTAAATCCTTTGACTTATATCCTGAAACCTTTTGTGTAATTGATGGATTTTGTCCATTTCTTCCTTTTGGATATTTAGGATCAATATATTTTCCCTTTCCACCTCCTGAACCGGCATAAGAATCCCCAATCACGACAAAGCAGGTGCCGTCTTTTTTTAATACTCTTCTCACCTCATGAAATACTGCTACCAATTTGTCAAGATATTCTTCTACCGTAGTTTCTCTTCCGATTTGATCTTCCTTGTGGTAATCTCTCAGTCCATAGTAGGGCGGGGAGGTAATCACACAATGTATACTTTCATCTGGAAATTTTCTTAAAGTTTCAAGTGCATTCCCACAAATAATTTCATTTGTATTTTCTTTTATGAATGCTTCTTTACTCCTGTCTACACTCATCCCTATTCACCTGCCTTTTTTACTTCTTCAGGTTTCGTTGTGATTAGTGAATAGAGTTTTGTATTTTTCGGAAACTGGTCTATAAAAGGAACAATCGTATTTCCATAAAAGATAAGTCCCTCTCCTTCACCCGAATTGGTTACATAGGAAAGCTGATGTTTGGAGATGTTGAGTTTTTTAGCTAGAATATCTCTATCCGTTCCTGCTTGGTTAAGCATCAAAATAAAGTCGGTATTGTCAAATATATTTTCAATTTCAGGACTTGCAAGTAAGTCCTTTATATTTTGAGTTAAGCCTGTCGGCATACCGCCCCATTTTCTAAAACGCTTCCAAATTTCAATGGAATAATTGGCTGTTTGCGGTTCTTTCAACAAAAGATGAAATTCATCAACATAGTATCTTGTCGCTTTTTTGCTTGCTCTGTTTATGGTTACTCTGTTCCATACCTGATCCTGCACCACGAGCATCCCTATCTTTTTAAGCTGTTTTCCAAGCTCTTTGATGTCATAACAAACCACTCTGTTACTTGTATCTACATTCGTTCTATGATTAAAGACATTTAAACTTCCCTTTACATAAATCTCCATCTCTACTGCAAGTTTCTTTCCTACGGTTTCTTCCTGTTTTTGAAGAAGATTATATAAATCTTCCAATATCGGCATATTTTCAGGAATTGGATTTTCAAAGTAGGCTTTATATAAAATTGGCAAACAACGGTCAATAACGGAGATTTCTTCCGCACTTAACTTTTTTTCTCCTACAACGAGTTCAAATAGAGATAGTATGAAGTCTGATTTTAAGGACAAAGGATTATCTTCATCCGCATAGTCAATATTGATGTCCAGCGGATTGACATAGTCTTTTGAAATCGGAGATATTTTAATAACCTGTCCTTTTAGAGCCTCTACGAGTGGTGCATATTCAGCTTCCGGGTCTGCTATGATAATGTCATCATCCGTAATTAAAAAGGCATTGGTGATTTCCCTTTTGGCTGCAAAAGATTTACCAGAACCCGGTGTTCCTAAAATTAGACCATTTGGATTTTTTAGTTTCTTTCGATCTGCCATAATGATATTTCTGCTCAGTGCATTTAGTCCGTAATATAAGCTCTCTCCCTTGATAAAGAGTTCTTCCGTTGTAAATGGAATAAATATAGCTGCTGCACTTGTGGTAAGTCCTCTTTCGATTTCCACTTCATTTATCCCAAGAGGTAAACTTGCAACAAGTCCCTGTTCCTGTCTGTAATTTAGATTTTTCAAACTGCAATTATGTCTATTTGCAATTGACTTTAATGCAAATACCGTATTATCTAGTTTCCCCTTACTTTTGTTGGTGTTCATAAAAAGTATAGTTACCAAAAACATCTTTTCATCATGATTTTGTAGTTCCGATAAGAGATTCTTTGCTTCTGCCCCATAAGTTACAAGGTCGCTTGGTAAGATGTCGATATCATAGCCACTACGAATTGCTTTCTTATTTTCTTCTAATTTCATCTTGTCTAAATCCGTAATTTTTCTTTTCACATTTTTAATAGCTTCCATCTGATCAATCGCCTTAATATGAAATGTTACAATCATATTCTCTTCCATCTCTAAAAACTCGGATAACATCTCATCTTTAATATCCGATGCCAAAAGTTGTAAGAAATTTACTTCAGCAAAGACCTCTCCGGTTTTAAAATAGGTTGGCTTGGAAAAATTAAAAGATGGAGGAACAATGTACTCTTTGGTTGTCAGTCCGCTATATTTTAAATCTTCAAAGGAAAAGACCAGTTTGTCATTCGGATTTAAAATATCATGAATTGTTTTAAGTCTTTCCTCACCGTCAAGTACATAGGCTTTTACTCCCATCTGCTTAAAATTATTTAGCACATCCATCTCCATTCTCTCTAACCTACTCTTTGCCTGCTTTAAATCCTCCGCCTCTATGGTAAAGGTAAGATACATACTTTTAGAAAGCCCATTGTTTCCTTTGGAACTTTGACTTAAGAGCATTTGTCTATATTCATTTCTAATTTCATTAAAATCATCCATATTTTCTTTAATATCAATCAGTCTACTGATTTCCTCATTTTCACCGATACTATTGATATAACTAAATTCTACTTCCACAGAGGAATCAAAGAAATTTAGAAAAGAAGAAAACTCCGAAAATATTCCCTCTTGGTCTGCTTCTTCCATAAGTCTATAGTTAATGTCCAAAAATCGAATGGTTTTGTTATAACTATTCTTATCAATTTGACAAATTCCGTCTTTTAGCATTCGTTTGTAGGGAATTGTATCTTGTACCGTTTCTTTCTTTTCTTGTTTCATCAAAAAAGGAAACCACCTATCTTTCTTTGATGATTTCCCATTTGTTTTTGACTTTGTTTTTTTCTTCCCTGATTTTTTAAGTTCAGATAACTCTTTTTTATTTTTCTTTAGCTCTATCTCATCTTTTCTTAGTCGTTGCTCTTGCTTTTTTCGATTGTTTTTGTTCACTCTTTTTCCTCCTTCCATTTGTTTTGTTTTTACTTCCTATATGCTGTTTTTTCTTATCCGTATGGTAGATACTTTTCGCCTTGTATAGCCTGATTTTTTTGCTCTTGTGAAATCTTAAGATATATGCCAAATGTTTTTCAAAAGGCAAATTATCTTTTTCATATAGTGTTGCAAAAAGAACCGGAAGCACCGCTATACTCATAACTATCATTGATATATCTACACTGAAAAATTTTTTACAAAGCATATACACAGGAAATCCGATAAGTCCTGCTATACTAAAGCCTATAAGCTGTCTTTTGGTAAGATTAAGAGCGACTTTAGTTTTTACTTTCGTCAAATCCTTTGGTACTTTTACATATGCCATAGCCTACCCTCTATCTACTTTTTCTTTGATATTTGAAAGTGCTTCTATATGCTCCCAAAGTGCAATAATTTCTTCTTTACAATTTTCTAATTCTTTAACCAATGCTTTAGCTTCACCTATTCTGTCAATATCTTTTTTTACTGCATTCACGTTTTCACTCATTAAAATCACTTCTTTTAAAACAAGATTCATTACCTCTACTGATAAACCTCTAAATTCATCTTGTTTTTCTTCTTCTGTCTTTAATTCATATTCTAAATACTCATCCTCTAAAGAGCCTCTCTCTTCTTTTTTTACATTATCTTTTGTATTTTCTGTATCAAATTCATCCATAATACAAGACTCTTTTTCTGTCTCATCAAAATCAAAGTAAAAATCATCTTCTTCAAAATCGGATAACTTTTTCGCTCTATTTTCTATTAGTACTTTCATCATTGTCCCCATAGAAAGAATCAAACCTGTTCCTATCAATATTCCTATTTTCTTATTCACTTTTTTCATTTATTACCTCCAATAATTATATTTTTTAACTATCTTATTCACTTTTGCTCATTTTGAACTGAAGTTATTTAGTGGCTATTTAAAATCGCCTTTGCGATACTTCCCGATTTCATCATCATGACTCCAAGAATCACTCCATATGCCAATACCTGTAAAATACTTGCGTGAATATCCGTAAAGTTTACCGTTTTGACCAGAACTGCATAAATTCCAAAAAAGATTAGGATAAAGAGTCCTTGAAGTCCAAGTGCAAATAAAGATTTAATATAGTTTGTTCCAATATTTGACCATTCCTTATTTCCCATTGTAGAAAATGGTATTGCACAAACAGAACAGTAAATATATATTTCAATCATTCTTCCATATAGAATTACAGTGATTAAAATAGAAATAACAGTTAAAGAAAATTTAACTAATCCCGTCTCCAGTGCAATTCCAATGAGTGTTCCAAGTTCCTTTGTTTTTAGGGCATCAACCATAGCATCAAAATTACCAGGTGTGATGTTGGCACTTGTTCCCACAACACCTGCCGCCTTTCCTATCATGGACTGTGCAACAACAAAGACTGCCATTGAAAAATCAAAAGCGTGAGAAACAAACCATATAGCTATCCACATCTTGATGATATACTTAAAAAATTCAAAGGTATCCGTATCTTGCATAGAATTTTTTCTCAGCACCACTTGAATCAGCTCTATACAAAGTATTGCGGCTAGAATTATGGCTGCTATGGGCAAAACAACATTTGTGTTGATTGATTTGATGAAGGTAAAGACCTCCGAGTTCCAAGAACCCGGAGTCTTTCCTACTTCTCCTGCAACTGTTCCTACTTTGTCATTAATATCCACAAGCATTGCAGAAAGATTATCTTTAATAATATCAATCATAATATCCTTGAAAAACTCTTCTATCTTTCCAAATAAGTCAAACATTATTTCAAGACGTTAGCAAGTAGTGGAATGAGTTTTAGCCCTATCAAAACAATTCCTCCACCGCTCATCAATTGCTTGATGCCTTGCGATTTTGCCCCGGGATTATCCGATCCATATCCTTCGAGTAAGTTGATAACTCCCCATGCACCAAGTCCTGCTCCGATTGCCATAACCAAAATTTTAAGCACATTTACTGCTTGTACAAAAAAATCCATAATTTATTCCTCCTTGTTTTCTTCCTGTTCTTTTTTCTTTTCCATTTCTTTGTCGATTTTATTGACATGCCTTACAATAAAGTTTTTGTAGGTTTTATCCTCTTTTTGAACTTCTTTGTAATATCCGTATACATGGATAAAATCTCCTTTTTCAAATTCCTTTGTAAGTTCCGTCTTTTCTCCGTAAACATTACAATTGATATATTCTTTCTTTTTTTCTCCTTCCTTGCCCATTTTTCTAAAGAGCGTAAAGTTTGCAACTGTTACTTCTTTGTCTTTTCCCTGAATGGTTTTCATCTCTACTTCATTAATTAAATTTCCATTGATATTAAGCATTTCTTTTTGCATATAAATCCTCCATTTTCATTTCTTTTAATTTAACAAAAAAAGACCACAACTTTTCTATATTGTCATGGTCTTATCTATATTTTTCTCATTTTAAATTTTGTCTTTTATTTATTCTAACTTCTGTTCATTTTGGGCAAAAGTTAGAAGTTCTTCTTTTATCCCTGCCATAATATACTCTACACAAGGTAAGGCAATCGCATTTCCAAGTGCTTTATACCTCGCACTGTCTAATATAATTTTTCCGTCTTCTCCATATTTTGTGTAGTTATCCGGCAGTCCCATCAGCCTTTCACACTCTATCGGTGTTAAATATCTAATAAATCCCTCTTCTTCTTTTCCGTCTATCCAATACGCAAACATCGTTGGATTGGATGCTAATAGAGTTGGAAAAGGTTCATTTGGCTTTCCGAAGCTGTTTCTAAAAAGAGTTTCATTTCTTCCTTTTGCACCTCCTCGCATTTTTCTATCTTGAAAGGGTCTGATGTTTGGTATTTCCCTCCCTGTTTTATCAGAATTTCTTCGATTGGACTTGGTATCCTTATCTTCGATATTTCCGATAGTTTTAATATCTTTGAGCAAGTTTTCGGGCTTATATAGTATTTTATGGGAACGAAATCCTCCAAAATCACAGACAATAAATATTCTCTTTCTTCTTTGAAGGAGCTTAGGCTCTCCGAAATATTGGGCGTCCAAGACTCGTAGGCTATGCTCAAATTCTCTCCCTCGCACCATTCCTGCATTTGCCCATTTAAGTGTAGGCATTGGAATTTTGGTGCTACTGAAGGATTCAAGGACGGCTCTAAAATCCAACCGATCTCCTGATACAAAAGCTCCCATGACGTTCTCCCAAATAGCGAAAGTTAGATAACTCCCATTTGTTACACACCTCATTTCTCTTATCAAGCGTATCGCTTGATAGAAAAGAGATGATTTCTCTCCACTAAGTCCTGTTAAATCCCCAACTGTTGAAAAATTTTGACAGGGAGAACCAAAGGTTATTATATCCACCGACTCTATATCTCTTGCCTTTAATTTTGTTATATCTCCTAAATGCTCTACATCAGGAAAGTGTCTTTTAGATATAGATATTGCATTTTTATCAATTTCACTTGCCCATACTGTTTTTATCCCTACATTTTCTGCTGCTAAAGGAAATACTCCTATTCCATCAAATAAACTTCCAAGTGTTATTTCTCTTACTTTGCACCACCCCTTTTCTATTTTTACAATGCCATATTGTTGGCATCATCACTATAAAATTACATCTTTTACCTCCAATCTATACATAACAATTGGAGGACTTCTACTCTTTTTGAAATTTCTCATATTTCAAGGACTCCTTTTTTGTAATAAACTAAAAATAACTTCTGCTCATTTTGAACAAAAGTCACTAAGAAGATTTACACATCAGCTTCCAACACTGTTACCACCATATTTTCTTTTAAATTTACTTCATCTTTTCTCTTTAAGTATCTTTCTATATCAAAGGTATTTTTATCATTGTAGTCGGATAAAAGTCTATAATTCTTGTGCTTGGTAATGTCAAATTTATCAGAATAAAAAGGTCTTGCCCCTCTTATTTCCAAGATACACTTTCCACCATCCATTATTTTAAGTTCATCTCTACTCATCAGTTCTTTGCCGAGTTTTTGATAGTTTAGTCCAAAAGATTTTTGATTAGACCTTGTTTCTGATGTATTGTAAAGGTCTATGGTTTCTTTTCCCAAGTTCTCCGACAGCTCCTTTATTGTTGTTCCTTCTTTTCCACCTAAAAATAACTCACTATCACAATTCCCCTGAATCGTTTCAGCATGGTCTTTGTAAATGGCTTTAAGTTGTGATTTAGCTTGAAGGATAATACTTGCGGATATTTCTCTAGAACGAATGGTTGCAATGAGTTTTTCAAATTTTGGTATCTGCCCGATGTTGCTAAATTCATCAAGTAAACATCTTACATGAACGGGTAATCTTCCTCCATATTCGTCATCTGCTTTATCACAAAGCAAATTGAAAAGCTGGGTATACATCATTGCCACCACAAAGTTAAAGGTATCATCAGTGTCTGATATGATGATAAAAAGTGCTGTCTTTTTATCTCCTATGGTATCTAGGCCCATTTCATCATATTCCATTAAATTTCTTAGCTCCCCAATATCAAAGGGAGCAAGTCTTGCTCCGCATGATATAAGAATAGATTTTGCTGTTTTTCCCGCAGCTAATTTGTACTTTTTATATTGCTTGACTGCAAAATGGTTCGGTTTTTCTTTTTCTAATGCTTCAAAAATATAATCTACTGCATTTTTGAAATTCTCATCTTCTTCTCTAACCTCACTAGCATCAATAAAAGCAAGAAGTGTTGCAAAATTTTGTTCTTCAATCGGTGCTTCATAATATAAATAACCTATTAAGGCTGTGTAATACAATCGCTCGGCTTTCGTCCAAAAATCCTCACTGGATTTTTCTCCTTCTCCCTTAGTATTCACCATTATTGTCTGCACGAGTTTCAATATATCTTTTTCACTTCTTAAGTAAGCAAAGGGATTGTAATGCATTGATTTTTTGAAGTTTATTGTATTTAATACCTTAATTTCATATCCATTTTTCTCAAGCATCTTCCCACACTCAACAAGGACAGTTCCTTTAGGGTCGGTAACAACATAAGATGAATGCATTTGCATAAGGTTCGGTTTTACAAAAAATCTGGTTTTACCACTTCCGGATCCTCCTACTACAAGCACATTTTTATTCCTCGCATATTTAGGAATTTTCGGTCTGCTGTTCATCGTAAGCCGTTCTGTATTGGTAAGTAAGATGTTGTTTTCAAACTTTTCATCTACATAAGGCTCAATATCTTTACAACTCCCCCATCTTGCAGAGCCATATTCTCTCCCTTGACGAAATTTTTTGGCATTTTTCTTTTTGTTATAAACTATAAACCATATAACTGCTGAAAATATTATACCTGTAAGTAGGTCATTTACTCTAAAAGAGGGCAAATAAGACATATTTTCAATATCTGATAAAGCAACGATACTTCTATCTATAAAATCTCCACCTGTGTAGCTGTTTACCTGTCTTGAGAATATATTGCCTATATAAAAGAAAAAGAGATAAGGTAAGTTTAATAATACAAACTTTTTCTTATCTCTTATATGAAACACATTCTTTATGTCTTTTATTACTTCATTTAATATTTTTATACTACTCACTTCCTTTCTTTGGAAAAAATTATAAGTTTTTTAATATCTTCGCCTTTTATCAATTGAATAATAGGAAATCTTAACCCCTCTTCTCTCAAAGCAATGTGTATATCATTCGGTATTGATAATTCAACATTTTATTATATTATGTTCTTTATCAAGCGTGGGCGCATAAATTTATTCTTTTATTATTCAAACACTAAAAATAAAATAAGACATGATCATTCTCTCTTATTTTTGTCAGAGGATTTATGAATTAAAATTATAATTACCTTCGGGAGTTTATTATCTTGAACTAACTTACTAGCTTAATAAGACTATATCTTATTTCTGCTCATCTATCTACAAATTTGCTGTTTTTCTCTCTACCATACCTCATTACGTAAAATTTGCAAGTCTCTATAGGTTTTTTAATAACTTTTTTCTTTCCAAATTTTAATTGTAGATACAAAAAAAGAAATAACAATTTGTTATCTCTTTTAATAATATTTCAACTTATATTATTTATAATTTTTTCCAATTCAAAAATAAATTTATCAATCTTTTCTATTTTACAAGCTAAATTAACTCTAAAATATTTTTCAAATAGTTTATATTTAGATGAAAATACAACTTTTATTTTATTCTCTTTTAAAATTTTTTCAAATAATTCTTCAGATATCCCTAACGCATCATAATTAACCCAAGCTAAATAAGAACCGTATGTTAATTCATAATTTAACTTATTTCTAAATTTGCTATCTAATTCTTGCTTAAAATACTGCTTATTTTTTAGTATTATATCATTGATATCATCTAACCAAAATTTCCCTTCCATAGAATATAAGCATTCTGTTAAATAATATGAAAAAATATTTGGAGACATTAATCCATCAGATTTAATTTCATGTACTATTTCATCACAAATCTTTTTATTATAAGCTATTAAATATGCTCCTCCAACACCCGAAATATTAAATGTTTTTCCAATTGTTTTCACAACAATACAATTATCATATTCTATATTTACAGCACTAAAGAACTCATTTTGCACTATATCTCCATATGCTTCATCAACAACTAAATATATATTGTGTTTTGAGCATATATCAACTATTTCTTCTAATTTTTCTTTGCCTATGATTTTCCCTGTAGGATTATGTGGATTTGAGATTATTATACAATTAATTTTGTTTTTAATTATAAATGTTTCTAAATGTTCTTTAAAACATTCTTCAAATAAATTCAAATAATTATAATCAAAAACTCTATATAAATTTAAAATATCATTATAACCATTATAACAAGGTATAAAATTAAGTATATTTACCTTATTACAAGAATCAATTATTTTCTTTATAGCATACTTTATCGAATGGGTATATACAAAATATCTATCATCAATAATTTGTCCATATTGAATATAAAACCATCTTTTTATAGACTCTGAGTATTGTTGTGAATCAGGATTACCATATCCCAATTTATTTATATTTTCCAGATACTTTCTAATAGGAAATTCAAAATCCATTTCTGCTATTCCAAAATCCAATTTGTATTTGGTTCTAATAACATCTTTTAAATAAAAATCATTTCTCATTTTTATTCCTTTTTATTCCTTATACACATATTTGTTAAAATTGGTAATACAGCCATACTCATCGCAAATAAGGGAAGCTTTTGAATACTATATTTTATAGCTACTCCACCAAGAATACCTCCCAATGAAATACCAAAATTTATAAACGACATATTTAAACTTAGTAATTTTTCAGACTCTCTATTATTTCTTGATTTATTAATTAACATTTTTTGTATCATAGGTCCACTTGCCCACTGTATAACACTCCATAAAAATATTAAAAAAGATAATATGTAAATATTTTTAAAAATATAGATTATAGGTAGCAACAAAGTATATACAATTAATATAATCTTTAAACCTTTTTTTCTGAACATTTATTTGATATTTTAGAACTAATATAACTTCCTAAAATGCCTCCAACTCCAAATATAAAAAGCACTATAGAAACGCTATTATTTCCATTATTTTTTAAAAATGGATCAATATATCCCATAAATATCATATTAGAACCTAATATACAAATTGTAGTAAATAGTAACATGATAACTTCAATATTTCTATACCATTCTATTTTACTGTAATCATCACAACAATCAATTTTATTTTTTATAAAAAAATCATCAAATTCAATACAATAAACAGTTAATATTACAACAAATATAAAACTTGCTGATAACAACTGAGGAACTACTCTCCATCCAAAATTATTAGATATATGTGAATATGTTGGAATTAAAAATGTATTAGCAGCTGCAAATGCACTATATAAGATACCTAAATTTTTGCCAACTTTTTTTAAGCTTGAAAACTCTGTTATATATCCAAAACATTTTGTAATTAAAAATGATGCTATACCTGCTGAAATTATTCTTATTATAAAAAAAACTTTTATATCATGTATATAAGCTATTAACAAATTAGAAAATAATAAGAATATAACCGAGGTTAAGATAGATATTTTATAACTAAATTTACCAAATACTTTTATTAATCCTGGTCCTAAAATCGCAAAAGATAATGCATATACCGATGAAATTTGTCCTGATAAAGACAGTGATATACTAAAATCTTTAGATATATCATCTATTGACCCTAAAAAACACAAAGCCATGCTAGCTGAAAAAAACACAGTAATCCATAAAACAATTATTTTTTTCAACTCCATACTATATTATCCTTAAATTGTTCTAATATATCTTCATTAAAATTGTAGTCTAATGTAACCAATTTCTCATAATCTATGTGAAGTGTATTAAATCCCAATTTAATTGATGGCTCTATATCATTTATATATGAATCACCAATCATAATAGTATAGTGTGGTGTTATATCAAATTTATTAATTAAATAATAAAATGCTTTTAAATCTGGCTTCTCATAACCTATAGACTCAGAAATAATTATATTTTCAAAATATTTACTTATTCCTAACTTATTTATTTTCATTTCTTGTTCTTTCTTTAAACCATTAGTTAGAATATAAAGTTTATAATTATCTTTCAAATTAGATAATATATTATTTATTTTTGATTCAATGAACATTTCATTAATCAAAATATCAAACATTCTTAAATAAAACTCTTTACAAAATTTTCTAGATTTATCTATTCCTAGTTTTTTAAAAGTTATATATGGCCTAATAATCCTAAGTTCATTCAAATCTATTTTTCCTGCTACTATATCATTCCACAATACTTTGTCTTGAATTAAATACTCCTTCATAAAGGTATTATAATCAACCTCTTTTATATTTAAATCTTTATACAATTCATAATGGGCTTTTTTCCCAAAAATATTTAAAATTATATAAAGTATTGTCTAAGTCAAATATTATAGTTTCAATTTTATTCATCATTTTTATTTCCTATTTTTAATGCCTCCTTTATAGCAAATTCTGTTATACCTGATGATAAATCACTTCTTTGACCATCATCTAATGATATCCACTCATATGAACCAATTTCTCTTCCAATAATTATTTCTCCATTTATTTTTTTATTATTTAAATGAAATAAATACGTTTCTAATTGACTATTTTCAAATTGAGAGTTTGTATAAAAAATACCCAAAAAATCAAAATCATTGTCTACAGTATTCAAATTTATTTCTTCATTCAATTCTCTTTTTAATGCATCTAATGGTGTTTCTGAGTTTTCTATCTTCCCACCAGGTAAAATATAATGAGTTGGATTTTTTTTCTTTTTAACAACTAGCATTTTGTTATTGTTTATAATTAATGCTGAAGATTTTCTTATCATTTTATTTATACTCCTTATTTCCCAACAATAAATCAATATGTTCTCTGCAATAATGAATTTTATCTTCTATATATTCTTTTATTACTGAATCATCTGGTTCTGTAAATGAATCACCAAAAATAGACACTCCTTCCAAGGATTTATTATATATTCCAAATTCAAGTAATGCATATTTAACAGCTTTCTTATCTCCAAATTCATATATAGGAGATTCATATGTTATATTATATTCCTTTTCAAAATTTTTTAACATTTCCATAGCAATAATTTTTTGTTCCACTAATTCATCTTGGTATTTAACAACTCCATCTAATAATTTAGTAATTCCATTTTGAATACAATAGGCTGTCGCAGCAGCGTGTATTGCCATTTTATCACCTAACAAAACTAAATTACATTTCCACTTCAATATATCTTTTTCTATATCTTTTATTGCTATTTTCCTTAATAATGCGCTTGTAGAAAGAAAGTGTCTTTCTATGACAACATTAGGAAATCTTTCAATCAATTCTTTAACTCTTATTTCAGATAATTCACTTTTTATTCCTATACCACTAACTCCAGTAAGTAAATGAACATTATTTCCCTTACTCGCTTCTAAACAAGCTACTAATGATGAATCTTTTCCACCAGTAAAAAGCACTGCAACGGTTTCTCTTTCTTTATTCATTCCCAAATACCTCACTTCAATATTCAATATACAACATACACACTTATTTTAATATACACACTTATTTTAACATATAAGCTACATTATTTCAATACTTACATTTCTTAATTGAATTTCCATAAAATCATAAAATTAATTATATATTACTTGATTTTATAAAAATATATAAAAAGAAAAATCTTTCTAAATTTTATAATGTTAAATTTTTTTGAAAATTTTATTTTCTTATTTGTTTTATTTATAGATAATCTATAAACTTTGCTCATGATGTTTTTCTTTTATCTTATCTTTTTGAGGTGCATTTCTAACTTTTTCTTTAAAGTGATTTAATTTATCCATTACAGATTCTCTCTTTTTATTCTTACCGGCAAATTTTGAAACAGTATCTTTAAAAGCCTGTTCCATAACTTTTTCATCTTTTGCCTGAAAAAACACTATCTTATTTCCTGTAATTAAATCTTTTTTTATACTGAATTTCACGCCACTCTTCTTTAATTCTCTTTTTAGATTTTTTAAATCAACATCATTTAACTCTAGGGTTTCAACTTTTCCTTTTTTCACTAAATCCTTTACTGTAGTCGGTTTTTGTTTGTCAATCAGACCTTTCAACCCGTTTTTTTCTTTTTCCGCCTTATTCAGTATCATCTTCATTAGTTTTACAATTTCTTTCGAAGTCAAATGAAGTGCTTTTTTATTTACAGCAATTACCTGTCTTGTTACTTCTTCATTGATCAAAATATCACCTACTTTCTGTCAAAATTAAATTGGCTGCCATTGCCTTCTCCCTCATTGTTTTTAATCTATGATTTTCCCCATTGAAGATAAGAGGTGTTGCCATTTCAAGAAGTCTGGAATATATTCTCTTTTCTTTTAAATCTGTTGTATTCATCAAGTGGGCAATTGACAAATTTGTTGTAACAATAATGGGCTTGTTCGCCCTATATCTGCTATCTATGATGTTAAAAATATGTTCTAGGGCAAAAGAGGTATCTCTTTGTATTCCAAAATCATCTATAATCAAAAGCCTATTGCTGTTTAGATTTTTGATATACTTATTTTTATCTATCTGTAGATTCATCATATCGTTTAATATCACTCCAAAGTTTGTCATTCTAACTGTGATTCCTTTTTCTATCAAAGCATTTGCAATAGAGGATGCCAGATATGTTTTTCCAGTTCCAACTGCACCTGTTAATATAAGACCTATATTTTCTTTTTCCATATTCTCAAAATGCTTCACATAATTTAACCCTGCCTGTTTATGTTCCAAACTCCCATCTTCCCTCTCAAAAGTTTGTTTATACAAGAGATTATCATCAAATGCCATACTTTTAAGTCTGCCTATACGCATACTACGTTCAAATTCTGCCATTTCTTTTCTTTCTTGTTCTATCTCTTTACTTCTACAATCACAATTTTTAGGGATTTTTCTTGAAACACCAGCAATATTTACCATCTGTTGCTTGGCTGTATGGCATTTTCCACAATAGACAAGTCCATCTTCACTATTTACATAATCTCCATTTTCCTCATTTAGCATATTCTTTTCCATATTTTCAAACACCTTATCAAATACTTCACTTGTCGTTTCCATCTGTGAACCTCTCTTTCAATCAATTTTATTTTTTAAAACTCTTTACTCATTGACCTTTTAAAAATTCTTTCCACAATTTTTCATCATCAGCATAATTCTCAAAATTTCTTACATCCTTTGATTGCTTATTGTAATAAATAATGTTTATAGGAGCATTGTAGATTATAGATAACAGATATGCTCTAAAATGGGTAATTTTAGATGTATTTTCTCTTAAAACGGATAAGATATATTCTATGTGTTCTTTTTTGATACTTAAGAATTTTTCCTTAATCTTTTCATAGCTTATCCATGTCTGATTGATTTTTAAATCTCTTTTACTTTCAACTGCATCCACCATAATTTCTACTATAAAATCTATATTTTCTTTTGTAGGACTATCCCTATCCATAAAATCGAAATATGAAATATTTTGCTTTATTATTTTTTCTACTTGACCTCCTTCTCCTTTTTTTGATTTTCTCTTACATCCTGTTTTATCTATGGAGGTGGTCTTACTAATATCAGTATCACTCTTTTTAGTTTTATTTATATTAGTCTTATTACAGTTTGTTTTTGAAACTTCTTGAGGTTTGTTTTTTAAATTTCTTGAAGTTTGTTTTTCAAACTTCTGTAAGTTTGCTTTTGAAACTTCTTGAAATTTGTCATTTAAACTTCTATCTCCATTTTTTTCTTCTTCCATTTTTCCGTTTTCTTCTATGGTTTCTACAAGAAAACTTTTTACATAGATTATGTTCGGTTTTCCAAGCCCTCTTCTCTTCTTTTCTATCAGTCCAAAGTCTTGTATTTCTTTCATAATGTTGATTGCCTTATTTCTGCCTATATTCATAGTTTCTTCTATTTCATCTATGGTAAATATGATGAATACTTTGTTTTCTTCATCTAACCACCCATTTTTCATAGATAAGCTCATTCTATCGAGCAAAATAGAATACAGAACTTTTGCATCGCTACTTAATGTTTTAAAAATGCTGTCTGTATATAAAATCTTCGGTATTTTAAAGAAGGAGTATTGATCTGCTTCTTTTCCGTAGTAATAGCTAAATTTAATATTCATAACTTTCTCCTTCCTGTATTTTTATTTGTTTTAGCAACAAAAAAAGAGATAACTCTTTTGCTATCTCTTTGAAAATATCTTAATTTTAGTTGTTATCTTTACTCTTTTTATCTTCAGAACTTGTATTTTCTATTATAGTCTCTTTGACCACATCTTCTATAAGTTTTGACATATCTACTGCATTTTTAGGACTGATTACAGGTTTACCGGTTCTTTCTTCTATTTCTTTTCTGGCATTACCTGCTATACCGCCTCCCTCTTTAGCAACTTTCCTATTTTCTTCTAATCCTTTAGGATTGGTTGTTTTAGTAAGTTCCGTTGTTGTGGCTTCTGCAAGCATATTAAGGACTATTTCAAGGGTAGTCATATTGTCCCTTAAATTCTCCTTTTTCAGTCCTTTTAGATTTTTGTATCCTCTTGTTGTCATTCCGGACCATGCTTTAGTGATTTCATCGGTAAGGATTGCGTATTCTTTGCCTTTTTCTATGCCATGATCCTCCCAAGCATCCGTAAGTTCCTTTCTTACTTGAATAGCTTGTAATCTTTGATTTATCCACTCTCTTGAATAGCCCTTCTTCAAATATGTTTCTAAGGCTCTGTCAATAGTAAGTTCCGGATCAATGATTTCATCAATTCGCTCTTTTCCTACTTCCGCAAGCCATAATTTGAAAGGCTCTGCCTTTGGGGATGGAATGGACTGAATAATACGGAAAATATCTTTCATATTTCCCGCCAATATTTTTCTTTTTTTGCCACTTGATGATTTCATTTCTACCTGGGGACAATTTGTCCCTATGTAGAAAGCTAACTGTTCATCACGTTTTCTCATCTTCTTGAGATAATCTGTTGGATTTTTACTTTCTGACAAGACTCCAACTACATCGACTACTGAAAAATACCATTCTTCTTTTTCTTCGTCCCAAACAGAACGTATTTCTTTGTTCTCATACAATTTTATTTCGTCCATTGTACCACCTTCTTTTTTACATATTATTCTATCAAACAGTTATCTGAATTTATTTTGTACCTATATTATACTTCAAACTTCCTATTTCGTATTTTACTTGCTTATATATTCTTAAAATAATTTTCCAATGCCTTTTCTATAATATTTTCTACATTTTCCTTTGTTTCACCTTGAAAAAATTTTTGAAAAATATTTTGCGATAACCTTATATTCTGATATGCTTTCATCTTTGGTTGTTGTAGGTTCAATAAATATGCTCTAACCATCTCTTGATTTAAATGTTCTTCATTATTCATCATATGAAGTACTTTAGCATCGCTTGGCTTTAAGGTTAGTTTCAGTTCTTTACTCTGCTGATATAGATATTCTTGTATCTCTTTTGAAAGATAAGATAAATCCACTGCCATTGTTAGTCCTATTTTTTCATTATCAACATCTTGTTTCCAAAAATCAGATAATTTATTTAATCTAAGATACCTTGCAATGGATGCTCCTGAAAGATTGTATTCTTTTCCAAGTGTTTTTCTACTGTCTGCTTTACCAATCTTATCTTCCTTCTCTATAATACCCTTATCTAACAGTTCTATTTCATTTTTTAAATCATTTCTCTTGCCCTGACTTGCTATTTTTTCATATCTTATTTTAAGAACAAGGGCTTTTTCTGTCGGTAATAAATCTGAGAATGAACGTTGCATTAGATTTGTTTCTATCACATAGGTATAGGCTTGTTTATCTGTTAGATTTTCTTTTACAATACAAGGAATGCTCTTTATATCGGCAAGCCTTGCTGCATTTACTCTATTATGCCCGGAGAGTATTTCATATCTATTATCGCCTTTTTTTAAGACAATTATTGGATTTAATATGCCATTTTCTTTAACACTTTCCACCATATCATTAAGTCTTTTCCCTTTATAAAGAGTAAATGGATGGTCATGATAATTTTCAAGTATATCAAGTTCTAGCTGCTTAATATCACCTTGCTCCACAGATTCTATATCATCAAGCAAAAAATCTACTACATCTGTTATTTCTCTTTTCTGTAGTTTTTTACTCATGGCAGATCTCCTTTGCAAGATTATCATATGCAACATCTACACTACTTCCTTTTGCATATTTTTTAATGCTTTGACCACTGTATATGGCTTCTCCAACTTTTACTGTTTTGGGGATTTTTGTTTGAAATACCGCTAGCTTTCCATGATACATTTCTTCCACCTGTTCAGTAAGTAGTTTTGAAAGATTGGTTCTATACTCACACATCGTTAGCAAAATCCCCTTCACTTCCAGTTTAGGATTAACTCTCTTTTTGATTTTTTGAATGGTTTTTAAAAGTCGTAAATTTCAAGTACAAGTTAGCCACCCCCTAAATTTTTCACAAAGGGAGAGCTGTGGCTT
>NZ_QXPZ01000031.1 GCF_003664595.1 Atopobacter sp. AH10
AAATTTACATGGCGTCTTTTTTTTTCACAATTGAGTGGCTAAGTTCATTCTAAAATCCACCGACAAATATCAACCGAAGAAGAGTGATTTTCTCTAAAAAATTTACCAACAACAAAATTTGACAAAGTGCCAAAATTGACGTCGATTGTAAAATGAAATGTCTAAGATAGGCTGAGTTTTGAGAATCGAAAAGAGATGAACATCTATTTGGAAGTTTTAGCCTTTAGGAAGAGACTGTAGAAAATAGAGATTGGTAAAGAAAAAGCAGAGAGCCCAACAGTTGTAAGGACTCTCTGCTACAGGGATAGGGTTAAGCTATCTCATGAAAAGTGTGACAATATAGTTTGTTTAAGCTCTATCCTAGCCTATCTATAAGCGAAACGAAGTGGAATCAAGCGCCTTCATTTGAAAGGTAGACTCATTTTAAGTTATAGATGAAAGAGATGAGCCTAGTCACTATAAAGAGAAACAAATTTAGGGCGACCTGTTCGAATGGTATGGCTAATTTCAACAAAATTGTGGACGCGAAGGATTTCCAACTCTTCCTTTGGTAGTCGAATGGTTCGTTGGATGACAAAATCTATTTCTACTTCTTTTATAGGACGCTTCTTGTTGATAATGACAATATTTTTATGGGTCGGAGCCTCCGAGTAAATAACGGTTGACTGACCTAAAGAATAAACTTTTACTAATTTGGCATCTGTTGCAGATAATTGTTGATTAACGAGCTGTGCATGTCCATTTGTAATGTTAATTAATTTCATGAGTCTCCCCCTCCCAAGAAATGGCACGGTTCTTACTAAATATTATACCCTTTTTGACGAAATTTATCAGTGTAAAATGGGATTTTGCTAAAAAAGCCAATGAGAATCTGTTTTAAGACCTAGTGACAAATAAGAAATGAGAACGGTTTTTTATAGCGAAATAGTTGTTTATTTGACAGAAAAATGGTAAGGTTAAGAAATGAAAGGGCAGTCTGAGCTCTTGCACAAATATACACATTTAAAAGGGGATTCTTATTATGGAAAAACGCGAATTTCACATTATTGCTGAAACTGGTATTCATGCACGTCCAGCTACACTTTTAGTTCAATCTGCAAGCAAATATGCTTCAGAAATCGAATTGGAATACAAAGGCAAATCCGTAAACTTGAAATCTATCATGGGTGTGATGTCTTTAGGTGTTGGCCAAGGATCTGATGTGACTATTTCTGTAAACGGCGAAGACGAAAAAGAAGCTCTTGAAGGCATCGCTGAAACAATGAAAAAAGAAGGTTTGGCAGAGTAATGGTCGATCAACTAAAGGGTATTGCGGCTAGTGATGGGATTGCTATCGCAAAGGCTTACCTACTAACCGAACCAGATCTCAGTTATGATCGGCTTGATCAAGTAGATGTTGCTGTTGAAGAAAAGCGCTTAGATGATGCTGTAGAACAAACTGTATCACAAATTTCTGAAATTCGTGACACAGCTAAAGAACGTCTAGGGGCTGATGAAGCGAAAGTGTTTGATGCCCATTTGATGGTTGCTCAAGACCCTGAGTGGATTGGTCAAATGAAGTCTACTATTCAAAGCCAAGCTATCAACGCTGAAGCTGCTCTTCAAGATGTATCTAGCATGTTTATCACTCTTTTTGAGGGGATGGAAGATAATCCATACATGCAAGAACGGGCTGCTGATATTCGTGATGTGAGCAAACGGATTTTAGCGAACTTATTAGGGGTTCGTATTCCAAGTCCTGCTTCGATCAAAGATGAAGTAGTAGTGATCGCTCACGATTTAACGCCAAGTGATACAGCGCAATTGGATCGTCGTTATGTTAAAGGTTTCGTGACCAACATTGGTGGGCGGACAAGTCACTCTGCTATCATGGCACGTTCTTTGGAAATTCCTGCAGTAGTAGGGACTCAATCTGTTGTTGCTGCTGTTAAGGATGGCGATCTTGTGATTGTTGATGGTCTAGAAGGCGATGTTATCGTTAACCCAGACCAAGCAACCTTAGATAGCTACAAAGCCAAAGCTGAAGAATTCGAACGTTTACGTCAAGAATGGGCTAAATTGGTGAACGCTGAAACCATTACTAAAGATGGTAAACATTTTGAATTAGCAGCTAACATTGGGACACCAAAAGATTTATCAGGTGCCTTAGAAAATGGGGCAGAGGCTATTGGTTTATATCGGACAGAATTCTTATATATGGATTCTGCTGAGTTCCCAACTGAAGAAGAACAGTTCAAGGCTTATAAAGCTGTCTTAGAAGGTATGGAAGGTAAACCAGTTGTGGTTCGTACGATGGATATTGGTGGGGATAAGGAATTGCCTTATTTGCAACTGCCAGAAGAAATGAACCCATTCTTAGGCTACCGAGCTATTCGTATCTGCTTACATGAACCAGAAATGTTCCGTACTCAATTACGGGCTTTATTGCGGGCTTCTGTTTATGGTCGCCTACGGATCATGTTCCCAATGATTGCGACATTAAGCGAATTCCGTTCGGCTAAGAAGATGTTGGAAGAAGAAAAAGCTAAGTTAGTTAGTGAAGGTGTTCCAGTAGCTGAAGGGATTGAAGTAGGGATCATGATTGAAATTCCTGCTGCAGCTGTTTTAGCCCATCAATTTGCTAAGGAAGTTGACTTCTTCAGTATTGGTACAAATGACTTGATCCAATACACCATGGCTGCTGACCGTATGAACCAAGGTGTATCTTACCTCTACCAACCATATAACCCATCTATCTTGAGCTTGGTTCGTCATGTCATCGAATCTGCTCATAAAGAAGGCAAATGGGCTGGTATGTGTGGTGAAATGGCTGGGGATCAAATCGCTGTTCCACTACTAGTAGGTCTTGGCTTAGATGAATTCTCTATGTCTGCTTCTTCGATCTTAAAGACACGTAGCCTCATGGCCAAATTGAGTCAAGCAGAAATGAAAGAATTAGCTCATAAAGCTATTGAAGAATGCACAACTGTTGAAGAAGTGGTTGCCTTAGTTGAAAAGGCTGTTCACTAATCGCTAGCATTTTAATCGTTTATTTTGTTCAGAAAATAGCTGATCGTCTGTCTCGGGCGATCAGTTTTTTAATGGAGAAAAGGCTGGATGAGAAGGCCTGTTTTCATCTGTTTTATAAAGCGGGAGTGAATAATTACTGATGAAGAAATTTTAAGCTGAGTAGATTTCAGGAGGGATAACCTAGCCTTTTGAAATATAATGTAGTAAACTCAAAGCATAGTGCTAGGAATCATTGGAGGTTTTCATGCGTATTGGTATTTTTACAGACACCTATTTGCCACAAGTAAGCGGGGTGGCGACGTCCATCGATGTTTTGCGAGCGGAATTGGTTAAACAAGGACATTTGGTTTATATTTTTACAACCAGTGATCCGAAAGCTCAGCCTGATCCTTTTGTGATTCGCTTTCACAGTGTGCCATTTGTAGGTTTTAAAGAAAGGCGGATCGCTTTTTCTGGAGCGGTGAAAGCCATTCGCTTAGCTAAAAAATTTCGCTTAGATATAGTCCATACACAGACAGAATTTAGTTTGGGTTTAATGGGACGGTTGGTTGCTAGACGTTTACGTATCCCTATGATTCATACTTATCACACCATGTATGAACGCTATCTACATTATATTTTTGATGGGAAGTTGATTAAGCCTAAACATGTTAAAGAGCTCACTCGTTTTTATTGTGATCATACGAATGCAGTTGTCGTTCCAAGTGAATTAACTAAAGAAACTCTTCTTGATTATGGGGTGAAGCAACAAATTTTTGTTGTTCCAACTGGCGTACCCATTCCAGATTTAGATGAAGTGAAGAGAGAGAAAGTTCGTCAAAGGCTAGGTTATGGGTCAGATACACTTGTTCTGCTTGCTTTGAGTCGCCTGTCACAAGAAAAAAATACCCAAGCCATTATCGAGCAATTCCCTGCTATATTAGCCACAGAAAAGAAGGCTCGTTTGTGTATTGTTGGGGATGGACCAGATCGCCCAAATTTAGAAAAATTAGTTGCTGAACGGCATTTGGAGCCCTTTGTTCAATTTACTGGAGAAGTTAGCCATGATCAGGCTTCTGACTACTACCAAATGGCAGATGTCTATATTAATGCTTCGGATTCAGAAACTCAGGGTTTAACCTATATAGAAGCTTTAGCAAATAACCTGCCAGTTATTGCTAAGCGTAATGAGTATTTAGAGCATATTGTTCAAGATAGAACCATGGGAGTTCTGTTTAATGGGACAAATGATCTAGCTCGTATTGCTTCACAATTTATTACAGAGGATTTAGAGGCAGCAAAAGCGACAAAAGACTCACGCATGGCGCTAAGGCAATCCATTTCTAGCGAGCTTTTTGGGCAAAAGATTGTCGAGATTTATCGCTACGCTCTGCTAAATAAAGAGTGGAAGAAGAGGGCGTAAAAGCTACCGAGTCAGAAGTAATAAGTGTGATTGATTAGTGAAGTTGCTGGTTAATTAGCTAGGATATGTCATGTAGAAGAAAATACTATCTCTACAGGTCTAAGAGAAAGAAAGCTTAAGAAGAATCAGCCTAGCTAAAAGAGACAAGAATTGCTGAAAGGATCCAAGGAAAGTTTTGCTTTGGATTTGATTAGAGAGATAAGGACAAATAATAGAGGGGACGATAAGATGGCCACTATAGGGTTCATAGGAACTGGTGTCATGGGAAGTGCTATGGCAAGTCATTTGTTAGATGCTGGACATAGCTTGACTGTTTATACCAGGACAAAATCAAAAGCAGATGAATTAGTGAAATCAGGTGCCTTGTGGGCGGATAGTCCCAAAGAAGTCGTTGAAGCTTCTGACTTTATTTTATCCATAGTTGGCTATCCGTCAGATGTTGAAGAGATTTATTTTGGTGAAGGCGGAATATTTGAAGCCGATGTTAAAGGGAAATATTTAATTGATTTGACGACTAGTACACCAACTTTGGCAAAAATTATTGCTAAAGAAGCCAAAGCTCGTCAAGCCTTTGCTTTCGATGCTCCAGTGTCAGGTGGTGATTTAGGAGCTCAGAGGGGGCAGTTGACCTGTATGGTAGGTGGCCCAGAGGAAGGGTTTGAGCAGATTCTTCCCATATTGGAAGTTTTTTCTACTACAGTGATTCGTCAAGGAAACAATGGAGCAGGACAACATACCAAAATGGCCAATCAAATCATGATAGCTGGAACAATGACTGGGATGACAGAATTGTTGGTTTATGCGCAAAAAGCAGGTCTTAATTTGAAGAAAGTCTTGGATACTGTTGGGGCAGGGTCAGCAGCGAACTGGTCTCTCACCAATTATGCGCCAAGAATTATGCAAGATAACTATAGTCCGGGCTTCTTTGTGAAACATTTTTTGAAGGATTTAAAGATTGCTTTGGATGAAGCGGAAAAGATGGAATTAGACCTACCAGCTACTCGTGTTGCTAAGGAACTTTATGAACGATTAGCTAATGAAGGCCATGCTGATGAAGGGACGCAAGCCTTGATTAAACTCTGGTGGAGAGAAAAGGGACAAGCATAGAAATCAGCGGTTAGGTTTGTTATAATGTTGAAAGTAAAAAGTTAGTCAAAGGAGAAGGATGTCCTTATGGTCGATTCAAAATTAAAGGAAATTATTAATCGCTTAGCTAAGACAACAGAAGCAGAGGAGACAAATCGAACTCGTCGTTTCGCTAGAGATGGAGAAGATGTGTGTGCGGTGACCTATGATCCAACAACTGGCAGCTTCACCTTTGAGGATTTGAAACGGAATGAAAGCTATGAATTCGATAATATCGATTTAGCAGCTATAGAAGTGTTTGACATCTTATAATAGTCTTGTTATTCCATAGTATCGCTAGTCGTGTACTATGGTTTTTTTTAAATAGAGGAGGATTTATGCTAGAGTATTTGACGCCTACCTGGATGGTGACGTCCATCTATCGGATTACCCCCGACCAATTGAAAAGAGAAGGCATTCAAGCCATTTTAACCGACTTGGATAATACCTTGGTCGAGTGGCATACGAAGGAAGCTAGCGAGCAATTGTTAAATTGGGTACGACTAATGAAAGAGTCCGGCATAAAAGTGGTTGTTGTGTCCAATAATAGTGGCGGACGAGTTAAAAAAATTACTGATGAAATGCAAGTTCCATTTATCTCACGAGCTAAAAAGCCAAGTCGGCGTGGAATTTTAAGAGCTTTAGACCTATTAGATTTAAAAAAAGAGCAAGTTGTCATGGTAGGAGACCAATTGTTGACAGATGTTTTGTCAGGGAACCGTTCTGGAGTTCGAACCATATGGGTTAAACAAATGAGTGAGTCAGATGAGTGGAAGACTTGGGCTAATCGAATGATTGAACGTCAATTAGTTGTTCCTTTGCTGAAAAGGAAAATGAAATTAGAATGGAGGGACACGATAAATGACGATACTTCTAAATAACAAACGTTGCATCGGTTGTGGCGCATCTTTACAAACGAAAGATAAAGAAGAACCAGGCTATTTACCCTTATCTTCTGTTGTTAATGCGATGGAAAAGGGCGAAAATCAAATGTATTGTCAACGCTGCTTTCGCTTAAGGCATTATAATGAAATTTCTCCAGTGTCGTTATCGAACGATGATTTCAGGCAATTGCTATCGGAAATTGCTGAAAAAGATGCTTTGATTGTCTATGTCATGGACGTAATGGACTTGTATGGGTCTAGTTTACAAGGTCTGCACCGTTATGTAGGGAATAATCCTGTCTTGGCTGTTGTCAATAAAGTGGATCTTCTCCCTAAACAAACTAACCAAAAACGATTGAAACAAACGATTCAAAAAGCTTTGACGGATCAAGGTATACACCCTGAAGAAATTGTCTTAATTTCAGCTAAAAAAGATAAGGGTCTAGATGATCTTTCTGAAACGATTGAATATTTCAGAAAGGGCCGTTGGGTCTATGTCGTTGGGGTGACTAATGTGGGGAAATCAACTTTGATAAACCACTTGATTGCTTCTGTTGGAGGAGACAAGCACCAAATTACTACTTCATATTATCCAGGGACTACTTTGGGACGGATCGAAATTCCTTTGACAGATGGAGCTTCTTTGGTAGATACTCCAGGTATTGTTCAAGGTCACCAATTAGCTCATCTTTTGTCGGCTAAAGACTTAAAGAGTATTATGCCGAAGAAAACTCTTAAGCCGGTAACTTATCAGTTGAAGGGGCGGCAAACTCTATTTATAGGTGGTTTTGCACGGGTAGATTTTGACTTGAATCAAAAATCAAGCGTAACGACTTATTTACCCAATCAGTTGTATGTGCATCGGACGAAGACGGATGGGGCGGATTTATTCTATCAAGAACATTTTGCCGGTCTATTGACACCACCAAGTAGTGGAGAAGCGCTTGAACTCAAGGCCCAAGAGATTGCCCTAGATCAGAAAACAGATATTGTTTTTTCTGGATTAGGATGGATTTGTGTGAATGAGCCATGCCTTGTGCGATTGTGGACAGCTAAAGGACACGATGTCGTGACCAGGCCGGCTTTAATTTAAAAAGGTCATTGAGGGGAAGCGTGTGATGAAGGTAAAAAAAGTTGGTCTAATGGGAGGAACATTTAATCCTCCTCATCTTGGTCATTTAATTCTGGCGGATCAAGCTTTACATCAATTGGATTTGGATGAAGTTCGCTTAATGTTGACGCATATACCACCGCATGCAGCTTTAAAAAGGACTTTACCTATAGAGCATAGATTGGCTATGACTCGTTTAGCTGTTGAAGGGCAAAAAGGGATAGGACTAGAGACAATTGAGTTAGAAAGAGATGAAAAAAGCTATTCTTACGATACCATTAGCCTATTAAAAGAACGTGAAGCTGACACGGAATTTACCTTTATAATCGGCGGGGATATGGTGGAAGATTTGCCGAATTGGTATCGGATAGATGAATTGATACAGATGATTCGCTTTGCTGCTTTTGAGCGACCAGGTTATGAAAAAAGTAGCGCCTATCCTCTCATATGGCTTAAGGCACCCTTGCTGGATATTTCTTCTACTAGCCTTCGTGAAGCAGTGAGGAGAGGGGAGAGTATTCGTTATCTCTTGCCGGAGAAAGTGAGGCAGTATGTCATGAGGGAGGGTTTATATAGATGAGTGAATCTTTTGAAATGACGCGGGATGATGTGGCTAAAATTGCTAAAAATTGGTTGAGTGAAAAACGATATCAACATGTTTTACGGGTAGAAGCAACAGCCATTGAGCTAGCGAAACGCTATGGTGTGGATCAAAAAAAAGCAGGTCTTTGCGGATTGGCGCATGATTTGTGTAAAGAATGGTCCCATGATAAGATGGTGGAAGCCGTACGTTTATATGGCTTAGATGAAGAAATGATTCCTTATGGGTCTGCTATTATGCATGGCCCTTTAGCAGCAGAATGGTTAAAGAGAGAAGCAGGTATTAAGGATGAATCCATCTACAAGGCGATTTATCAACACACCATCGGCGGAAAAGAGATGGATAATTTAAGTCGTGTGCTTTTTATTGCTGACTATATTGAGCCAGCAAGGCAGTTTAAAGGAGTAGAAGAAGCACGTTTATTGGCAGAAAAATCGCTTAAGGCGGCTTGTGATTTTAAAATCACTCACACCTTGCAATACTTGATTCATGACCATAAATTGCTTTACCCTGAAGTACTAGAGATCTATAATGCGCAAATGATTTTAAATCAAGAGAAGAGTATGGGACAATAATTGAGGGAGGATATTTTTTTGGAAGATTCATTAAGACTTTTACAAACAATTACGCATGCCATTGACGATAAATTAGGTCAAGATATTGTAGCTTTGAAGGTGAGTCAATTGACTCCTTTGGCGGATTATTTTGTGATTTGTTCTGCTAGAAATGATCGCCAAGTTGATGCGATTACAGAAGCTGTGATTGAAGAAGTTTATAAGGCAGGATATGCTATCAAGAATATCGAAGGACGCTCTACGAATCAGTGGGTACTTGTCGATTGTTTGGACGTTATTGTCCATATTTTTGGTCCGGACGAACGTGCTCATTATAACGTAGAAAAACTATGGGCAGATGCTCCTATTTTAAGCCCTAAAGAAATGGGATTAGGAGAATAAATTATCATGGTCTATAAGGCTTTTGCCAGTGTTTATCATGCTTTGATGCCTGAAAACTTGTATGATGAATGGTTAGATTACATGAAGCTTTTTACCCCAGATCTACAAGGGAAAACGATTGTTGATCTGGGCTGTGGCACAGGAGATCTTGCTCAAAGATTAAGTGATGAGGGAGCAAGAGTGATTGCTTTAGATGCAAGTGAAGACATGCTGGCTATTGCAAGAAGAGAGACAGAGGGATCGATTAGCTATCTAAAAGGAGATATGAGGGATTTATCCATTCTCCCTAAGGCTGATCAGATTGTCTCTTTTTGCGATAGCCTGTGTTATCTTTTAGAGGATGACGATTGGCAAAAAGTTTTTCAACAAGTTTATCAAAAATTAAAGCTAGGGGGATGGTGGCATTTCGATTGCCATTCTTTAGCCCATATAGAAGATTTTGATGGATTTATCTATCGTGAAGAGACGGATGATTGGGATCTTTTTTGGGAGAGTGAGCTAGGGCAAGACTACCATGTGATTCATCATTTAACGCTCTATCACAAAGAGGGCGACTTGACCTATCGCCGATATGATGAAGATCATGAAGAAAAGACTTATCCACCTGAGCAAATTGTTCAATGGTTACATGAAGCAGGTTTTGATGAAGTTTATTCTTCTTCAGATTTTAATAAAGCTCCAATCGATAGTGAGGGAGCAGAAAGGTTATTCTTCTCATGCCGAAAGGGTGAAGAAAAGTGAGAGCGATTGGCATAGTAGCTGAATTTAATCCTTTTCATTTGGGCCATCAACGCTTAATTGATTATGCTAGAGAAAGTCTTCAGGCAGATGTTATTGTGGTGGCAATGAGTGGGGATTTAGTTCAACGGGGAGAGATTGCTTTTGCAGATCTTAAAACGAGAACAGAATGGGCTTTAGATGCTGGAGTAGATTTAGTCATTGGCCAACCAGTTTGGGGGAGTTTGCAGGCAGCGGATCGTTTTGCTTCAGCTGGGATTCATAGTTTATCTATGGCGTCTTGTCAGGCTTTCTTATGCGGTAGTGAATGGGGGAGTGCGGATCAACTCCTTCAGGCAAGTCAGTTGGTCAAAGCAGCTGATCCTCTAAAATTAAAGCAGGCTCTTCGTTCGAAAGGTCAAGGAGAAGTAGGTTATGCAGAAAGGCTACAGTCTTTTTGGTCGGGAACTTGTGTTGAACGATTTATGCAACAACCGAATAGTCAATTAGCTCTTTCTTACGCTTTAGCAAATGCTGACTTAGATCAAGCTATGACGCCTTATTTATATAAAAGAGCAACAGCACATGATCAAAAAGAGCTGGATAAGAATTGTGAACAAGTCTCAGGGAGTATCCTCCGTCAGATCTTTAGAGAGGAAAATGTGGAAGTAAAGCTTAAGAATTTTCCTATTTTTGATTGGATTCCTCAAAAAGAATTAAAATCTCTCATCAAATTTGGTAAGATAGAGCCGTATGATTTTTGGCCTCTGTTGCAACATATCCTACTAACGAGTTCGATGAAACAGATAGAATCGATTTATGGAGTGGACGAGGGAATTGGTCCAAGACTAGTTACTGCTGCTAAAGAAGCAGTAAGTTATGAAGATTGGTTAAGGCTTAGTCACCATCGAAGGATTACCTATGCAAGGCTGAGACGTCTAGCAATGTGCTTAGTATTTCAACTGACAAGGGAAGATATGGCTATGGATCAACGTTTCAGTTCCCAAGCACGCAGGATATTAGGAGCCAGTGAAAAGGGGAGAAATTGGTTAAAAGGAATAGCTAGCGGGAAATTGTTAGCCAGTTACAAGCTGTATGATCAACTCAACCCAATAGATAGAAAAGTAGAAATTGTTCTAGAAAACTGGTATCACCCATATGGGGTTTGGCAACGAATGAAAAAGCCAGTCATTAGATAAGGAGTAGATAGTTCATGTGTGGATTTGTAGGCTGCATTCATGGTAGCGACGGGCAATTAGAAAAGCATCGCGAAATTTTAGATGCAATGATGAAACGTATTGTTCATCGTGGCCCAGATAGTGCAGGTTATTTTGAAGACGAGCAAGTTTCTTTAGGTTTTCGTCGTTTGTCGATTATTGATTTGACAGAATGTGGTAATCAACCTTTTTATAGCCAAGACGAACGCTATGTGATGGTATTTAATGGGGAAATCTATAATTATCAAGAACTTCGTGAAGATTTAAAAAAATTAGGACACGACTTTATTTCAGAAACAGATAGCGAAGTCATTATTCGTGGCTTTGAAGAGTACGGTGAGGATGTTGTAGCCAAGTTACGGGGGATGTTTGCCTTCGTTATTTGGGATAGAGAAAAGAAAGAAGCCTTTATGGCTCGTGATGGTTTTGGGATTAAACCTCTTTATTACACGAACCATACAACAGACGGGAGCTTCTTGTTTGGGTCGGAAATTAAAAGTTTCCTAGATCATCCGAACTTTATTAAAGAATTTAACGAATTGGCCTTACGCCCATACTTGACCTTCCAATATAATCCTTTAGAAGAATCTTTCTTTAAGGGAGTATACTTATTGGCTCCGGCTCACTACATGTGGGTTAAAGAAGGAAAAGTGGAAAAATCTGTAGAATATTGGGGCAAACGCTTCCATGATCAAACAGATGAAAGTCGTTCCTTGGATGACTATGTGAAAGATATTCAAGACACCATGAAGGAGTCTGTGGCTTATCACAAGCTATCTGATGTTAAGGTAGGTTCTTTCCTTTCTGGCGGTGTGGATTCAAGCTTAGTCACTGCGCTCTTGAAACCAGAAACGACTTTCTCAGTTGGATTTGACCAATATGAATCATCCTTTAATGAAACCGACCTTGCTCAAGATCTGTCTAAGCAATTAGGTATTGAAAATAAGCGTCAATTTATTTCAGGCCAAGAAGCTTTTGATGCTTTGGAAACAATTATGTATCATTTGGATGAGCCAGATTCCAATCCTTCAGTAGTACCTTTGTATTTTTTGGCACAATTAGCGAGAAAAGATGTCACTGTAGTTCTTTCAGGTGAAGGAGCGGATGAAATTTTCGGGGGTTATGCTTGGTATCAACCAACACGTTTGTCAGACTATTACCGGAAATTACCATTGGGTCTTCGCAAGATTGCCCAACATATTTGGCATCAAGAAGGGAAGACACCTAGCCGAATAAGCCAATTTGTGGATAGAGGGGTTCAACCTATAGAAAACCGCTTTATTGGACAAGCCTTAGTTTTCCCTGATCAAGAGGCCTACAGCATTCTTCGTGAACCATATGAAACGATGATGACCTCTACAGATGTGACCATGCCTTATTATAAGCGAGTGAAAGGGCAATCTGATTTGAACAAGATGCAATATCTTGATATGAATCTATGGATGCCTGGAGATATTTTGCAAAAAGCTGATAAGATGAGTATGGCGCATTCGCTTGAACTTCGCGTTCCATTTTTGGATAAAGAAGTCATGGAGTTAGCCAAAACATTACCAGAACGTTATAGAGCAGATTATACAGATACCAAGGTAGCTTTACGGAAAGCAGCAGAAGAAGTCTTGCCGGATGCTTGGGCTCACCGTAAAAAAGTCGGTTTCCCTGTACCTATTAGGCACTGGCTACGAGAGGAACCATTCTTTACTGCTGTACACGATATGTTCCTTAGCGATATCAGCTCTGAATTCTTTGAATCCGATGTTCTTTTACAGTTGCTAGATGACCACCGTGATCAAAAGGGGGACTATGGGCGTCGGATATGGACGGCCTATGTGTTCCTAGTTTGGTTCAAACGCTTCTTTGTTGATGATAAAGGGGCTTGTCATACTGTTATGCCGCACCACACCTATTGTTAGGAGGGTGAATATGGAAGTAGAAAGACAATTTATACCAGTTATTCTTGGAGGAAATAGAGGAGCTTATAGCCTCGCACGTGCTATGCATGAAGCCTATCAAATTCCATCTGAATTGGCTTTAAAAGCAGAAGTAGGCCCAGTGATGGACTCTCAAATTGTCAATTACCATTTTTACCCAGATATTCGTGAAAATTTTGAGACCTGTATGAATGACTTGGTGAGAGAATTAGAGGACAAGTATCCAAATCTTAAAAAAATAGTCTTTGGGTCTGAGGACTGGTATGTAGAACATATTATTCAGTATAGGAAGGTGTTTCCTGACAAGTGGACGGTGCCATATGTGGATATGTCAACGCTAAAGAAAGCGGTAGACAAGGCACGTTTCTATGAGATGTGTGAAAAGATTGGGGTAGCTTATCCTAAAACTTGGACAGTAAAAGAGCCTATTTTGCCAAAAGATGCCAAGGGACGTTTAGTCGTTAAACCTGCTATCACACCTAGCTATCAAAATCTTAAATTCAAAGGTAAAGCTAAGGTATACTTTTGCGAAAATGCAGAAGAAGCGCAAAACTGTTTAACACTAATGCGGAATGGGGGCTATCCAGATGCCTTTATCATTCAAGAGTGGATTGAAGGGTCAGACTCAGATCAAGCTGTAGTGACCTGCTATAGATCCATCCACGATTGCCAAGTTAAACTCTTATCTTTTGGACGGATTTTGGTTGAAGACCATTCCAAGGGTGGGGTAGGCAATCATTTGGTCGTTTTAACTGAAAATGATCATAGTGATGTATTTGAACAGGTGAAAAAATTGATGGAAGCATTTGACTTTACTGGCTTTGCAAACTTTGATTTGATTTATGACAAAAAACGAGGAGAGTTTGTATTCTTTGAGTTGAACCCTCGTCTTGGCGTGAGCAATTACTATGTCACAGCTGGTGGGCAGAATGTGGCACGCTACTATATTGAGGACTACTTGTATAATCGACCAGTCGAACTATCGGCACAAACAACACCGCATCTGTTTACTCTCTTACCAAAAGCTTTGCTCTTATATCTTTTAAGAAATTCAGGGGCAAAACGTTTAGTGAAAATGCTATACAAGAATGGGGATGTTTCCCATCCATTAGATTATAAATATGAAAGTTCTGCTAAACGGAAAAGGTATGTCTTTCTTTCTAAAATCAATTTCTATAGAAAGCTCTTTAAGGCGCACCAAATATAAAATGGCTATTCTTATTTTAGCCACAAAGGCTGAAGGACTAGTTTCTTTTAAAGAGTGGAGTTTGTAGAAAATAGTTAGAGCGTCGTTATAAGGTGAATAGTAGGAGAACAATGAAGAACTTTTTTGCAATTTTAGGTGGGATGGGCACTTTAGCCACCACAAATTTTTTAAATGAAATGAATCGTCGCTATCATCCAGATAGTGATCAAGGCTATTTGAACTATCTTTTGTTCAATCATGCGACTATACCAGATCGCACTCAATATATCTTGAAGAAATCAGTAGATAATCCTGCTGTATCTTTGATTGAAGATATCAGGCAAGTAGAACCGCTAAAGCCAGATTTTATGGTTATTCCTTGTAATACTGCCCATTATTTCTTTGAAGACTTGCAGGCTGCTACAGATATTCCTATTGTGAATATGTTAGATTTAGTAGGCCGCCAGTTAAAGATTTTGGGTTCAGGGAAAAAAGTAGGGCTTTTTGCTACAGCAGGGACAGCGCAAAGTGGCTTGTATGAAAAAGTAGCCAAAGAAGCTGGTTGGGATTTAATTGTTCCGGATGAAGCGCTCCAAAAGAAGATCACCCAGTTGATCTATGATGATGTAAAAGTGAGAGCAACGGCTAATTTAGAGCTATACGAAAATATATTACAAAGCTTTAAGGATATGGGAGCAGAAACGACTATTTTAGGCTGTACTGAGGTATCTTATGTGAATAGCCAGGATGAGTTGAAACGCTTTAATATCATCGATGCTGAAAAATTGTTGGTTTCTGAAACCGTAAAATTAGGAATTCGATCACAAAAAGAGAAAAAAGTCTAGTTTGATTGACAGTTACTTATTCTAACGTTATAATTTAATAGTTGTACTAGGGGTGAAAACATGCGTTGGTCCGTTAGAGACATACAAGAAGAACAGCAAGCGGGAATTTCTGTAGATGAAAGGGTAGACTTGACGACTCTTTTAGATAGAGATGAAAGTATACTCGCTGTTGACACAGCCCATGTAACTGGACATTTGTTGCCAGATGTTCATGGCGTCATCGTTCACTTGCAAGTAGAGGTCAAAGTCACTCTACCTTCATCACGTTCTCTAAAAGCAGTTGAGATTCCTGTTCTAGGGACGGTAGATGAACGATACGTTGAAGCCAGTTACCTGACACGAGAAATGAAAGAAGGGACGGAAGTCGTCTTTCCTTTGTCTAGTGATGTACTGGATTTAAAACGAGCTGTAGAGGATGCTGTATTACTTGCACTGCCCCTTCAAGTCTTAGCTGAAGATGAAAAGACGGGTGAATCCCCTTTACCATCTGGCCAGGGCTGGGAGGTTCTAACAGAAGAGACGTACCGGAAACGGCAACGTGACTTGGCTGATGTCACCGATCCGCGCTTGAAGGCCTTAGAACAATGGCTCGATAAGGAATCAGCCGAGTAACTCCCATTTCAAGTACGCAATGCATAGGAGGTGTAAGACATGGCCGTACCAAAGAGAAGAACGTCTAAAGCACGTAAAAACAAACGCCGTACGCATTTCAAACTTGAAGTGCCAGGCATGACCCTTTGCCCTAACTGTGGTTCATTGATCCGTAGCCACCACGTCTGCGCAGAATGTGGTCAATACAAAGGTCAAGAAGTTATTGAGAAATAAATCAAGCTCTTGGCAGCTTCCCTTTTTCAAGACAGTTGGATCCTTTACCAGCTGTTAAGAAAAAGGGTTTTTCTTTTTTTGTAGAAAAAGGAACAAAAAGAAGAAAAAACCCAGAAAATTTTGGCGATTTTAAAAAGAATTGTTATAATACAAACAGAATGACTAGCATTTTCAGAAAGAGGGATGCCGATGAAACAATGGATGGATTTCCTGCTTGTTATGCTGTCCCCTATTGCTCTAGGGTTTATGTTAAAAAAGTTAAGAAGAGAACTAGAGCCAGGTCGTTTTCTTTCAAGAGCTATTCGCCCGCTACTTTTTTTTACTTTAATCCTTTCTATTGTCCTAGCTAGTTATATTGCCTTTCGACGTACTTATTTGGGCGCTATGTTCTTAGGGCTATCTTTATGGGGGTTGATGTGGTTAGGCCTTTTTCGTTTGACGAAAAAAGAGAAGTCGTCATTAATTTTTACCAAGATGTATATTAACAGTGCTATTATCATTCTATGGGGACTGCATTGTATTTTATTCATGCTTGGAATAGTTCATTTGTGGCAACATTAGTCGCTTTATTTTGCTCTAGTCTCATTTTTAGGAATAAGTAGTGCCTTACTTTTTGATAAACTGGAACTTTGTTGCCAAATAAAGAGGGTTTATATATAGGGGAAAAAGTGTCTCCTTTTGTGAGCGAAAATACTTTTTTAGCTAATCTTTTGCTTATTCGTTTAGATTGAAGAAGACTAGAATGCTAGATAGGCTGTAAGATAAGCTTTTACCTTTTTTCTTTTAAAAAGTTAAGCGAGATAGGATGGGAAAGTCAAGGAAATCTTTGATCGGCTTAAAAAGCATGTGGCTATGAGGAATGAGAATAAGCCGATAAAAAGGAAGTGTCAGAAGAGTGAGAGTTTTGTTATATACAGAGTTAGAACATTTGGTGCGAAAGTCGGGTTTAGGCCGTGCGATAAAACATCAAGAGAAAGCCTTAAAAGCTCTTGGAGTGGAAATCGTCAAAGATCCTCATGCTGATTTCGACATTGCGCATATTAATACCTACTATCCTCAATCCTGTCGATTGGCGCATCAGATCAAAAAACGGGGGATTCCAGTAGTGATGCATGCTCATTCTACTATGGAGGACTTTAAACATTCTTTTACTGGATCCAACTTTTTGGCACCTGCTTTCAAGCGTTGGTTGTGTTATGCCTACCGTCAAGGGGATGCTATTATTACACCGACCGAATATGCAAAATCTATTTTAACTTCTTACCCAGTAGACTTTCCACCGATACATGTGATATCTAATGGGATTGATTTAGATAAATTTAATCGTGATTTAGTCGATCCAACAGCCTTTCGAATTCGTCGAAATTTTGCGCCTGATCAACTAGTAGTGATTTGTGTGGGTTTGTGGATTGAACGTAAAGGGATCATGGACGTTATTGAATTGGCTAAACAAGAACCAGGTGTTCAATTTGTTTGGTATGGAGAAACAAAACGTTGGCAAATTCCTACAAGGGTCAGTAGGGCAATTGATGAGGCACCGGATAATCTGCTCTTTGCAGGCTATGTAGATCCTAAGTTCTTGAGGCAAGCCTATGTAGGGGCAGATGCTTTTCTCTTCCCTACTTATGAAGAAACAGAGGGGATCGTCTTATTGGAAGCTATGGCCTTGAAAGCGCCTGTTATTGTTCGAGATATTCCTATTTATGCAGATTGGGTAAGAGATGGAGTAGAGGTATTAAAGGGAAGATCCAATCAAGAATTTGCCCAAAAGATACATTGGTTACATGAACATCCTAAAGAACGAAAAGAAATGGTAGAGCGAGCTTACCAAAAAGTATGTGAAAATAATTTGCAGATTATAGGGCAAGAGTTAATGGCTGTTTACCAAAAAGTCATGGACACACATCAAGCCTTATAGCCTAACTTAACAAGACATATGTAGAAATAAGAAGACTAGTTATAGGATTTAAATCACTCAATCAATTTAATAGAAGCATGTCGAAAGTATCTATAAAGATACCATCGACATGCTTTTTTACTTGGGCAAATTTAAAAAATTCAACCTATTGACCGCTTACCATGAGAAAGGGGTTAATCGTATCTTTCTTGCCACTTCCTCCCCCCAAAAAAATTTATCTAAGCTAATGAGTGGGGGCGAATTGACCTGTATGGACTTTTCTCTGCTTTCTCTCCCCCCACTTCCCCCCACATCTTTAAAAAAATACAGGTAAATAGTCTTTTGACAAGGCTTCCAAAACAAAATCATGACAAATGTCAGGCAAAAGGGCTTCTTTGGGCAAGTTTTAATAGACAGATGATGGGCTAAAAAAGCCTATGATAGCCAGAAAAATGTAAGAGAGTATGAAAATGTATCGATTATAGAAAAGAATAGGGAGGGATGTGGTAGAAAGTGGGTGTATGTGGTAGAATGGGAAGGGAATGGTGAGGAAGGAGGGGGCATCTATGCTCATCGGAGAGTATCAACATACGATCGATAGCAAAGGACGGATTATTGTTCCAGCTAAATTTCGCGAAGAGCTAGATGGATCCTTTGTGCTGACACGTGGCTTGGATGGCTGTTTGTTTGGCTATCCCCGTTCTTCCTGGGAAAGAGTTCGTCAACAACTAAAAGAATTGCCTATTTCTAAACGTGATTCTCGAGCTTTTGTTCGCTTTTTCTACTCTTCTGCGTGTGAAGTAGAAATTGATAAACAAGGACGTATCAACATTCCTAAAGAATTGATTGATTATGCGGCTATTGAAAAGGATTGCCGAATTGTCGGTGTAAGTGACCGAATTGAAATATGGGCTAGTCACTTGTGGGAAGAATTTACTGCTGAAACAGAAGAGCAATTTGATGATATTGCTGAACATTTGATGGGAATAGATTTCTAGAAAGAGGGTTAAGAAGATGTTCGAACATATAACAGTGTTAAAAAATGAAGCGATTGATCTTCTCAACGTCAATCCTCAAGGAAGCTACATCGATTGTACATTTGGTGGAGGAGGGCATACGAGCTATTTGCTAAATGCCTTAGATAAAGAAGGGCGGGTCATAGCCTTTGACCAAGACTTATTAGCCTTGATGAATGGATTTGATCGTTTTTCCGAAGAAATAGATGCTGAACGTTTACGTTTGATTCATCGAAATTTTCGTGAATTAGGGCCTTGCTTGGATGAATTGAATATTTCAACAGTAGATGGCATTGTTTTTGACTTAGGGGTCTCATCCCCTCAGTTAGATATACCAGAAAGAGGGTTTTCTTATCGCTTTGATGCTCCTCTTGACATGCGGATGGATCAACGGCAATCATTGACGGCTCGAGAAATTGTGAATGAATGGCCTTATGAAGAATTGGTTCGTATTTTCTACCGTTATGGCGAAGAGCGTTTCTCGAAACAAATTGCCAGAGAAATTGAAAAAAGGAGAGGGAAGAAACCTATAGAGTCCACTTTAGAATTGGTAGACATTATTAAGACAGCAATTCCAGCTCCCGCAAGACGGAAGGGTGGGCACCCAGCCAAGCGAATTTTTCAGGCTATTCGTATTGCGGTTAATGATGAATTATCTGCCGTCGAAGAGGCTGTGACAGAAGGGTTAAAACGCTTGAAAGTTGGCGGAAGGATGAGTGTGATTACTTTCCACTCTTTAGAAGATGGATTAGTGAAGTCTATTTTTAAAGAGGCATCAAGTATTAAAGATGACATGCCTAAAAATTTACCTATTTTACCAACTGAACAACGTACAGCTAGTTATCGATTGGTAACCAAAAAGCCTATTTTGCCTTCACAAGAGGAGATGGCAGGAAATTCTCGCTCGGAAAGTGCCAAATTACGCGTGATTGAGCGGGTAAAATGGGATGGGTAAAAGCCAAAAAATGAACGGATAAAGAAGACTTTTAGTGCGTAGAGAGGAGGAAAGAAAATGGCAGAACGCCTACTGCTTTCTAAAAAAGAAGGCTTGTTAAATCAGCAACTTCTTGGGAAAGGATTAGATCAATCACTTGTTATTAAAGGCCAGAGTAAGAGTCGACGAATAACAGTTGGTTTTTCTAAATCGGGTATGGCTGTCATTGTTTTGCTCTTAACTTTCCTTCTCACTATTACTATAGTGAGTCACCAACGTTTAGCTGGAGTCAATAGATCTTTAGGGGAGCAACAAGAAAAATTAGAGAAATTAGAGATTGAGCAAAACAACTTAAAAGAAGAAAAAGAGTTATTAACGCGCTATGATCGGATTTCTCAAATAGCAAAAGAACATGGTATGACATTAAAAGATGAACAGGTAAGGACGATCGCGAATGAAAAATAAGAAACGAAGCCAACAGCAAGTGGTTATAGTCAGCTTATGTCTCATAGCGATTGTCTTTTTTTTGATGGTTAGCATTCGCATGGGGAGACTAATGATCACCGGCCGCTATCAAGGGGTAGACGTTAAGGAAAGGTCACAGCAACTTTCTACCGCTGTAAGAAATGTACATGGTAAAAGAGGGAAAATCCTTGACAATCAAGGGCAGCCAATCGCCTTCGAAGGAGAAAGTTATCATTTGACGGTTATTTTGACTCATAAATGGACGAAAGATAAGAAACACCCTAACTATGTCTTGGACAGTCAAAAAAAGGATATGGCGCTGACCTTAAACAGAGTATTAGGCGTTGATTACGATCAGACACTTCGCCGACTTTCTTCCAATAAGGATCAATTAGAGTTTGGTAATGCTGGGAGTAATTTAAGTAAGTCGCAAAAGAAAGAATTGGAGTTGTCAGGCTTAACAGGAATGGCTTTCACGCCTAATCCAGCTCGAATTTATCCAAATGGTGTTTATGCCTCGCATATAGTGGGTTTTACCAAGTTAAAAGAAAAAACGAATAACCTGATAGGCCAGATAGGGATTGAAAAGCAATATAATGATAGCTTGACTGGAATAGATGGTAAAAGTATTGGACAAGTTGATGGAAGTCTACGAATGATACCCCAAAGTGAAAAATTGATCCGTGAAGCACATGTGGGAGCGGATATTCAGCTCACTTTAGACACAGGTATGCAACATTTTCTGGAAAATTTGATGGATCAAGCTCAAGAAAAATATCAAGCTAAATCCATGCAGGCTATTTTGATTAAGGCCAAAACAGGGGCTGTTGTTGCTAGTGCCCAAAGGCCGAGTTTTGATCCTAATACTTTAATAGGAATCGATAAATCTTGGAACAATGCGCTCATTCAAGAGACATTTGAGCCGGGATCGACGATGAAGGTCTTAACCTTAGCTGCTGCTATTAATGAAGGGGTATTTGATCCAAATGAACGTTTTCAGTCTGGTCAGATTAAGTTTCAAAAAGAAACAATAGCGGACTGGCAACCAGAAGGCTGGGGTGAAATAACCTATTTAGAGGGCCTGGCTCGTTCATCTAATGTTGCCTTTGTTAACTTGGTGCAAAAGATGGGGGTAAAGAAATGGAAAAAATACATGGATGCTTTTGGCGTAGGAAGAAAGACCGGTATTGATTTGCCCCAAGAAATTAGTGGGAATAATCCATTTGACAACCCTTTTACTCGCTTGACCACAAGTTTTGGGCAAGGGGTATCTGTGACGACAGCTCAATTAGTCCAAGCTTTTACAGCGATTGCGAATCAAGGGCGTATGATGCCTTTACATGTCTATGATCGAACGATTTCATCATCAGGAAAGTTAATGGAACGTTATCAGGCGGATCCATCAGACCCTGTCATTTCCAGAGAAAGTGCTCGCAAAACGTTGAAATATTTACGTACTGTGGTAGAATCACCAGAAGGTACAGGGAGAATATATAAGCAAGAAGGCATCGATTTATCAGCTAAAACAGGTACTTCGGAAGAAACAGATAAAAAGACAGGTAAATATTATAGGCAAGGCAATAATTACATTTATTCTGTCGTAGGTTTTTTCCCTAGCAAAAATCCTGAATATATTGCTTATGTCATGATCCGTCAACCCCAACAAAATGTTCTACAAGTAACGGGTGCGAGTATGGTGAGTGAGATTTTTAATCCTCTGGTGAAAAAGGCTAGTCGTGACATTGTTGATGCCTCAGAAACAAGTAGTCATTTGATGATGCCAAAACTTGTCGGGAAAGAAATCTCAAAAGCTCGTCAAACGTTGAAAGACAATAAAATGGCTCCAGTAGAAGTCATTGGCCAAGGACAAAGGGTTGTTGCTCAGTATCCTGAAATGGGTCAAAGTCCATTTCCTTCTAGTCGTATTTTTCTTATCACAGAAGGTAATTTATTTATGCCCGATATGACAGGCTGGAGCATAAGAGATGTGGATCATTTGGCTAAACTGTTACAAATTAAGGTGGAGCATCAAGGAAATGGACAGGTGATTGACCAAAATATTCGCCCCAAAACGCCATTAAACCGTAAAAATACTTGGGAAATTGAATACGGTATGCAAGATGACTCAATCCAAGATTAAAACTAGTAGGAGGAACTCATGAAAGATCTTATCACATGGCTATTTATTGGCGGTCTAAATCTTATTTTAGTTGCCACTATTATGCCTTTTTACATTCAATTTTTAAAACAGCATCAATTTGGACAGGAAATCCGTGAAGAAGGTCCAAGTTGGCACCAGAAAAAAAGTGGAACCCCAACAATGGGTGGCCTAATTTTTATTGTGACTAGCCTCTTTTTCCTCCTAGTCATGTGGGCAATGTCCTTTTCAATGACAAGTGAATGGTTGCCTTTACTGATCACTTTGCTTGGATTTGGAGCTATAGGCTTTGTAGATGATGCCATTAAAGTTTTCCGTCATCATAATGAAGGCTTTACCTCTAAGCAAAAATTTTTCTGCCAAGTTGGCCTAGCTATTCTTGTCTGGGCGAGCCTCTATTTTTCGGTAAACGACTGGCAACTTCATCTTGCTTTCTTCAAACTATCTTCTCCCCTTTTGACGCTTTTGTTTACAGTGTTTTGGTTAGTAGGTTTCTCCAATGCAGTCAATTTAACGGATGGTTTGGATGGTTTAGCGGGGACGACAACAGCCATATCTTTTCTAGCTTACTTTTACCTAGCTTATCAAGAAGGATTTTCTAGTATAGAGGCTTTCTCTGCTTTACTCATTGGAGGGTTACTTGGCTTTCTTATCTACAATAAAAAGCCAGCTAGGATTTTTATGGGGGACACAGGTTCTTTAGCTCTTGGTGGTTTATTGGCGCTAATGAGCTTGATGCTAGGTCGTCCTTTGCTATTACTTTCTTTAGGGATTATTTATGTGATAGAAACGGCTTCAGTTATCTTGCAAGTGATCAGTTTTAAGACGACAGGGAAACGTATTTTCAAAATGAGTCCTATTCACCATCATTTCGAAATGTGTGGATGGAAGGAAACGTCAATCGTAGCTGTTTTTGCGCTTATAACCGCCGTATTTAGTTTGTTAGCGATCCATTTATATTAAAAAGCTTCGGCTATATTAAAAGGCTTTGGTCAATAGTAGAGACTCTACTTGCTAAGAAGGGGCTAGTCATTAAATTCTCATACAAGTAGACGATCTAAGGCATAAGGGGGTTTAATTAGTTCATCAAGCAAATGTTATAAAGAGCAACTTGATGAAGGATTTTTATTAAAAGATAAGTCGACAATGTGCCTGCTTTAAGCTATTTTCTTGTCAATTATGAAAGACTTATTTGCTAGCTTTATTAGCCTTATGCTTACAAGAAGTTTAGCTTGTGTTAAAATATGTTTTTGCAGAGATGAATCAAGAGTATCTCTGCTTTCAACAGAGGTTTTGGGCTTCTTAGAAACCTTTGTTGAAAGCAGTTAGATCATAGGCAATAGTTATTAAAGGAAAGAGGAAATATCGTGAAAGAATCAGCATTTGAAGCAAAATCGGTAGTGGTTTTGGGCGTAGGATTAACTGGTCGTGCAGTTGCCCGTTTAATGAAGAAGATGGGAAAGAAAGTTCTTGTGAATGACCAAAACCAAACGCTTCCGGATGATGTGAAAGAAGAGTTTGATCGATTAGGGATTCAGACTGTTTTAGGTGGACACCCTTTATCCCTCTTAGATGGGGATGTCGATGTTTTGATTAAGAACCCAGGTATTCCTTATAAGAATCCTTTAGTGGCAGAAGCTATCAGAAGGGGGATCCCAGTCATTACTGATGCAGAATTAGCTGGGTTACTCAGCGAGGCGCCTATTATTGGTATTACTGGGAGTAATGGGAAAACGACGACCACTAAAATGACAGATCATATTTTAAGTCAAGCTTTTGGTAAACGGGTCAAGTTAGGTGGGAATATAGGTATCCCGATCGCGGATCGATTGCCAGAACTCAGCCCAGAAGATTTCTTTTTGTTAGAATTGTCTAGCTTTCAATTAGAAGGGACAAAGAAGCTCCGCCCATATATTGCGGCTATTACAAATATTTATGGGGCTCACTATGATTATCATGGGTCTCGTCAAGCTTATTTAGCCGCTAAAATGAAGATTACAGCCAATCAAGGGCCTGACGATTATCTGATTTACAATGCTCATGATAAAGAATTAAGTCAATTGGTTCATGAACACTCTAAAGCAAAATTGTTGCCATTTGATGCCTACCAATTCTTTGACAAAGGTGCTTGTGTAAAAGATGATAGGATCTATTATGATGGAAAAGAAGTGATGAAGACCACAGATCTTGTTTTGCCGGGTGTTCAAAACATTGAAAATGCCTTAGTTGCTTTATCTGTAGCCAAAATTCTAGGTGTTGACAACGAGACTATCCTTCATAGTTTGAAAAGTTTTTATGGGGTTAAACATCGCTTGCAACGAATTGATGACTATCATGGAGCACATGTCTATAATGATTCAAAGGCCACAAATATTGCTGCAACGACTATTGCTTTGAAAAGCTTTAATCAACCGATTCGATGGATTGCAGGAGGATTGGATAGGGGCAATGGTTTTGAAGACTTGTCTCCTTATGTGAGTCATGTGGCTTCTGCTGTTGTGTATGGGCAAACAAGACAAAAATTAGCCGATTTTTGCCGAGAAATGGCTATTCCAGTTACTGTCGTGGATAATTTGGAAGAAGCGGTAAAGCTTACGGCAGCAAGTGTTCAAGAAGGAGAAATTCTTCTCTTCTCTCCAGCATGTGCTTCATGGGATCAATTTAAAACATTTGAACAACGTGGGGATTGTTTTATTCACTACATGGATCAACTGAAAGGAGAATAAATGTGTCACGACCATTACGAATTGTTTTATCAGGAGGCGGTACAGGAGGGCATATTTATCCTGCCTTAGCCCTAGCACGATATATTGAAAAGAAAAGGCCAGGGACACAATTCCTTTATATCGGTTCTGAACGTGGCTTAGAAAAAAACATTGTCCCTAAAACTGGCATGGCCTTTGAAATGGTCAAGATTCAAGGCCTCAAACGTTCCTTGTCCTTGGAAAATTTTAAAACCCTTTGGTATATGATAAAGAGCACTGCCAAGGCAAAAAAACTCCTAAAGGAATTTAAACCGGATGTGGTGATTGGTACGGGAGGATATGTTTGTGGACCAGTTCTTTTGGCGGCTAGTCAATTACACTATCCAAGCATTATCCATGAACAAAATAGCGTAGCAGGGATTACCAACAAGTTCTTATCTCGCTTTGTTAGTCGTATTGCTATTTGCTTTGAAGATGTAGCCAAGGATTTTGGGTCATGTAAAGATAAGTTGGTCTATACGGGAAATCCTAGAGGGCAAGAAGTGATTGAACAAATAAAAGACTCCCTAGATCATCAAGGGGATAAAAAAGAAGTCTTGATATTTGGGGGGAGCCAAGGCGCTGAAGCCATCAATACTGCTTTCTTGGAAGCTTATAAGGAACTGGCTAAAAGAAACTATCGAGTCACTTTAGTAACTGGTAAAAAACTTTACGATCAAGTGAAGGTAAATTTGACGGAAGATCTGAGAGACAATATAGAATTACTCCCTTATATAGACGATATGCCGGAAAAGCTTGCGAGATGTAATTTGATCGTCTGCCGGGCAGGAGCGACAACTTTGACAGAAATTACGGCACTAGGTTTACCAAGTATTCTTATCCCTAGTCCTTATGTAACAGGGAATCATCAAGAGCACAATGCACTAAGTTTAGCGGAAAAAGGAGCTGCTGTTTTGATACGTGAGAGTGATTTGACTGGAGAGTTACTCTTAAAGGAAATGGACAGTATATTAAATGATCCTGTGTGTGAAAAAATGATGGCTCAGGCTGCCTATGACATGGGTGTAAGAAATGCTTCTGAACGAATTTTGGAGCTGATTGAAGGATTACTTTAAGATCACTAGCTTATAGAGAGTTGACGATAAAGTTCGAATGTAAGGGATATAAGATAGTTGTTTGTTACAAGAGCTAGCTGAGTAATTGAAAGGCCATGGGATGAGCAAGGCTAGACATAACTTTGGACTTAGTAGAATAGGTCCCTATAGACGACTAAAGCTATAGGGGCCTGTTATAGCTATTTTGCCCCTTGACTGATATAGTGGGAAAGAGAAGGGAGTTTCCATGAAAGGACGAATTGATTTTTTCTTATATCGCCTCTTGTTTTTCCTGATGGGGCTCACTGGCTTATATCTCTTATCGCCTTTGGGTCAAATTCAGAGTGTTAAGGTTTCAGGAAATCATTTGATTTCAAGTCAAGCTATAGTGGAGCATATGGACATCAGAAAGGGAACAAGCCTAATCGATGCTTTTCTGCAAAGAAAGCACTTGGAAAATATGGCGCTCCAGACTTCTCCTCAACTTTTAGATGCGCAAGTTAAAATTTTTGTTGATGGGAAAGTTTATCTAAAAGTGGATGAAGCTAAGCCACTTGCGAGATGGAAGAGGGGCAAGAGATCTTTTTATGTGATGAAAAATGGTGAATTTCTACCTGGTCCATCTCGGAATAATAACAAGTTATTGCCACTGATTAGAAGTGATTATCTACCGGATCAGGTCAAGGATATGTTGAAGGATTTGGATCGTTTGGATGATGAGATCCGACAAGAAATTGCTGTGATCCGTTTTTCTAAAAAAAATGGTGATAAGGTTGACTTGTTAATGAACGATGGCCAACAAGTACTGGGTAAACGACAAGATATTTTTAAGAAAATGGCCTACTATAAAGAGATGAAAGCCATCATCGGCTCAAAAAAAGGCTGGCTCAATTTAGAAGAAGGGGCCTATTTTAAAGCTCGTGGATCTAATAATTGGGAAGTTGTGGAGAATGATTGGGCAAAAAATGGTGAGGATAGGTAAATCTTAAGGCAAATGCTATAATTTCCCTCTGATTTTATGATAAAATGGACGTGTATGGATTGAAAAAATATAAAGGAAAAATTGGAACATTAGGAGGGTTCGATTGAAATGAATCAGCAACATATTTATGTTAGTTTAGACATCGGAACCACTTCTATTAAAGTCGTCGTTGCGGAGTACGTCAAAGGACAAATTAATATTGTTGGAGTAGGTACCGAAGAAAGCCAAGGCTTGTCAAGAGGGGTCATCGTTGATATTGACGAAACTGTTGCCTCCATTAAGAGTGCAGTTCGCCAAGCTGAACAAAAATCTGGGATGAAAATTCGTCAGGCAGTTGTAGGCATTCCATCGAACCAAATTCAAATTGAAGCCTGCCACGGAATGATCGCAGTAGCTAATGATAATCGTGAGATTACGGACAAAGATGTCTTTAACGTTATTGCGGCTGCAAAAGTTCGTTCAGTGGCGCCTGAACGGGATATTATTTCTGTTTTACCAGATGAATTTATTGTCGATGGTTTCGATGGTATCAAGGATCCACGTGGCATGATAGGCGTTCGTTTGGAACTTCATGCCAAATTGGTTACAGGGCCTCGGACGATTATTCACAACATTAAACGCTGCGTTGAAAAAGCCGGCTTAACTTTAGTGGATTTAGTGGTTCAACCCATTGCAACTGCACAAGTTGCCTTAACTGAAGGAGAAAGAGAGTTTGGCACATTGCTTTTAGACATGGGTGGTGGACAAACGAGTGTTTCCGTTTTCCATGAACAACTCATGAAGTTCTCGTTTGTAGACCAAGAAGGTGGCGATTTTGTCACCAAGGATATCTCTATTATTTTGAACACTAGTCTGGACAATGCAGAACAAATTAAACGTGAATATGGCTATGCTGTATCAGCCGATAGCTCTTCAGAAGAATTTTTCCCAGTTGAAACAATTGGAAAGAAAGAACCCATACGGGTGGATGAACATTATCTTTCCGAGATTATTGAAGCACGCTTATTGCAAACTTTCCAAACTATCAAGCGGGCTTTAGAAGAAGTCAATGCCTTAGATTTGCCTGGGGGAATGATAATTACCGGGGGAGCAGCTAGTTTGCCTGGAGTACTTCCTTTAGCCGAGGAAGTGTTCGGACTTACTGTGAAACCATATATGCCAGATCAAATGGGGCTACGGCACCCATCCTATTCTAGCTCTCTAGGCTTAATTGCCTATAGTTGCCAATTAGGAGAAATTGATCGGATTGCGCAAAAGTCTAATGCTCCTAAATCCATCACTGTTCAAGGAAGTGACCCAGTTAGTCTAAAGCTTCCAGAAAAAGGACAAGAGGAGTCAGCTAAGAATCTTAGAAAGCCAAGTCCGATTGCTAATAAAAGTAGTGCGCGTCAAATGAAGAAAACAAAAGCGCATGAAGAACAAGTCAGTGCTTTTTCCAAAAAATTACACGATTTTTGGAAACGTCTATCAGCTTTCTTTAAATCGCTAATGGAAGAGTAGTAGGACATCTAGGAGGATAAAAATGGAATATACTTTCGATAATGCTATGGAAAATGGCGCAGTAATTAAAGTCATCGGTGTCGGGGGAGCAGGGAACAACGCTGTTAACCGAATGATCGATGAAGGTGTACAAGGCGTCGAATTTATCGTAGTGAATACAGATACCCAAGCCTTAAAAGGGGCAAAAGCTGAAACTAAAATTCAATTAGGACCTAAGTTGACAAAAGGTTTAGGGGCTGGCTCTGTTCCTGAAGTTGGTCGTAAAGCCGCTGAAGAAAGTGAAGAACAATTGAAGGAAGTCCTAAAAGGGGCTGACCTTATTTTTGTGACTGCTGGTATGGGTGGCGGTACAGGGACAGGTGCTGCACCGATTGTTGCCAAGTTAGCTAAAGAAGCTGGCGCTTTAACAGTTGGGGTTGTGACACGTCCTTTTAGCTTTGAAGGCCCTAAACGTGGTCGCTTCGCAGCTGAAGGTGTCCAAGCGATGAAGGAAAATGTGGATACTTTGGTTATCATTTCTAACAATCGTTTGTTGGAAATTGTCGATAAGAAAACACCAATGTTGGAAGCTTTCCGTGAAGCCGATAATGTCCTTCGCCAAGGTGTTCAAGGGATATCTGATTTGATTACTGCTCCTGGTTATGTGAACTTAGACTTTGCTGATGTGAAGACTGTGATGAAAGATCAAGGGTCAGCCTTGATGGGTATTGGTATGGCTAGCGGTGAAAACCGGACAATTGAGGCCACTAAGAAGGCAATTTCTAGCCCATTATTAGAGGTTTCTATTGAAGGAGCTGAACAAATCCTCTTGAATATCGCTGGGGGACCAGATTTGACCTTGTTCGAAGCACAAGACGCCAGTGAGATTGTTGCTCAAGCATCCTCTACTGAAGCGAATATTATCTTTGGTACCTCTATTAACGAAAACCTTAACGATGAAGTTATTGTTACAGTTATTGCGACAGGTATTGATGAAGATAAACGTGCTGAAAAACGTAAATCTCCTGAAAAACGGCAAACACCTTTTGCCAGTCGTAACACTATTGGCAATCAACCAGAAGCTTACAAAGAAAAGAAAGCTGTTAAACCAGTTAAAGAAGAAAAGAAAGAAAGCAAATTGTTCGGTGATTGGGATATCAAACGTGAATCTACCCATAGAGAAAACCAAGACGTTGAAGTCAAGAGAGCTGGTTTTGACACCGACATGCCACGAGTAGAAGAACACCGTAGCAATGAAGATGATGGGTTAGACACACCGCCTTTCTTTAGAAAACGGAATCGGTAAGCTTAGTGAAGGAGGTCTGGTCTCGGCCAGACCTTCACTATTACTCAGATAAAGAAAGGATGGGATTATGGGTCTTTTAGATTCACTAAAAAACTTTATGTTACAGCCTGAAGAAGATGGCTATGCTGATTATGATAATTATGAGGATGGGGACGAAGTTGTATCTAGTAATGAAGCCAAAGCTCAAGAAGAAGGTAGTCGGAGTCAAAAGACTTATCAAGCCTCCTTATCACAAGAACCCATAATGGCTGAAGAAACATACACTAGAAGAGAGAATCGGCAAGCTGTGCGCAGTGCACATGATGAAAAATATCTTAGTGATCGAGCCAATAGGGCAATTACGAATAAGCCGGTTTCAGTTATCCATGTGGTAGAACCAAGAGTTTATGATGATGAAATCAAGGAAATCGCAGAGGAATTAATTTCTGGCAAAGCGGTCATTATTAATTTTAATAAAGTAGATAGTAAAGATGCGCTTCAAATCGTTGATTTTATATCAGGTGTGACCTATGCCATTCGTGGGGATATGCAAAAAATTCGTGAAGGAATTTTTATTGCCACCCCAGCTAGTTTAACTATAGAAGGCATACTTAAAGAACAAGAAAGCTTGAATCATTTCTTTTCAAGTCACTAATCACTAAAGTGAGGTGAAGTCAAATGATGCATGTGCTATTAGCCCTGTATAAAATATTAGATCTATATAGTATAGTCTTGGTCGCCTATGCTCTTTTATCGTGGTTCCCAAATGCTAGAGATTCTAAGCTGGGTATTTGGATAGATAAACTGTGTGAACCAGTAATGGAGGTATTTGATCGAATGATCCCGTCATTCGGTGGGGTGAGTTTTTCTGTACTAGCAGCAGTTTTATTCATTCAGTTAGCTCAGAAGGGTATACTCGTTTTATTAGCAAAAATGTAGAGGCGTTTTATGGATCCAGATATTTTACAGCACTTTAAACCAGAAGAAGAAATCTTTCTTGACCGTATCGATGAATTGAGGGGGCAAGTTTTGGATCGTTATGCCCCAGTGTTAACTGGTTTTTTAGATCCACGTCAACAGTTTATTGCCCGCTCAATTATTGGCTATGATGGGGAAGTTCGATTGGCCTTTGAGGGGGGCTATAATGATAGTGAAAGGAAGAGAGCGATTCTCTTTCCCTCTTACTTTAGACCAGAAACAGAAGATTACCAATTGAACTTATTGGATATTTCCTATGCTAAAAAGTTTGGGGAACTTTCACATCCGCAAATTCTGGGGGCTCTCTTAAATACAGGAATTGATCGAAAGTATATTGGAGATATTTTATCTGATGGAGAGAACTGGCAAATAGTAATTGATCAAACAATTTGCCCTTTTGTAATGCAAGAAGCAACAAAAATTGGTAAAATGAAGGTTAAGTATGCTATTCGTCCATTAACAGAAGTGATCTTACCAAAAGATTTTTGGGAGCTTATAGAGGTGACTGTGACTAGCTTGCGATTAGATTCTGTTATCAGCGCTGGCTTTCATGTGTCTCGTCAAAGAGCTAAAAACCTTGTACAGCAAGGAAAAGTGCGAGTTAATTGGATGGAAACAGAACGAGTAGATGCAATGCTTGCTTTAATGGATATCGTGTCAATTAGGGGCTTAGGTCGCTTACAACTTCGCCAAATAAGAGGTCGAAGCAAAAAAGATCGTATCCATATCACATTGGGTTTATTAGAGAGAAATAAGTAGAAGGGGAGACAGTGATGAGTTTGACACCATTAGACATCCATAATAAAGAGTTCTCTGTTCGTTTACGGGGTTACGACCAACAACAGGTGAATGATTACCTAGATGAAATTATTCGTGAATTTGAAAATCTTCTCATGAAGCAAGAGGAAATGGAGAAGAAAATTCAATTTAACGAAGAAAAGATTGCCCATTTCCATGGCATTCAAGAAACCTTAAACAAATCGATTATTGTGGCACAAGATGCTGCAGATCGTCTCAAACAAAATGCGAACAAAGAAGCAGAAATGATTATTTTTGAAGCAGAACGTGTAGCCGATAAAATTTTGAAAGACGCTGCTCGTCAAGCGACAAAGATTAATCGCGAAACTGACGCTCTTCAACGTGATAGTCGTGTCTTCCGTCAAAAAGTACAGTTAATGATTGAAACTCAATTAGAGATGATCAAGAGTGAAGAATGGGACAAATTATTAAATAACAGTCAAGGCCCTGAAGTTATTGCGCCTACCGTAAAAGAGGTTATGGATGATCGTAAACGACGGGTTAAGGAAATGTCTAAAGAACAACGGCGTGAAGAAGTGCAAATGATGCGTAAGTCTCATGGTATGAATCCGGCAGTTGAAGACTTGACACAAACTAAAGCCTTTAAGCCATTATCTGATGAGCAAATCAAACGAGCTCATGTGCATCAAACGACCACTTTTGAAACCTTTCATCCTGAAAAGAAAGTCTTAGGTGAAGCTGTTGAAGATAAAAAGGCTAAAAGTCCTAGCCCAAAATTGGGGGAAACGCAAAAAATTACTCCAGTTAAAGAGCAAAAGCATGAAAAAGATAACTTTGAAGCAACAACTCCTTTGAAAGGGAAAGCTGTTGAAGAAAAAGCTCCTGAAGCTAAAGCAGCTACTGCCTCTGCACCAGTTGAGATGAAAGAAAAAACAATTATTACCGATGATGCTACTATTCAAATAGGTCAAAAGAAAGATGCTCCAATTCTAGCTAAGGAAGAAGAGGCAAGTCAGCCTAAAGAAGAGAAAAATGAAACTCCTCAAGTAGCTCCCTCAGTAGAAGAAAAAGCAGATGATTGGAAAGATTCCACTCAACGGATAAGAGTCCGCTCTGAAGGGGAAGCTTTGAAACAACGTCTAGCTGAACGCCAAGGGAAAGCAGAAGCTGGTAAGCCACTAGCAGGGGCTAAACGTCCACGTGTCATTCACTCTAATCAAGAATTTACTTTTGAATTACCGGATGATGAATAAAGTTATCACAGAATGTTCGGTCAGAAATAAATAAAAAAAGCTTCCATCCAGATGGATGGGAGCTTTTCCTATGTGTCATTAAGCTTTAGGATTTTTTTCGATTAAAGCTTCGAATTTCTTGATGTAGTTAGAAACAAATTCTGTAGTAGATTCTTTTGTGAACTGACCATCGCCCACTAATTGGTTGGAATGACCTAGGAATACTTCCGGTTGTTGAATAGTTGGCATAGTAAAGTAAGAAAGAGCAAGGCGAAGGTTCTTTTGAGAAGAGTAACCTCCCATAGCGCCAACAGAATGGCTAATAATAGCGACAGGTGTATTAGTCCAAGCAACGTCCCCATTTGGTTTAGAGCCAACATCTACAGCATTTTTCAAGCATGCTGGGATAGTCCGATTGTTTTCAGGTGTTACAAATAAGACACCGCTAGCATCCTTAATGCTTTGACGAAAACTCTTGTAAACTTCTGGTAATGGGAAATCAGTTTCATCAGGATTATCATAGTCAGCGTTATAGAGTGGCAAATCTCTAATTTCTAAGATTTCAGGATCGAAGTCTTCAGAAAAGAAAGATTGGCAAATTTTAGCAATTTTTCTAGCGATAGATTCCTTGCGTAATGATCCAACAAGAATAACAACTTTTTTAGACATAAGGCTAGTCTCCTTCTTTTTATAGTCTTCAGTAAAATGAATTCACTGATGGATTAATTTTATTGTATCTTGGCAATTACATGGGGTCAACCGATATGCAAGTCTGGCTGAATGAAAGGCTAATTAAGAGGGAAGGCAAGTCTAGCTTAGATAAGGACTATAGATAAAAAAGTATAATCAAACTCAAAAAAATTTTGACTGTTTAAAAAATTATTGGAAGGTAATTTTTTTATTAAAAAGTGGTAAATTTAAAGATAATTGCCCATCCTTTGCCGGATATCCCTTGTAAAAAACCGTAATTTTGGCTATACTTAAAGCGTTGACATATAGTAGAGGTACAGAAATGTAAACCCTTCCTCTTCTTGAGTCGCATCTAAAAGCAACCATTTAAGGAGGAAATATTGATGCAAAACTTACGTAACCGGAACTTTTTGACCTTGCAAGATTTCACTAAGAAAGAAATTTTATTCTTATTGGACTTGGCAGCAGATTTAAAGAAGGCCAAATATCTAGGAACTGAACAACCACGTTTGAAGGGTAAAAACATTGCTTTAATTTTCGAAAAAGCCTCTACACGTACTCGTTGCTCTTTTGAAGTCGCTGCTTTTGACCAAGGCGCTCATGTGACTTATTTAGGCCCAACAGGTAGCCAAATGGGTACTAAGGAAACAGCTAAAGACACAGCTCGTGTACTTGGTGGGATGTACGATGGGATTGAATATCGTGGCTTCTCTCAAAAGACAGTAGAAGAATTAGCCGAATTTTCTGGTGTTCCAGTATGGAATGGCTTGACTGATGCTGACCACCCAACACAAGTTTTAGCTGACTTCTTAACAGCTAAAGAAGTTTTGAAGAAACCTTACGAAGAAATTAACTTTACTTATGTAGGGGATGGCCGTAACAATGTGGCTAATGCTTTGATGATCGGGGCTTCTATTATGGGGATGACTTTCCATTTGGTATGTCCAGATGCTTTGCGTCCAGAAGATGAACTTCTAGCTAAATGCCAATCTTACGCTGAAAAATCAGGCGGTTCTATCTTAATCACTTCTGACATTGAAGAAGGGGTTAAAGGCTCTGATGTCCTTTACACTGACGTGTGGGTATCTATGGGTGAACCTGATGAAGTATGGAAAGAACGTCTTGAATTGTTAGAACCTTATCGTGTAACGAAAGAAATGCTTGAATTAACAGGCAACAAGAACGTTATTTTCGAACACTGCCTACCAAGCTTCCACAATACTGATACGAAGATTGGGAAACAAATCTTTGAAAAATATGGCATCTCTGAAATGGAAGTTACCGATGAAGTCTTCGAAAGCGAACACTCTGTAGTCTTCCAAGAAGCTGAAAACCGTATGCATACGATTAAGGCTGTAATGGTTGCTACTTTAGGGGACTAACCAGTTCCACTTTAATTAAGCATAAAATAAAAAAAGGTCAGTTGCATAGCAACTGGCCTTTTTACTACTTATCTAAAAAACGACTAGAAAATAGCCCCGATACAGTTTAAGAGGAGTAGCGAGGCTATTAAGTGGAACAGCAAATAAGTTCCTTGATCAGTTAGTGAGAATGGATTCGTCAGCGCTCGAGCTCTAATCTGCCCATGATCTTTCTTTGCTGGTTAGTTCTAAAAGTTGATTCTTTAAATGTTCTTCCATTTGAGAAAGTTCACGTTCAGCCAGTCTACGTTTATGACGACCTTCTTGTTGGATTCTTATAGTTTCTTCTAAAGATTGAACTAGGTTGGACTGAGTTTTTTGTAGAGTTTCAATATCTATAATGCCCCGTTCATTTTCTTTAGCGGTTTCGATAGAAGATTGCTTGAGCATTTCGGAGTTTTTGATCAATAAATCATTGGTCGTTTTAGTGACAGCTTTTTGTGCTTCTAAGGCATCGCGTTGACGAACAAGCGTTAAGGCAATGGCAATTTGATTTTTCCACAGAGGAACAGCAGTCGTGACTGATGATTGGATTTTTTCTGCTAGAGCTTGATTGGTATTTTGAATTAAGCGAATTTGAGGAGCTTGTTGAATGGTCATTTGTCGGGTGAGTTTTAGGTCGTAATTTCTCTTGTCTAGGCGTTCGACGAAGGCATTGAGGTCATGAACCTTTTGGACGTCCATTTGGTCACGTGAAGCTTTCGCTTTTTCTATAGCTTGTGGAATGATGCGCTTTTGTAAATCATCTATCTTTAATTCACCTGCTGCAATATAGACGTTGAGGGCTTCATAGAAATTTTTGTTCTGCTGGTAAATTTTTTCTAAGGTGATATTATCGTTGATTAGGCCGTTCCTTTCGTGACTTAAACGCATAGCAATTTTATCGACCTGATTACCTATTTGTTGGTATTTAGCCGTTATTTCGTAAACAGACTGACGTGCTTTGCCAAACCAACGAGCAAAAATATTTTTCTCAGCTTGTTTGAGTTCTTTTGGATCTGTTTCATTCAATTTAAACATCAGTTCTGTTAAACTTTCGCCAATAGCTCCAGTATCTTTTACCCGAACATGAGAAAGGATGGAATGACTAAATTCACCTAATTTTTTTTGCGCAGCAGCACCATAAGTGATAAGGGCTTGGGCGTTGTTTTCGTCAATTTGTTTCGCTAATTGTTGCGCCTGTTGCTTCCGTTCATCTGTCAAGGAATCCAATAAACGGGTTGTAGTTGTAGTGCTAGATACTTTCGTGATGCCTAAATCGCTAGTCCCATCCAATGATGATTCAGCTGGATTTTCAAAAGGATTGGCTAAAAGATCATCTAGGCTAGTGGATTTTGCGTCTCCTGGAGAATGTTGAAATAAGTTATCACTTTCTAAAGCTGTATCGTCTATTGAGTTATTTTGGGGATCAATTGCTGACATAAGCTAGCCTCCTATTTTTACATGGGTATGTGGTCAGTGTTATTATTAATGATCTTTGTATGTGATAGCTTGAAAGGAAGAGGTGAAAAGCCCTATTGATAGACTAGTGTTTCCTCGTGCGACGACTGAGATAGAGCATCTTTTTTGGGGGGATCATCTTCATTAGCTTCTGGTGTAGTGTCTTGGAGGCAAGGTATAAAGACCTAGCCAAGGATTTAAAGTTAAAGAACATAAAGTTTAAAATTCATCAAAGTTATCAAGGTTTTTATGAGAGAGCGATTTATCTTGTTGATGTGCATTGATTAAAATTTGCTCTAATTCTTTATCTGGATCGTTCAACCATTTTTTCATATCTGGCACATTAAGGTCAGCATCTTTTTGAAAGCCTGTCAAAAGATCCTGTTCTTTTTGCATCCGTTCTTCTATCAATTGTAGGTTAATGCCGATGTCCTCGATGTCGTTTTCCATAAAAATCTCATAAGATCGCTGGATATTTTGGCAAAGAGCTTCTAAAGTTTCCAGTGAACGGTTGAGGGTTTGATAGGTCATCTTCGATTTAGAGACATGGCTTTGAATTTCAATGAACTTTTCAGTTATCTCCAAGAAAGTAGGCAGGTAGGAATAAAGGAAAGCCTCTGCTTCATTCATGCGTTTTGGGTGATCACAGATGGCTTTAAAATAATCTTTTAGGATGGGCAGTAAATCATATCGCTTGGCAATCACATTTAATTTTGTAGATTGTTTTAAAAGTTTTTCAATCGATAGAATTTGTTGCTTACTTTTGGCCATTTGCTTACGGAAGAAAAGGATATCCTCATCATCCATGCCTTCGCTATAGTAAAATTCGAGACGTTCCTTTTGTATAGCGGGTATAGCATTTTTATTTTTTCTAAAACGATGCGATCGGCTGCTGCCATTTGACCGTTTTAGGCGTAGAAAGTTACTCTCTATAAGAGCTGGAGCGATATAACGATAAATGATAAAACCTGGAATATAGCCTAAGAATGAAATAATTACCCAAGTTTCAGTCAAAGAGGGATTGAGCATACTCAATACTAATCCTGCTGAGAAGACTAAGAAAAAGAGGATATTGTAAGCTCGAAATGTTAGATAGTCATTTTTCTCCATCGTCATCATCCTTTCATGGTCACTTCTAGTATAGCAAAAAAAACAATGCTTCCTTATAAGACTTAGGGATGATTTTTAGATGGGGTCAATTTATGGTAAGCTAAGTGTGGTAAAATAAGTTAAGTTTATCTTAAATAATCTTTATCTGGATTGATAATTGAGATTTTTATCACGAGGAGGGATAGTGTGAAAAAGAGCAAATTGAATTTAAAATCTGCAAAAGATGAGGCCTTTACTGAATCTACTCTATCAGAAGAGGAAATATTTGATGGAAAAGTTGTTCATCTCTATCGAGTTACGGTATCTTTACCAAATGGGCAAATAGCTACAAGGGAGATTGTCCGTCATCAAGGTGCTGTTGCAGTGATGGCTTTTACTTCGGATGGAAGCTTGATTCTAGTTCGTCAGTATCGTAAGGCTGTCGAATCTGTTCAATTTGAAATCCCAGCTGGTAAAATTGAAGGGAATGATAGGGATCCTTTTGAAACCATCCAGAGAGAATTAGAAGAAGAAACGAAAATGGGCGCTAAATCTTGGACTTATTTACGCAAGTTTGCGACAAGTATTGGTTATTCAAGTGAGGTTCTCTATTTGTATGAGGCTAACGACCTTTATGCGATAAAAGATCCAAAAGATGAAGACGATGATGAATTTCTAGATTTAGAAGCTGTGACATTTGACCAAATGACTGAAATGATAGAAAAAGGGAAAATTCTGGATGCTAAAACCTTAATGGCTTACGATTTATGGCGAATTAAGCGTCTTACAGCTGATCCATTGAGCTCATGATGGCAGTAGGGATGAAGTTTTCAATTAGGATCTAGAATAAAGAGGCGAATAAAAAGGAGAGAGTGGATGGGAAGATCAGACCGTCATCACAAAAGAGCTATAGAAAAAAAGAATTACTTCCAGGCTTTGTGGCCATTTAATAAAGAGAATGATCGAGACCAAAGAGAAGAAATGATTGAAGATCAGGCGAATTATTATGAGGGAAGAAATGAAGGGGAAGAAGGCTATGCTGATTTTCAGTATAGTTCTTCCTCAGATAGTCTTAGAGGAAGAAGCATCGAAGAAGAATTTGGAGAAGAGAAAAGTTCACTGGGTCAAGTAGGACGTTTAAAAAAGCAGAAAAAAATGAAGGCCTATGACCGCTTCTTAAATAGAGCGATTGCTTTAACGCTTGTGGCGATTATTGTAGTTATTGTATTAGCCTTTATTATATAAAAACTAGCTTAAATAAGTAGATGAGTTAAACTAAGTTTTTTGGCCTAAACTTGATCTACACTCAATACTATGGATTTCATCTAAGTTAATGGAAAGATGATTCGCTAAAGAATATAGTTTGATACGAGCCCAAGGGTATGGGTTTATTTAGGAGGGGAAATGAAATGCGAGCATGGTTAGTCATTGACTATACAAATGATTTTGTTGCAGATGATGGGAAATTGACCACTGGGAAAGCGGGTCAAGTGATTGAAGGGACTATTGTAGAAGCCATTAAATATGCTGATGCATGTGGGGATTATATTGTCTTTCCTACAGATGGGCACGATCCCAAAGATAAATATCATCCTGAAAATAGACTTTTCCCAGCTCACAATGTTATGGGAACAAGCGGGCGCTTCCTTTACAAGGGGGTAGGACGCTGGTATGAAGAACATAAGAAGCAAGAAAATGTTTATTGGATGGACAAACGCTATTATTCCTCATTTGAAGCAACAGATCTTGACCATCGTTTACATGAACATGGGATAAAAGAATTGATTCTCATGGGAGTTTGCACGGATATTTGTGTCTTACATGCCGCAATCGATGCCTATTATAGAGGCTATGATGTGACAGTCTTAAGTGATGGGGTAGCTAGCTTTTCTCAGTCAGGTCATGAATTTGCTCTTAATCATTTCCCATCAACTCTAGGGCAAAGGGTCTGCAGTTTAGAGGAATTGAAGGAGAGCGATCTAGTCGCATTAGCTCATCAAAAGGAATAGACGGTCAGCAATTTGAAAAAGTGAGTTTATAGAGTTAGCTTATAAATTTAGCTTATAAAGTTAGCTTATAGAGAGAGGTTGAAAATTTAGGTAGGATCAATTTCTAAATGAGCTATGGCTGATCTATTGATTCAAAGCTGAATCTAACTTCTTTCTAAAATACAAGAAGCCTATAGAATTGATTGACCCCCTAAAGAGAGATTGAAAAATCTAACTTTAGGGGGTCTTATATTTGATAGATGATCCGTGCCTTAAGCGTTTAATAGTATAGCTCTAGCCTCTACAAGACTTTAGACTATTAATCTAAATAAACAATAGCGGTTGCTAAATCTTTGTCGTGGGAGATGGAGATCAAAGCTTGTGATGGATAAGGAGACCTTGCGATATAAGGTCTACCAGAAGCTTCATTCAGCACTTCTATATCTTGAAAACTTAATTGAGGGCCGATGCCAGTTCCATAGGCCTTACTGAAGGCTTCTTTAGCAGCGAAGCGACCTGATAAGAAAGTCACCTGACGATCGCCTTTAAGTTTATTAAAGAGATTTATTTCAGCTGGGGTAAGAATGCGCTTGATAAAATTAGGGTGCTTCTGAATAATTTGTCGAATACGATCTTGATCAACTAGATCAATCCCAATGCCTTTCATATGGGGGACTCCTTTCAAAAATAACTAGAGGATGCCTGTTTATTATAATCTAGAAAGAGGGGAGAGGCTAGGGGAAGACTTGTAAAAGAAGGTAAAAAAAAAAGAGAGCGATGACTCGCCCTCTCACAGTTCATTTGCCTGAAAAGTTTGTATATGAGTTTCACTGCAGAACTGATTTTTAGTCTAAATTAACCTAATTTGTTGTAGTATTCAACGATGAAGGATTCATCAACGTCTTGAGTCAATTCTTCACGAAGAGGAAGACGAGTTAAGGAACCTTCTAATTTGTTTTCGTCAAATTGAATGAATTCTGGACGACCGTATAAGCCTTCTAGAGATTCTTGAACGATCTTCAATTTTTGAGAACGTTCACGTAAACCAATTACTTGGCCAACTTCAACTTGGTAGCTAGGAATATCAACACGTTTACCATCGACAGTGATGTGGCCGTGGTTAACTAATTGACGAGCTTGACGGCGAGTTGTTGCAAAGCCTAGACGGTAAACGACGTTATCTAAACGTTGTTCCAACATGATCATGAAGTTTTCACCGTGTTTACCTTCTTTGATCTTGCCAGCCTTCTTGAAGGTGTTAACGAATTGACGTTCGTTCAACCCATACATGAAGCGTAATTTTTGTTTTTCTTGTAATTGCAAACCATATTCAGTAAGTTTGCGACGACGGTTTGGCCCTTGTTGCCCTGGAGCGTAAGGACGACGGTTGAGTTCTTTACCAGTGCCGGTTAAAGAAATGCCAAGACGGCGAGATTTTTTCCAGCTTGGTCCTGTATAACGTGACATAGAATGTCCTCCATTCAAAAATAGTTTGGAGTAAAATTACGCCACATAAACTTCGTACCACGTTCAGAGGATTTTAGAATTTCACCTATAAGCAGCCGTTGGTTACTATTCCCACCATAGTATGGACAACCCTCTGTTGACGTCAGTCTAGTTTACTGCTGCAAATTTTACACAAAATTCATTTTAACAAACACTTATTTTGCTGTCAAGGGAAAAGTGGAAACTTTCTTGTGGTTAGACAAGTCTTAAAAAGCAGGAAATTATTTTTAAACGATTGATGGGACTTTCTTTTATAAAATTCTGATGAGTGAGGCTTAAGTGGATGAACTTGACGCCGATATTTGCTATACTGTAAAATGATACGAATGGTGGAGGGGAAGGCATAGAATAGGGTCACCACCACAAGATCGGAAGAGAATTTAATTGGAGGAATAGCTATGAACTCCGGCAATGGCTTTTTAAATATTTTATTAGGCTTGATTATCTGTGTACTAGTCGGGTACGCCATTTTTTATTATTTTCAACACCAGCAAAGGAAGGACATCGAGGCATTAGAGAAGACCAGAGAGGATTTATTAAAAATTCCAGTGGCGGATCATATCTATAAACTGAAGAAAATGCCTTTGACTGGGCAATCTTTACGGGATTTTGACAGCCACCAAGCCACTTGGCAGACGATAACTCGTTTTTCATTTCCTGAAATTGAAACAGAAATTGCAAAAGCTAAAGAAGCTAATGAACGTTTTAACCTCGTTCAAGCGAATAAACATTTGAATCAAGGGAAGGAACAAGCTGAAAAGACCAAGACCAGTATTGAAAATGTTTATAAACAGTTACAACTTTTATTGGAAAGCGAAGCTGAGAATCGTCAAAAATTTGAATGGGTGAATGATAAATTCAAGGAGTTAAGGAAACAAGTTCTCTCGCAAAGTGTGCTCTTTAAAGGAGCTTTGCCTGCAGTTGAAAAGCGCTTGGCCTATGTGGATAATGATTTTGATAAATTCCAAAACCTCTCTACTGCTGGGGATCACGTGGGAGCTAGAGCTTGTTTAGATGAGATCGAAAAAGAAATCAATGAATTGACAGATATCAGTCAACAAATTCCTGATTTAACGGAACGCTTAGATCACGATCTAGTGGCACAAATTGCCGATATTCGCTCTGGCTATCAACAAATGGTCGATCAACAATTCGTCTTCCATAAATTGGATGTTTTAAGTGAAATTAGCGAATTAGAGCAAGAAGTGAAAAAAGCAACGCAAGCCCTCAATCAGATTGAGGTAGTTGAAGCTAAGCAAGTTTTGGATCGACTAGAACGAGATGTTGATCAACTTTATGATAAGTTAGAAGCTGAAGTGGAAGCTAAGACTTATGTACTGCATAATACGAAAGCTATTCATGAGCAAATCGTCAAATTACAGCATAACAATCATTTCCTTGGCCTAGAAATAGATCGTCTGTCTCAAAATTACGTCTTAGAAGATAGTCATCAGGCGAATTTAGATAAGGTTGAGGAGCAACTAGATAAGGAACAACGCCTCCTACAACATTATGATAAGGAATTAGAAGGTCATAGTGTAGCTTATTCAGTTGTTGCCACTCACTATGAAGTTTTAGAGGGGAAATTGCAATCCATTTTTGATGAACAACAAGCCTTAATGGCCTTGTTATCCTCTTTGAAGACGAGTGAAGATGAATTGAAAGCCAACTTGGATGGCTATGAGCTTGAGATGCGAAATATGAAGCGTTTCGTTGAGAAATACCATCTTCCTGGTCTGCCTAAGTCTTATTTGCAACTCTTTTTTAAGAACACTGATTTAATTGAAAAGTTAGTGAACGAATTGGATCGTGTGAAGATTGACTTGAACGAGTTGAAAGATCTGGATAATGCGATCAATAACAATATGGAAAAGCTTGATGAGCAAACGGAAGCTATTGTGGATCAAGCGCGTTTAACGGAAGCCAGCATCCAATATGCTAACCGTTATCGTTTAGAAGATGAACAAGTCGCTCGAGCTATTCAGTCTAGTTTACAAGTCTTTGACAGCACTTATGACTATGAAAAAGCTCTTCATATTATTCAAGCAGAGTTGGAGAGAGTGGAACCAGGTTCTTCTAGAAAGGTTCAACAAACTTATTTCTCTGAAAAGGACAAGCGCTTGATTTAGAATGAGAAGACAAGAGAACCGGTGCGTCTAAGGGGGCATCGGTTCCTTCATGTTTAGGAGGATATGATGATTTATTTGGATAATTCAGCCACTACTTTTCCTGATGAAGAAGCTCTCGTGACCTATACTAAGGTAGCTAGAGAATATGTGGGAAATCCGTCTAGTTTACATGCTTTAGGGGAAAAGAGCTACCATCTCTTAGAAGCAGCTCGTTTGCAAATTGCTGATTTGTTGAACAGAAAGAAAGATGAAATTATATTCACATCTGGAGGAACGGAAAGCAATAATCTTGCCATTCGAGGAACCGTAGAGGCAAAAAGGGAATTTGGCCGACACGTGATTACTTCTTCAATTGAGCATCCTTCTGTTTTAGAAAGTTTGGGTCAACTTAAAGAAGAAGGGATAATAGATCTCACTGTTTTACCGGTTAGTTCAGAAGGAAAAATTTCTATAAAGGATTTATCAGCAGCTATACGAGAAGACACGATTCTTGTGACCACTATGGCAGTGAATAATGAAGTTGGAGCCATCCAACCCTTAAATGATATTGCTGAACTTTTAAAAGCCTATCCAACCATTCATTGGCATGTAGATGGGGTGCAATCTCTTGGCGCTTTTTCCGAGATTATACCGCATGAGAGAATAGATCTGATGTCATTTTCAGCACATAAATTTCATGGACCTCGTGGAGTGGGCTTCCTCTATAAAAAACATGGTCGGGTCATTAGTCCTCAATTAACTGGTGGTGGTCAGGAAAATGGTCTACGATCCACGACAGAAAATTTAGCTGGTATTTGTGCCATGGCTAAGGCTTTAAGACGTCACCCTAATCACGGGGACTGTCAACCACTTCAAACTTTATTGAAGAAGACAGTGGCCTCTTTAGATAACGCCTACTGGTTATCCCCAGAAGATGGAGTACCTTATATTAATTGCTTTGCCCTAGAAAATGTTAAGGGAGAAGTCTTATTACACGCTTTGGAAGAAAAAGGAATTTATATTTCCACCACTAGCGCTTGTTCCAGTAAGGCACTTTCAGGATCCCATACTTTAAAAGAAATGGCTTACCCAGATCAGATAACAAGGGGAGCTGTTCGAGCTTCTTTTGGGGATCAAACAACTCTTGAAGAAGTTGAAGCCTTTTGCCAAGTATTGACTCAATTAGCAGAACATTTTGCGAAAGTTTTTGCCTAGAATAATTGGCGGATCATTTTGCGAAAGTTTTTAGCTAGAGGTAGTTGTCGGAGCATTTTGTAAAAGTCTTTGTCTAGAAATAATTGTCGGAGCATTTTGTAAAAGTCTTTAGCTAGGAATAGTTGACGCAAGTCTTTGCCTAGAATAACCGATAAAATTTTTCCCTAAAGTATGCTGTTAGAAGATAAAGGAGGACCTATGAAACGTTATATTCTCGTACGTTATGGTGAACTATCGACAAAAGGGAGAAACAAAAAACGTTTCACCCAACAATTAGCCCAAAATATCAAAGGAGTATTGGCAGACTTAACACCAAATAAAGTAGTTGCTGGCCATGATTATCTGACCGTCTATCCGCCAGCAGAATCTGTGGATATTGCCTTAGAGCGTTTATCTCATGTCTTTGGGATACAATCTTATTCTCCAGTTATAGAGTTAGAGAAGGACATGGAAGTCATTCGTGACCAAATTTTTGCTATATTAGACGGTAAAGATTTAAAGGGAAAGAGTTTTCGCATTGCAACGAAAAGAGCAGACCATGATTTTTACCTAGATACTAATGCTATTAATCGCTATTTAGGCGAGGCGGTAGCTGAGCGTTATAAAGAGCTTAGGGTGCAATTAAAGCGTCCTGATTTGGTGATAAAGGTCGAAATCCGTGAAAAATATGCCTTGCTGACGACGGAAGTCTATAAGGGAGCTGGAGGCTTGCCTGTTGGGACATCAGGGCGAGCACTTTTATTGCTGTCTGGTGGGATTGATTCCGTAGTGGCGGGTTATATGGCTCTTAAAAGAGGGATTGAAGTGGAGGCTGTTCATTTCGCTAGTCCACCTTATACCAGTCCTCAAGCTTTACAGAAGGCCAAAGATTTAGCTAAAATATTGGCGCGTTATGGGCGACAAATCCAATTTCTAACCGTGCCATTTACTGCTAGTCAAGAAGCCATTAAACAAAATCTACCTAGTCCTTATTTGATGACCATTACTCGGCGGATGATGATGCGTGTTGCTAGTCGATTGGCTGAGGAAAGGAAAGCTTTGGCGATTGTTACAGGGGAATCTATTGGCCAAGTGGCTTCTCAGACCTTAGAAAGTATGTTAGCCATCACTGATGCGGCAGGGTATCCGGTATTACGCCCACTTGCCGGATTTGATAAGTTGGAAATCATTGCTCTAGCGGAAGAAATTGGGAGCTTTGAATTATCTATTCAACCATACGAGGATTGCTGCACCGTTTTTGCCCCACCAAGCCCTAAAACGAAACCTAAGTTGGAAGCCTGCCAACATTATGAAACAAAGATTGACGTGAAAAGATTAGTGGAGGACGCTGTGAAGCATACGGAAGTAGAAAATATTTCTGCTCATGAAATCAATGAATTTAATGACCTTTTATAAAAAAATAAGAGTCAATAAAAACGGCAGTTGGAGAAAATCTGACTGCCTTTTTTCTTTGGCCTAAAGTAATTTTGAGATGGCTAAATAAAAAGTAGGATGGAAGGCTGATAAATAAAAAAATACTAATCTACCCATTAAATATAAAATAAATACGATCTTACAGTGAAAAATGTTAAGAAAGTGAATTGACAAGGAAAATCTCTATGTATAATATGTAAAACGTAAGCGGTTAAACACAAAAAAACTGAATAAAATTTGTTTGGAGATGGGAATAATGAGGGAGAAAAAGAAAATAGGCATACTATTAGTGTCTTCTGCACTTGTAGTATCCTTTGCTTGTAGCCAAAAGGTAGAAGCTTCAGAAGAAGGAAGCCAAAGCTTGGCAAATGTTCAAACAAGCGAAAGCGACAAGGTAAATAAGGCAAGGAATAGTGAAGAAAATAAGAACGCCAATGAAGAAATTGAAAAAAAAATGCGACAACTTAACCAACAATTCTGACGGTAATTCAGGTGAATTAGGCGAAAAAGTTAAAGATCCGGAGAAAAAAGAGGAAGCTAGTTTGCCTCAACCGATCATGGAAAGAGCAAGCTTGCGTTCTCTTGGAGCAGTTAGGGAAGCGAAAGACGATGCCCCTTTAAAAATTGCGGACTATGCTAAAGTAGAGATCACAGCAAAAAATAAAAATGGGGAAGCGGTCGACAAGAATAGCCAGGATGCGGAATCTTACCAAGGGACGCTTACTCTAGATGTGCCAATCCCTAAGTTGATGGAACCTTTTGAAGGGAAGATGAAACAACTTAGCAATGGCTACCCTCATGGGAAAGATGGGAAGAATAAAATTGCCTATATCGACTATAGCTTAAATTTGCCAGAGGGGCTCTCCTGGACAAAAGCTGAAGTCAAAAGTGGAGCGACAGTTATCCCAGAAAATTCCATCCAGAAAACAGTTGAGGCTAGAAAGCTGAACTTGAAAATGAAGTTAACTGACCAAAACTGGCAAGGAGTCTATGATGCCTTACAAACAGATAAGAAGAAGGGAAACGCCAATGTTAAGGTCACAGCGACCTATGCCTTTAAAAAAGAGGATTTAGAGAAATTAAAGGGGAAGAAGATCGAAGGAAACGGGGACTTTAGTTTCTATCCTGCTGGCTATATGGCATCGTGGGGGATTGGACTGAATAAGAATAAAACCGATAAGCTGAATTTAGAAGTGACCGCTGGGCTGAGAAGTGCTAATCCAAGTATAGCCAATCCAGGACAAGGTGACCCTAATGGCAACCCTACTTTCCCTATTGCTCCTCTAAAAGGCGACTTGTCTATTCGAGGGGAAAGTAAGAAAGTTACGCCTCTAAAAGAAGGGGAAGAAACTACTGTCACAGCGACTTTAAATGTTACCCCGATAAAAGAAGCTCTTCAAAAAGTAGAAAATGGAATGAGCGATGACCAATTACAATTGATCACTGTGAAAAACTTGAATTTCCAAATGACCGCTAAACTCACTCTGCCACAAGAAATGGATTTTACGGATAAAGTTACAGCTAAATTGGATAGCAATGACAAGTTTGAAGTGAAATCTGTCACAGTTGAAGGCAAAACAGTGACGGTTGTCATGCAATTGAAAGACCAAGATCAAGCTGATGCCTATGCGAATTATCTGGAAGTTCGTCAAGCTGTTTTAGGAACAAATGATGTCATTTCCTTAAGCTTGTCATCTCTTAAATTAAATAGTGCAGCTAAACATGGGCAATTTTACACTATGGTCGGAACGGTTGGAGGAACTTTCTCTGCAACAGCAGAATTGATGGGGACGGAACAACCCTTTAAATTTGACTTTATGTCCAATCAAGATCCAGAAGGGGTAGACGAAAAGTCAGAGGATGCAAGTGTTATTCAGCTCACAGTAGGAGTGCCTTATAAGGTTACTTATAAGTATGTGAGTGGTACAGAAGGTAAGAACTTACCAGATTTGCTTCTTTTACCACAAGAAGGAACGGTCATGCCAGGAGAAGATTACCAAGTAGCATCTACTGACAATCACCAAGATATCGTAACAAGTGATGGCGTTTGGAAGTTCGATAAAGAAAAAGGCTGGCAAAAGGATGGACAAACGGTAACAGGCAGTCTAACGAATGTTAACGGTGATGTTGAACTAGTTGGGACTTGGGTCTTTGAAGCCTATCCTAAAGTCACATACGAATTCAAGTCTATAACGACTGATAAGCCAGACTTGCCGGAAGAAGTGACCAAGCAAAAGCCAGCAGAAAGTGTTGCTAAACCAGGTTCAAAAGTTATTCCATCAAGCTCATCATTCGATTCAGTTCAAGTGAAGGGCGGTAGCTGGAACTTCAAAGGCTGGACAACAGATGGAGAACAAGAAGTTACCGCTAATGGATTGACTTTTGTTGGCCAATGGGAATTTGTAGCGAATGAACGCCAAGTGAAATATGTTTTTGAATCCGCCACATCAGGCAAAGAACTGCCAAAAGAAGTAACCAATCAAAAACCAACTGATGGCAAAGCCAAAGAAGGCGATAAAGTAAGCCCATCTCCAGCAAGTTTTAACGATGTTGAGGTTACAGGCGGTAAGTGGCAATTTAAGGGTTGGACACCATCCAGCGAGCAAACAGTAGCTGATAAGGATCTCACTTTCACTGGTAAATGGGAATTTGTAGCGAATGAACGCCAAGTGAAATATGTCTTTGAATCCGCTACAGAAGGTAAAAACTTGCCAAAAGAAGTGACCAATCAAAAACCAACTGATGGGACAGCTAAAGAAGGCGATACAGTTAGCCCATCACCAGCTACTTTTGACGATGTTACTGTTCAAGGCGGTAAGTGGCAATTTAAAGGTTGGAACCCAGAAGGCCAACAAACAGTAGGCGAAACTGATCTGACTTTTACCGGCAAATGGGAATTTGTAGCGAATGAACGCCAAGTGAAATATGCCTTTGAATCCGCCACATCAGGTAAAGAATTGCCAAAAGAAGTAACCAATCAAAAACCAGCAGATGGTAAAGTTAAAGAAGGCGATAAAGTTAGACCATCTAAAGACAACTTTGACGCTGTTGCTGATAAAGGTGGCAAGTGGCAATTTAAAGGTTGGAACCCAGAAGGCCAACAAACAGTAGGCGAAACTGATCTGACTTTTACCGGCAAATGGGAATTTGTAGCGAATGAACGCCAAGTGAAATATGCCTTTGAATCCGCCACATCAGGTAAAGAATTGCCAGAAGGGGTAACCAATCAAAAACCAGCAGATGGTAAAGTTAAAGAAGGCGATAAAGTTAGACCATCTAAAGACAACTTTGACGCTGTTGCTGATAAAGGTGGCAAGTGGCAATTTAAAGGTTGGACACCATCTAGCGAGCAAACAGTAGGCGAAACTGATCTGACTTTCACAGGTAAATGGGAATTTGTAGCAAATGAACGCCAAGTGAAATATGTTTTTGAATCCGCCACATCAGGCAAAGAATTGCCAAAAGAAGTAACCAATCAAAAACCAACTGATGGGACAGCTAAAGAAGGCGATAAAGTAAGCCCATCTAAAGACAACTTTGACGCTGTTGCTGATAAAGGTGGCAAGTGGCAATTTAAAGGTTGGAACCCAACGGGCGAGCAAACAGTAGGCGAAACGGATCTCACTTTCACTGGTCAATGGGTCTTTGTAGCGACAGCAAAACCAAAACCAGAACCAAAACCAGAACCTAAGCCAGAACCTAAGCCAGAACCTAAGCCAGAACCAAAACCAGAACCTAAGCCGGAACCAAAACCAGAACCTAAGCCAGAACCTAAGCCAGAACCTAAGCCAGAACCTAAGCCAGAACCAAAACCAGAACCTAAGCCAGAACCAAAACCAGAGCCAAAACCAGAGCCTAAGCCAGAACCTAAGCCAGAACCAAAACCAGAACCAAAACCAGAGCCTAAGCCAGAACCAAAACCAGAACCTAAGCCAGAACCAAAACCAGAACCTAACCCAGAACCTAAGCCAGAGCCAAAACCAGAGCCTAAGCCAGAGCCTAAGCCAGAACCTAAGCCAGAACCTAAGCCAGAGCCTAAGCCTGAACCAAAACCAGAGCCAAAACCAGAGCCAAAGCCAGAACCAAAACCAAACCCAGAACTAAAACCAAAATCTGAAAAGCCAAGTGCTAGTCAAACAGGAGATAAATTGCCTCAAACAGGTGATAATCACTCAGTAGCTTCATGGTTAGCACCAATATTGATGTCATTAGGTTTAGTTCTTCCGCTCGACAAAAAGAAAAAAGAGAACTAAAGGACAAATTAGATGTAATCAAATAAAGAGGTAGCAGGGAAAACCTGCTACCTTTTTGCTTGCCTATATAAGTAAAGATTAATTGGAAAAGATATAAAATATTAGGGATAGTTTATTCGGGTCAAGTTAAGTCTTGAGATAGTGAAGTAATTTTTTATTTGACGGTCACAGATGTTCCAGGTTTTATATGGTCAAATAGCCATTTAGCATCGGGTTCTGGAAGTCTGATACAACCGTGTGAAGCTTCTTGCCCCAGACGTAAAGCTTCTTTAAGAACCACCTGGTGTTTATTCCACATGACCATACTATGGAAGAGGAAAACACCATGATCTTTAAAGGAAACCCAGTGATAGGCTGAATAGCGTGTGTCTGGTTCAACAAAAAAATCTCCATGCTCATCTTCTATTTTGAATTGCCCGGTAGGTGTCTTGTAACCATTTGCACTATCTCCTGAAGAACAAATAATGGAATAAACAGTCTTATTATTTTCTTTGATATAAACACGCTGATCTTTAATAGAAACGTCAATTTTAACTTTGCTCCAATCAGGAATATCAGGGTAGCTAGTTTCAGAAGGACGATTCCATAGTTGAACTGCTTGTCTATTATGATGGATATTATCTAGTCTAGATAGAGGTTGGGCAATAGTGCTAGATGAATGCTTTACTAGGCTATCTACTTGTCCCGACGAGTGAAAGAGAAAATAAATAGCAAGCAGCATAGCACAACTGAAAAGAGTCACTAGAGCAAATGAAATATAGCTTTTATTGTTAAAGTGATTTTTATTGACATAAGCCATATGGGAGTCCTCCTTTCTATGGGTATATGAAAAGGGAATAAGTAAGACTTTATTTATTATACAGAAAAAATGTTTCTTATGCATGTCAGAATGATGTTAAAAAGTAGTTATCTGTGAAGCTAAAGAGGGAGGCAAAAAGTATAGGTTCCCAGTGAAACTAATTATCTGACATATGCCTATGCTATCATTTTTATCGTCCAAAGCTAGCAAAAGTACAGAAAAAGAACAGCGCTATTTTGATAGGAGGAAGGGGTTAATAATAAAGTTCTTATCACAAAAAAGTGGTTTTGTAAACGACGAAGGAGAATAAAGACCCATATTTTATCTAAAAAAATATATTTACATGAGGGTTCTGAAGTACTATCATGGTAATTACATTCTAATTATAAGATAGTTGATGGTACTTGAACTAGCAAGTATAAAATAAAAATCTATATGGGATGTCAACGACAGTTATTGTTGAATGAGGCGGGTTGAAATGGCAAATGAATCCTGATTTGGGAGATACTTTTACTGGCTTCTTCTAAATGGCGCCCCCTTTTACCTGTTAAAACATTTCTTTCTGATGGTGTTTGTAAAGGAAGAAGAGATCTTTTCTATTCGCCAAGTTTACTCTCATAAAGTTATTGACTAAAGCAACTAGACTCTATTTTAGACTGAGTTCATTTACTGAGATATTTATAAAAAGAATGAGGCAAATTTGCCGAAATTTCAAAAGAGAATGGAGGAATTTTATGCCAACATTTATTGCGGCTACTGATACATGGACACTTTGGGCTATTCTTGCGGTGTCTGCTTCAGCGGCAATTATCTTGGAACAAAAATACGAATGGGCCAGTCGAATTACAGGATGTATCCTAGCGCTATTATTTATGTTAGTTTTAGCTAATTTGCGAATTATCCCTACTGAATCGCCTGTTTATGATACGGTTTGGTCTTATGTAGTGCCATTAGCTGTTCCTATGTTATTGCTATCTGCTGACTTTAAAAATTTAAAACGGGATGCGGGACGTTTGTTGATCATCTTTTTGATGTCGAGTGTTGGGACACTAATCGGAGGATTTTTGGCCTACTACGCTTTGAAGAACTTCATTCCACAATTAAATACTATCGTGCCAATGTTTGTCGGGACTTATATTGGGGGATCAGTGAACTTTGTCGCTCTATCCACTGTTTTCCATGTGTCTGGGCAAACGACATCTGCTGCTTTAGTAGCCGATAATTTGCTGGGAGCTGTATTTTTTTCAACTATCATCGCTTTACCGACATTAGGATTTATTCGTCGTCACTATTCTCATCCTTATATCGATACTTTAGAAAAGATGACAGAGGAAGAAAAGAATGCACACAAAACTCAAGCAGCAAAATATTGGTCTGCCAAAGAAATATCGCTAAAAGATATTGCATTAACGGTTTCTATTGCTTTTGTTATTGTGGCAATTTCCAGCTTTGTGAGTGGAATTTTTGAGAAAACATTTACGGGGAAAGATCCCCTATCCCAATTGATCGCTAACCTTTTAGGTAATAAATACTTGATGATTACGACCTTTACTTGGTTAGCAGCGACTTTCTCTCCTATTAAACTTTCTTCCATTAGAGGGAGTCAAGAGATCGGGACATTTTTAATTTATCTGTTCTTCGCTGTTATTGGGGCACCAGCTTCGATTAGCCTGATTTTAAAAGAATCACCACTCTTGTTGGTATTTGCTGCGATTATTGTGGGAACTAACCTGATCGTTTCACTCTTACTAGGGAAGCTCTTTAACTTCTCTATTGAAGAAATCCTTATTGCTTCAAATGCTAATGTAGGTGGCCCGACAACTGCTGCAGCGATGGCCGTATCTAAGGGGTGGAATGAATTGATTGTTCCAGCTCTATTAGTGGGGACATTTGGTTATGTTATTGGGAATTATCTTGGTATTATTGTGGGGACAGCCCTTCAATAAAAAGGAAGCAGCGATAATTTTAAAATAAGAATTCTCATTTTAGGGGATCAGGTGAAAAAGCTATTCGTTTGATACGGATAGCTTTTTTTCTTCTATAAAATGAGATGAATGGCAAAATGAGATGAATGGCCTTGAAAAGTCTACTTGCTTTCTAGAAGCGATCCAAGACATGAAATAATAAGCAATCTAGCTGGCTATCGACCGCTTAGCAAGACATAGACTAAGACGAACTTTCTAAAAATCTAGATGCCTATCGACCGCTTAGCAAGAAATGGACAGGGACAAACTTTCTAAAAGCAGAAGATTTGTCTCAAGATAAAGTATGGGCTAGACTAGTTGTAGAGAAAAGCTTAATCCATCAAAGTCTGAAGACTTTTTTAGCTACAGTTGCTCTAATGCTTCAATAAGATTAGTGAGAGGAGGTGTTAAGATGAAGGTATTAGCCCAAATTGGCTCTTATGTGTTTGATATAGCAAAAGAGCCCGTCAGTCTTCTTGTAGGGAGGAGTTCTTTTTTACAGGAATTAATGACCTCTATAGTCCTTTTAACTTCACCATCAGAAGTGAATATTCATATTCTAGGCCGTGACACATGGGGAAAGTTCGTTCAGTTACCTCATGTTTTATCTTATGCCCAGCAATCTGTAAATTTAGCTCAATTTTTGGATCGCCTGGAGAAAGAAGGAGAGGATAGATTAAAGGCTGTAGATAAAGAGAATTTGCCTTTAATCATAGCTCTAGTTGACGATTTATCCAAACGATTGAAGGAGTTAAAAGAGCAAGATAAAAGCCAGTATGAAAAAGTGCAGGGGCAATTTGCTAGACTTCTTGCCCTGTCCAAGAAAACAGGGATTCATTTCGTTATTGCCAGCGAAGATCTAGACATTCCGCCAATTTTATTGGAAGAAGCGAGTTTGAAGGTCGCTTTAGATAAAGACGCAAATAAGGCTTTATTTAAGGAAGAGAGCTCCGAGATTTGTTTAAGGGATAGTTATAGGAAGCTGAGATTAAACCATATAGAACTTTCAGCCAGTCAAATTGATGAAAAAATAGGACTAGCCTTATCTAGATTAGAAGGTAGTCAATGGTGGAGAGGTTCGTGATGTCCCAAATAGCATCTGGTAGATGCAAAAGGTCAGGGATGTTTTTGACTTAGTTGATTAAAAGCTAGAGCGTGTCTAATTGACTCGATTGCTCTAGCTTTTACTTTAAACTTTTTTTGAAGTCTTGCTGACAAGAGATGCTTTAATCCTAAAATCCCTGACTCATAACCATATAGGTCGAGAAATTCAGCTTTAATGGACTTGCCGAGATGGAGATTCGAGGAGTTCGAGTGGAAAGAGAGTGGAGAGGGAGCTGCCTCATTTAGATTGGCAATTCAGGAAGGGGGATTTTATCGACAAACTTTTTTAAAATAGTTGAGAAGGGCACAGAAATATGCTATTATGCACTCAATTGGATAAGTTATCTTTTGATGAAAAAGAGGAGTAGATGGGGGAGTTCATAAGAGAGGAGTCGTTTGCTGAGAGACTTCGGACGAACCGATTGAAGGTTGCTTTGGAGAAAGATCGGAGTAAGCTCCGTTAACAAACAAAGTGGCAACGTTTTGTTGCAAATGTGGTGGTACCGCGCGTAGACGTCCGACATGTATGTGCGGGCTTTTTTTGTGTCAAAAATAAGTTATCCTGTCAGGGTATGTTTAAAAGGAGAGATGAGTATGAAAGAAATGTCGACCAAATATGAGGCGCATTCTGTAGAAGATGGCCGTTATAAAGCATGGCTAGATGAAGGGGTTTTTGCTCCGTCAGGCGATCAATCTGTTGAACCTTATTCCATTGTTATTCCACCTCCAAATGTGACGGGTAAACTTCACCTAGGTCATGCTTGGGATGTCACCTTACAAGATATTTTAATTCGCCATAAACGGATGCAAGGTTATGACACCTTGTGGTTGCCGGGGATGGATCATGCTGGGATTGCTACTCAAGCCAAAGTCGAAGCCAAGTTGCGGTCAGAAGGCCTTTCACGATACGATTTAGGTCGGGAGAAATTTCTTGAAAAAACCTGGGAATGGAAAGATGAATATGCTAAAACCATTCGAGCGCAATGGGAAAAGATGGGTATTTCTGTCGACTACTCTAGAGAGCGGTTTACCCTTGATAAGGGGTTAAATGAAGCTGTTAATGAAGTTTTTGTCCGCTTATACAAAAAAGGTTGGATATATCGCGGGGAGTATATCATTAATTGGGATCCTCAAGCACAAACAGCCTTATCTGATATCGAGGTAATTCATAAAGAAGTAAAAGGGGCTTTCTATCACATTGCCTATCCTTTAGCTGATGGGTCAGGTCAAGTGGAAATTGCAACGACTCGTCCAGAAACCCTTTTAGGGGATACGGCTATAGCGGTTCATCCATCTGACGATCGTTATAAGGCTATTGTGGGTAAAGAAGTGATCTTGCCATTAGTGAATAAGAAGATCCCTGTTGTAGCAGATGCTTATGTGGATAGAGAATTTGGAACAGGTGTGGTGAAGATTACACCGGCTCATGATCCGAATGACTTTGCGGTAGGGAACCGCCATAATTTGCCACGTGTCAATGTGATGAATCCTGATGCAACGATGAATGAAAATGCTGGGAAATATCAAGGCATGACACGAGAAGAAGCACGAAAAGCTGTTGTAGCTGATTTGAAGGCACAAGGTTACTTGTTAAAGGTTGAAGAAATGGTGCATTCTGTTGGGCATTCTGAACGGACAGATGTAGTGGTAGAACCTCGTCTATCTACCCAATGGTTCGTTAAAATGGAAGATTTAGCGAAGGAAGCCATTGCAGCTCAAAAGGATCCTGACAAACGTGTAGAATTCTATCCTGAAAGATTTGAACATACCTTCTTAACGTGGATGGAAAATATTCATGACTGGGTAATCAGTCGACAATTATGGTGGGGGCATCGCATTCCTGCTTGGTACCACAAAGAAACTGGTGAAATTTATGTAGGGACAACTCCTCCAGAAAATGAAGGCGATTATGAACAAGATCCAGATGTATTGGATACTTGGTTCTCTAGTGCCTTGTGGCCATTTTCTACCATGGGTTGGCCTGATACAGAAAGTGCGGACTTTAAGCGCTACTTCCCAACCAATACCTTGGTAACGGGTTATGATATTATTCCATTCTGGGTCAGCCGGATGATCTTCCAAAGTTTGGAATTTACTGGTCAACGTCCATTCCAAAACACTTTAATTCATGGTTTAATTCGTGATGCCCAAGGACGTAAGATGAGTAAGTCTTTAGGGAATGGTGTAGACCCTATGGATGTGATTGATAGCTATGGGGCAGATGCTTTGAGATGGTTCTTGGCGAATGGTTCTACTCCTGGTCAAGATATTCGTTATAATGAAGAAAAAATGAAGGCTGCTTGGAACTTTATCAATAAAATTTGGAATGCTAGCCGTTATGTTTTGATGAATCTTGAAGGCTTTAAGCTTGAAAATATCGATCTTTCTGGTGAAAAGACTTGGGAGGATCGTTGGATTCTTCATCGTTTAAATGAAACGGTAGAAGCTGTGAATCGTCTATTTGATAAATTTGAATTTGGGGAAGCTGGTCGTATCCTTTACCACTTCATTTGGGATGATTTCTGCGACTGGTATATTGAAATGTCTAAGGAACGTTTGACCAAGGGAGATAAGGCAGACCAAAAAATGACTCGGTCAATCTTGGTGACAGTCCTTTCTGCTATCTTACGCCTCTTACACCCAATCATGCCATTTGTGACGGAAGAAATTTGGGCACATCTTCCACAAGCTTCACTCGAGCCATCCATTGTGACAGCTCAATTCCCAGTTGAGCATCCAGAGTGGGTAGATCTTGAAGCGGTCGATAAAGTCGAACGATTAATTGCTGTTATTAAGGCTGTTCGTGCTAGTCGTTTAGAAGTAAATGCGCCTTTGTCTCGTCCAATTCCTCTTTTGATCAAGGCGAAGGATGAAAAAGTGCTGACAGCTTTGGAAGCTATGAGAAGCTATATTGAACGTTTCTGCCACACAAGTGAATTAGAAGTTGCTCTTTCAATTGAGGCGCCTAACGAAGCTATGACACAAGTCTTAGAGGGAGCAGATATCTATATTCCTCTTCAAGGTCTCATCAATATCGAGGATGAATTAAAACGTTTAGATAAAGAGATCGAACGCTTGGATAAAGAAATAGCCCGTTTGAACAAGAAACTTGGTCAAGCAAGTTTTGTCGAAAAAGCGCCACAAGCTATTGTGGATAAAGAACGGGCGAAATTGGCAGAATATGAAAAACAACAAGGAGCTGTCTTTGAACGGATAGAAGTTCTGAAAGGACTGGCCTAAAATGAAGGAATTGACCACTTTTGATCAGATCATCAGTTATTTAAATCAAACCCTTGGGTCTGGAGACAGAATGTTTCGGATGCAGACCATGTATGATCTCTATAAAGATAGTTTTACTCATTTTCCTGCTTATCAAATAGCTGGAACCAATGGGAAAGGATCGGTGGTTGCTTATCTAACGGCTCTTTTTCATGGGGATGGAAAGAAGGTCTGTGCCTTCGTTTCCCCCCATCTCTTGATAGAGACCGAACGCTTACTTATAAATGGTCAACCGATCAGTCAGGAACAATTTGTGGAAATATTCCAAGAAGTAAAACATAAGATTGACGCTATTCAGGCTTTTCCAATAGAGGACTTGTCTTATTTTGAGTGGTTCCTTCTTCTTTATTGGGAACTCATATCTCGTGAGCAGCCGGATATTGCTCTGGTTGAAGTAGGGATTGGTGGCTTGAACGATGTGACTTCTATCATGAATATGACAGCCGGGGCTATTGTATCCATTGGGTTAGATCATCAAGCTTTATTGGGAAATAGCCTGGAAGAAATTGCTATGCAAAAAGCAGGGATTATAGAGGAAAATGAGCCTATTTTTACCGGTGATTTCACAAAAGAGGCGAATATTGCCATTGATTATACCATTAAGGCTTATGAAGCTAATTTATATCGTTTGCACCGAGATTTCGATGTGAAGTTGATTAAACGCCATGAAGACGGGCGAACGGATATTAGCTATAAGAGTTTGACTGGAGAGGAACATACTTTATTTTGCCCTTTAGTCGGGGATGTTCAAAGTGAAAATTTAGCCATTGCTTTGGCCTTGTATGAGCATGAAAGTGGATCTGATTCTATCGATTGGGAGAAGGTTCGCCATAGTTTGACCAAGACTTTTTGGCCAGGACGATTACAAAAGTTAAGGGAAAAGCCATTAGTATATATTGATGGGGCACATAATATTGCTGCCGTTCAAGCTGTATTGGCTCAGTTGGCTTGCCCTCCTTTTAAAGGGCGAAAAGTAACTTTAGTCTATGCTGCTCAAACGCACAAGAATATAGACCAAGTAATGGATTATTTACAAAAAGAATATAGAGATTATCCGTTGATTGTTTCAGATATTCACGTCGATCGCTCTGCGCATGAAGAAAATTATAAGGCATATGCTGGGCAATTCATGGAGCAAGAGGATTTGATCGAACTTTTGAATAAAGAGAGCGATATGATCTATCTCTGCTTTGGTTCCTTGTATTTTGTTGGCGATTTATTGCGAGCATTTAAAAACGACTAGAGCAAGACTTGTTTTGTTGATCCATCAAGGTCTAGCCTTAAATATCTTTAAAGTATAGGCAAAGGAAATAGAAATTTTCACTCCTAGCTAGTGTAGTGACTGATGATAAGGCGTTTTTTAGTTCATATAATGTAAACATTGGAGGCTTTAGATAAGTCCTTTTGGGCTTTATCTAAGGCCTTTTTGTTCTTTAGAAAGCTAAATAAAAAAGCTGTATCCGATCCATCTATTGAAAATAAAGCTTATAGGCAATGAAGGGTGAAAAGCCTATTTGCCAGCTATCCCTTGTAAAATAAATCAAAGCTAGCTATTTAAACGTTCTTTATTACGAAGAATATTGAGGAGGGAAAGAAGATGACAGGAAACTCTAGTCGAGTATTACCTCGCTATGAACAGCCTAGAGAACGTCTCTTACGACAGGGGAGTAAGGCTTTAGCAGATTATGAATTACTAGCCATTTTACTTAGAACGGGAAGCAATAAACAGTCAGTGGTGGATTTATCTTTGTCCGTTTTACAGTGCTTTGGGGATTTAGCTCACTTACGTCAGGCCAGTTTAAGGGAATTACAAAGCATTCAGGGGGTAGGGCCAGTTAAAGCTCTTGAAATCAAGGCGGCTCTTGAGTTAGGGGAACGTTTAGCCTGTTCCCATCCCATCAGAGGACAAGCTATACGTTGTGTTGAAGATGCAGGGCAAGTATTTGCTCATCGAATAGGCCATTGTCATCAAGAAAAGTTGTATGCCTTATTTTTGAGTACCAAGAATGAAATATTGAAAGAAAAAGTTATTTTTGCAGGGGGCTTGAATAGCTCAGTTGCTCACCCCAGAGAAATTTTCCGAGAAGCAGTGAAAGAATCGGCTGCAAGGGTTATGGTTGCACATAACCATCCTTCTGGCCACACTACACCGAGTCAAGCAGATTTAGCTTTTACAAAGAGATTAAAAGAGTGTGGGGAATTAATTGGTATTGAATTATTAGATCATTTCATCGTGGCGGATCAAGACTATGTTTCCCTAAAAGAATTGCGATTGATGTAGGGTAAAAATAACGTGGGAGCTTTCTTTAAAATCTTCTCATTGGATTTGTATAATTTGAACGGCCTAGGATGGCCTAGATTAATATAACTTAAGCCCAAAAGCTAAAGATAAAATTATAATGATTTAAGAAAATGCCGATCTATAGAAGAATAAGACGTTTTTAAATTAATTCATCTTGCTATTTTTTTTAGAAAATTGACATGTAACTTTCGAAAATAAAAGGGTTTACATATTGCAAAAAAGCAAGACTCGTGTTAATATGACCATAGTGTTTTTTTAGTGCAAAGAAACGAGCACTGTCTAAGTATCGTCTTTTCACTTCAAGAATATGAATAACAGATGTGCACTGGCACAAGGAGGACTTGCTTCATGGAACAAGGTACAGTTAAATGGTTTAATTCAGAAAAAGGTTTTGGCTTCATCGAACGCGAAGGTGGCGACGATGTATTCGTTCATTTCTCTGCAATCAACGCTGAAGGCTTCAAAACTTTAGAAGAAGGCCAAGCTGTAGAATTTGAAGTTGAAGAAGGCGCGCGTGGCCCACAAGCGGCTAACGTAACGAAACTTTAATTCATATTCCTAACACGCCTCTCAGGAGAAATCCTGGGGGGTGTTTTCTTTTGACCTGATAAAAAATAGGGGAAATAAGTTGAATATCAAGCAAGCTAAGAGAAGTAAAAAATCTTTTGAATAGTCTAGATTACGATATTATTGAAGAATTCTTCTTCGTAAATGTTGGCGATTAAATCTAAAAAATATGAGGATTAGGATGAAAATAGCTTGGCTAGTTTGTTATAATGAAGCATAACGGGATAAGAAGGGACGACTTTCCTATTGCCAAGTAGAAATAGCACCGAAAGTTAGCAACATTTTGTTTACTTTCTTAGCAACAGGTCAAGATATGGATGAAGTTTAGGATGAGCTAGTGAACTTCTAGTCTTTCTTTTCAATTGATGAGTGCTTTGATGGTAATAGAGAAATCACTCCAAATAACGAATAAAGCTTAACAAGCTAAAGATGAAAGAAAATGAGGGTAAAACGTGAATCAATTTTTTTCCAATAAAAAAGTGATCAGTCTTTTGATTGCCGTGATCAGTATTGCGAGTTTATATGCGGTGAGTTCTCGTTATGAGCAGTCTTTTGCAACGTCTGTGATTAATGATGCTGTTGCTTTTCCTGGGCGAGCGGTGACTTATCCAGGGAACGCTTTGAGAGATCTCACCAACTCAGTAAAGAACCTTTTTAATACCTATAATGAAAACAAGCATTTAAAGAAGAAGGTTGAATCGGTTTACGAATTGGAAGTCAAGGTGGCTGAGCTTCAAAAAGATAATGAGGCGATGAAAAATCAGTTAGGTTTGGTGGATAGTCTCAATCAATATGGCTTAGTTAATGCGACTGTTATTGCACGGAATCCAGATAATTGGCTCCAACAATTGGTGATCAATAAAGGGAAAAGCGATGGGATAGAACGTGATATGGTGGTAATGAGCGGTAATGGCTTAATTGGGAAGATTGTCGAAGTGAATAATAAATCTTCTAAGGTGGCTCTTTTATCTAATACAGAAAATTCTCAAACACGGGTGGCAGCCTTGGTTCAAGTGGATGGGGATTCTGTTTACGGAACGGTCACTAGTAATCCAGATGATGCCAATTATCTCTTAATGAATCAAATAGATCCAGAAGCTGACCTTAAAATTGGCGATAAGGTGATCACTTCTGGACTAGGTGGAGCCGCTCCACGTGGCTTGTTTATTGGAACTGTTGACGATATTCACTTTGACCGGTATGGCTTATTTAAAGAAGCTCGGATCAAACATGCGGCTAATATGAACGATATCCGTTATGTGACAGTCGTGCGTCGAGCCAGCGGAAGCGGTGGTGAGTAGATGAAGTTTCAACGCCACTACATTTTGCCCATTTTCTTTTTCTTAATGGTACTTTTGGATGGGTCAATGCAGGCTTTGCTTGGGGCAGAATTCTTGTCAGGCAATTCAGTCATTGTGCCACAAATTTCAGTTATTGTGATAGCTTTTTTTAGCTTTTACGCTTCGGCTTATCCTATTCATTACTATGCTTTTTTCGTTGGTTTATTATATGATACCTATTATTTAAGCTACTATGGACTATATGCTACGCTCTTTTTCTTGATGGCTTACTTGATTAGACTGTGTAGCCGTTTCTTTAAAGAACATGTCATCTTAGCGACTACTTTAGAAATTTTAGCAATTAGTTATGTGCAATTTTCTGTATACGTCTTTTATCAGCTAACAGGTGTGGCACATACGAATTGGCAAGTGTTTGTTGTTTCTCGTCTATGGCCGACACTTTTGTTCAACACGCTAGCTTTCTTTATTTTGTATATGCCTCTTTATAAATTGAGACGTTGGATCTTTTCAAAGCAGTAGATTGCTAAAAGGATGGCTATTTTTGAAGAATTTTTTCAAATAAGTTGCTGCTGATTAAAAGAATATTCTTGCTAGCGAGTCTTGAGTAGCTTTCCTGATCTATCAAAATGACTGGATAGAAAAGTTTTTTCGTTGATTAGATAAGGGAAGGAAAATAGAATCAGAGGTTAAAGAAGCTCTTATGGGCTTCTTTTTTTATAGGAACAAGCTTGCATTGAAGCAATAAGCGTGTTAAAATACTCATGTTGTATTTGTGTCGCACCACAGCTACAACCGCACGACTGAGAGTAAATAAGTCCTTATGGCACTTTTAGTTGGCGAGTCTAAGTTCAAAATAGGAGGTGCAGATATGTACGCGATTATCAAAACAGGTGGCAAACAATTGAAGGTCGAAGAAGGCCAAACAATTTTTGTTGAAAAATTAGCAGTCGAAGCTGGTGATAAGGTAACTTTTGATGAAGTTATTTTAGTTGCTGGTGACGATGTAAAAGTTGGGACTCCTCTTGTGGAAGGCGCTAGCGTTGAAGCTGTCGTTGAAAAACAAGGGCGTGCTAAGAAGGTTGTAACCTTTAAGTACAAACGTCGTAAAGACACCCATCGTAAACAAGGTCACCGTCAACCTTACACGAAGTTGACTGTTTCCAAAATTAACGCATAGAAAATGATTAACTGTCAGTGGGAAAGGTCGTCGACTGGCTGGCTTGCTTTTTCCTGTCAAGGGCATGCTTTGTTTGCCCCTTATGGAGAAGATATAGTTTGCGCAGCAGTTAGTAGTCTCTGTATTGCAACGGTTAATTCCTTGGAAGCCTTGGTTGGGCTAGATAGTCAAGTAACCGTTCAAGCTGTGGATGAAGGTCTACTCAAAGTCCGTTTACCAGAAAATCTTACAGAGCAGCAGGTGCATGATAGCCAACTTCTATTGGATCACTTGTATCTTGCTTTAGTACAAATTGCCGATGAATATCCCAAACAGCTAAAGATAAGACAAACACCAGATGGAGGTGCAACATGTTAAAATTTAATTTGCAATTATTTGCGCATAAAAAAGGTGGTGGGTCAACCGCTAACGGTCGTGACTCCCAATCTAAACGTCTTGGCGCTAAACGTGCTGACGGCCAATTCGTAACAGGTGGTTCTATTCTTTTCCGCCAACGTGGAACGAAGATCCATCCAGGTCTTAACGTTGGACGTGGTGGCGATGACACTTTGTTTGCTAAAACAGACGGTGTAGTACGCTTTGAACGTTTAGGTCGTAACCGGAAGAAAGTTTCCGTTTACCCTGTTGCTCAAGAAGCTTAATGATTCACTCTATCTTGCCAACATGGTGGGATAGAGTTTTTTTGTGTAAAAAGGGAGGGAGCCATGACGGATAAAAGTTACCAAGTCTTCGAAGCTTTAAAAAAGGCAAGGGAATTACTCGCCAAAGATGTGGAAGGAAATGAACTGGAGCATTTGATTGAGAGCCTTGAAAATATCGTAGAAGGAAAGGTTCAACAAATAGACCATTTACCAACAGACGAAACAGTTCGTCTAATTGAAGAAGAGTTGTCCTATTTGAAAGCTTTATCTCCAAGCCAAGAAGATTGGCGAAAAGCTGTCCAATTAGCCTACTTTCAAGTCGCAAGGGAAATGGGTCTTCAAGTGAATCATGCCCCTACTCCTGAAGGGGTTAACGCTTTAGTCAGTCTTTTGGCTAAGGAATTGATGTCACCAATAGAGCGCCCTATTCGGGTGGCTGATCTAACTTTAGGCGGAGGTTTTTTGCTTTATTCTGTGATTCAGTCTCTAAAGGAGGATCACGAAGTTGCTGGAGATGGAGTGGAAGTCGATGAGCTATTAGTCGCTTTAGCGGAGAATGTGCGAGAGATTTTGAATTTGCCGGTCAAGGTGCACCTTCAAGATAGTTTGGAACATTTGTTATTGTCTCCTGCTGATTTGATGGTAAGCGATCTTCCGGTGGGCTATTATCCAAAAGAAAATGTTGCAGGACGTTACCAATTACGGCGAAAAGATGGAATGAGTTATGCGCATGAATTATTGATCGAGCAGAGTATCAATTATCTTAATGAGAGCGGATGGGCTTGTTTCCTTTTGCCGATGAAGCAGTTGGATATCGAAACGATACAAAAGTTAATGCAATTTTTAAAGGGAAAAGGCTACCTCCAAGCCCTTCTTTCTTTGCCGAAGAGTTTCTTTAAAACAGAAAGCCAACAAAAGGGCATTTTGCTGATTCAAAAATCAGGAGATGGGGCTAAACAGGCTAAACCTGCCTTAATGGGGCAAATCCCAGAATTTTCAGATAAAGAACGATTAGAAGAATTTGTACATACGCTACATCAATGGCGGCAAAGTGTGTTATAGTGTAATCAGAAAATCATATGACTGGATTACTTTGAAAGGTTTGAGGACGGGAATGGAAAGCCTTACACCAATCGAAGTAAAAAGAAAAGGAGCGACATTAATGACCAAATCTATTGCTATCAATGCTGGATCTTCTAGCTTGAAATTTCAATTATTCCAAATGCCAGAAGAAAGAGTCATCTCAAAGGGGTTAATTGAACGTATTGGTTTACCTCTATCTCAAGTAACGATTAAATATGGGGATGATCAAAAATTCGAACTTGAAGAAGCGATCCCTAACCATGAAGTTGCTGTCGAAATTCTTTTACATCAATTGGAAGAACTTGGGATTATCCAGTCCTTTTCTGAAATTACCGGTGTAGGGCATCGTGTAGTGGCTGGTGGAGAATTGTTTAAAGATTCTGCTCGTATGGATACAGATGAGGATATTCAAAAGATTGATGATTTGGCGGAATTTGCTCCATTACACAACAAAGCTGAAGCTGTTGCCATGCGTGCATTCAAGAAGGTATTGCCAAATGTGACAAGTGTAGCTGTTTTTGATACATCCTTCCATACAACAATGCCAGAAAAAGCTTATTTGTATTCTGTGCCTTATGAATACTATGAAAAATATGGGGCACGTCGTTATGGAGCTCATGGGACGAGTCACCGTTATGTAGCTCAACGTTGCGCAGAAATGATGGGCAAGCCAATTGAAGATTTAAAAATTGTGACCTGTCACTTAGGAAACGGCGCTTCTATTACAGCTGTTGATGGTGGGAAATCTGTTGATACTTCTATGGGCTTTACACCTTTAGCAGGTTTAACTATGGGAACCAGAGCTGGGGATGTAGATACTTCTTTGGTCTCCTTTATCATGAATAAGGAAGGTATGACCGATATTAATGAAATGGTTGATATTTTAAACCACAAATCTGGCCTTCTAGGTTTATCAGGCGTATCCTCTGACTGCCGTGACGTACAAGCCGCTGCAGAAGAAGGGAACCACCGTGCCCAAGTAGCCTTGGATATTTTTGTCTATAAGGTGCAAAAATATATTGGTTCATATGTAGCTGCCATGAATGGTGTAGATGCGATTGTCTTTACAGCTGGGATCGGGGAAAATAGCTCAGTTATTCGTAAATCAGTTATCGAAGGTATCACCTGGTTCGGATGCGATATTGATGATGAATTAAATGAAAAACGTGGGCAAGACTTAGAAATTTCTACAAAAGATGCTAAGGTTAAGGTCTTCAATATTCCTACTAATGAAGAATTAATGATTGCACGGGATATCGAACGTCTAAGATAAGAAAAATTGCTAGAAGAGTAAACGAACGCAATAAAAAGGGCGCCTTACTTATTGGAGTAGGGCGCCCTTTTTATAAATAGGACAATAATATAGAAATAAGCTTTTAGAAAGTGACGAGCTCGTTATGGTTTTCTAACGATTAGAACATCGCAGTCTGCGTTACGAATAACATAATCAGAGACAGAACCGATGAGAAGACGTTCAACAGCGTTTAAACCTGTAGCACCCATCATGATCAAGTCGCAATTATAGCGCTTTGGCAAGTCTTTGGAAATAACAGTTTTTGGTGAGCCATACTCGATAACTGTTTCGAGATGATCAACGCCATGATCTTTGGCGTATTGTTTATATTCATCAAAGACGCTCTTGGTTTGACGTAGGACCTCACCAGTAAAATCTCCATCAAATCCTGTTGGTGTTTGGAGTGAACGTGTATCAATAACGTGAGCTAGAACAAGATCACGAGGCCTTCCATCTTCTTTAGCAGCAACGACAGCTTTTTTAAAGGCTAAATAGGCTTCTTCTGACCCATCGACTGGGACAAGTATATGTTGATATTGTGGTAACATGAGGATCCCTCCCTTGATTATAACGTTTCCTTAATTTCATTATAGCACATTTATGAGATAAGAGTTTATTTTTTTAGAGATTTATCTGCTGGATGGCTCATTCCAGCAAAAGTATAAAAGGGGATAAAGAGAATTGAAATATTGAATGAGTAGCTATAATAGGGATACTTCTTAGGATGAGGGGATTTAAGCGTAATGGTGAAGGGATAAGTCTACAAAGCTACTTGGTCTATTTTCTTGTTCCATGTATAATACGCAAAAAAAGAGAAAAGCCTGTCTAGCCGATTCTTGAATAAAAGAAAGGGTATAGGCTTTTCTAAATTTAAATTATTCAGCTAGGAAATTTTCCTTTAGGCATTTAGCGATAGCTGCGGCATAAAGATTGTAGCCTGCTTCACCAAAGTGTAAGCCATCATCTAAATTCCCCTTGAGTATTTCAGGAAAATTAGGATGAGTAATGAATTCTTCATAGAGATCGATGACGGGAATTTTTCGTATCTTTCCAATATCAAGAATAACTTTTCTATAGCGTTGAATACGTTCATTAGTTCGCTTACCAACTTGTTTCTTTTCATCTACTGGAGGAGGAGTGATTAAAATAGCTCGTTCATCGCCTAAAAGGTCTAACATTTCTAGTAGAGTTTGTTTAAAACTTTCAATTGGTACATTGTGATGAAAAGAGGAGTCGTTTGTCCCGAATAGGAAAGTGACAACATCTGGATGGTGACTCAAGACATCATTCTTGTAACGTTTCTTGGCCATAAGAATATCGTCCCCAGATACACCAGCATTAATCCAGTTGAGTTCTGGGATCAGTTGACTCAATTTTTGAGTTAAAACGGGACTGCTTTGGTCTTCATAGCGATAGGTTAAACTATCTCCAAATGTCACTACGGTTAAGTCCTTGGATGAAAATAAATCGTTAAATAAAGAGCGTATACCCATGAGAATCCTCCTAGATTTTTGCCAAGCTACCCAAATGCATATAAAGGCTAGGATTTGTGCATAGAGCAACTGTCACCTTTTCAAAAGCTACCCAAATGCATATAGAGGGTAGAGGGAGCTTCTACGAGTTATTATACCGAATTTTTAGCTGATCGAAAAGCTAAAGAGAAGCAAAAAAACTACTAGCCGAAGCTAGTAGCTAAAAGTTTGCACTTTATTATAGATTTCCGATGATGCCGTGTCATGCATCCTTTGAGTTTGAACCCGCAAATTAGCAGGTGGGCTTCTTGGACAGATCGGCTAACTTCCATGTGATGTGGCATGTTATTCTATCTCACACATAGAATCCCTAGAGTAAAAATAATTGTTCGGTCAACACTGATAGGACGCCACGAACATCTCAGATCTCTACACTCTTATACTAGCATAATGAAATCGCTTTTTCAATAAAAAATAGCAAATTAAGGCGCCTAGAGGATATTTTTTTAAAAATTTAAAGGATATTGTGGGCATGGAGTAAGGAAATTTTCCCAAAGCTTTTAAGCTGATCCCTTCATGTAGGAGCAGAATATAGACCTTTAGGAAGTCAAGTCATTTAAGTGAACATTAGGGTGAAAAAATCTAGCATAGAAAGATTTCTATGAGCGACGAGGATGTGATGATTCAGATGAGAACTTATCCAATTGTTGCTTGAGAGCATTTTCGTATTTGCTATTTTCTACTGGGATGAAATAGCTGGTACCCAATAGGTCTTTTGGAAGGTAGTTTTGTTTGACATAATGACCGGGATAATCATGAGGGAAGAGATAACCAACACCATGATTGAGTTCCTTAGCGCCAGAATAGTGGCTGTCTTTTAATAGATCAGGTACGGATTTACCTTTTCCACGTCTGACATCGGCTAAGGCAGCATCGATGGCTTTAATGGCAGAGTTTGATTTAGGGGAAAGGGATAGGTCTATGACGGCATGAGCTAGAGGGATACGGGCTTCAGGGAATCCTAATTTCAGTGCTGCTTCTACTGCTGCAACAGTTCTTTGGCAAGCAGCAGGATTACCAAAGTTAATGTCTTCGTAGGCGATGACTAAAAGACGTCTAGTGATAGTGACTAATTCCCCAGCTTCAACAAGCCGTGCCAGATAATGTAGGGCAGCATGAACATCAGAACCACGAATGGATTTTTGAAAAGCAGAGATCACATCATAGTGACTATCTCCAGAGGCATCATGGCTGATAGCTTTTCTTTGCAAACATTCTTCCATTACTTCTAAGCTTAAGTGGATGACACCATTTGAATCTGGAAGTGTGGATAGGCTAGCTAATTCTAAAGCGTTATAGCTACTACGTAAATCTCCATTAGACGCCGAGCATAATAATTGTCTAGCTAGAGGGTCAAGTTTGATAGCTAGTTGCCCCAAGCCTTTGTCCTTGTCCTTTAAGGCACGGTCTATGGCCTTGCCTATATCAGACGGAGTGAGTGGGTAAAGTTCAAATATTTGTGTTCTTGAGCGGATGGCTGGATGGATGCTTATATAGGGATTTTCAGTCGTAGCACCAATCAAGATAATAGAGCCACTTTCTAAAAGGGGGAGTAAGAAGTCTTGTTTCCCCCTGTCCAGGCGATGGATTTCGTCCAATAATAAGACAACTTGACCACTGAGTTTAGCTTCTTTTGCCACTTCTTGGAGATCTTTTTTACTGTCTGTTGCTGCATTAAGCATTCGGAAGGGTAAATGTGTTGATCCCGCTATGGCTTGAGCAATGGAAGTTTTTCCAATTCCAGGTTGACCATATAATATCATGGATTGAAGTCGCTTCGATTTGACCATTCGTGTAATTATTTTATTTTCGCCTACTAAATGTTCTTGACCGATAATATCTTCTAAACGTTCTGGTCGTAGGCGAAAGGCTAAAGGTCTAACCATATAATCTCCCTTTCCGTTCATTTTTTGGTGTAAATTCGTTATAATATGATTGTTTACGTGTTTATTTTAACATAAATAAATTGATTTTCTGAGGAGGGCTAGCATGATTTATTTAGATAATGCAGCAACAACTTCCATAGATCCAAGCACTTTAGACCTGATCCAAGAAAGTTTAAAGAAGGATTGGGCTAATCCATCGGCAACTTATCAAGAAGGGCAACATGTGGCAGAAAAACTGCGTCAAGCTCGTGAAAAGCTGGCGAAAATTTTGGCGGTAGACCCTCATGAAATTATTTTCACTTCAGGGGCGACAGAAGGAACGAATGCTGTTTTTTACCAGGTGGCTAAGCAGTATAAGTCGGGGCATGTAATTACTTCTAATGTTGAACATTCCTGTGTTAGAGCTAATGCAGAACGTTTGGCATCACTAGGCTTTGAGGTGACTTATCTGCCGGTGAACGAGGAAGGAATCATCACTTCTGAACAAGTTCAGGCAGCTTTAAGGGAGGATACGCGCTTAGTTTCCTTGATGACGGTCAATAATGAAACAGGGGTTATTTTCCCTATTCGTGAAATTGGAGAAATTTTAGCCGAACACCCTTGCTACTTTCATACGGATGCGGTTCAGTCTGTTTCAACAGTTGATTGGGATTTTGAGGGATGGCATGTTGATTTTGCTACTTTTTCTGCTCATAAATTTCGTGCGCCAAAGGGTGTAGGGATCTTATATGTCAAGGATCCGGCACGATTTAGCTCTCTTTTAGTTGGGGGAGGTCAAGAAAGTGGTCACCGCGCTGGTACGGAGAATGTTCCCTATATTGTAGGGATGGCGCATAGCTTAGAAATTACCAGAGCACATTTAAAAGATCACCGTGAAAATTATCAAGCCTTAACAGACTATCTTTTGGAAAAAATGGATGAGCAGGGAATTCGCTATCGGGTAAATGGATCGAGAAGCGCTCATTCTCCACATATCCTGAATCTTTATCTGCCAGGTAAAGAAGCTAGTCAATGGTTGATTTTGGCTGATTTAGCGGGTATTATGATTTCTGCTGGTTCAGCTTGTTCAGCTGGAAGTTTAAAACCAAGTCCAGTTTTGACTGCCATGTTTGGAGAAGGTGACGAACGCTTATTATCTTCCGTCAGGATATCTTTTGGTTTAGAAACAAGTAGAGAAGATTTGGATCACTTGATTGATGTTTTTAAAAAAGGTCAAAGAAGTTAATGTTTTATTGTTCATGAGATAAGAATGGAGGTTTTAAAATGGCGATTGGGACACAGGCTCAAATTAAAGGGATAGATAGAATTTATGCTATTCATCCAGATTGTAAGAAATATACATTAAGAGATAATGGTTTTACCCCATTGAAAAATGGACGATTTGAATTTTTGAGAAATTTAGATACACCTAATAGCGAAAAAAGAGGCTTGCAGTTAAGAGCTTATGTGGATTTAACGAGTCAACGCTTATCTTTATCTGTAGTTGGACCGGATAAATTACGGGAACTGAATTTAGCAAAGTTAGCCAATCCAGAAATGGCGATGGAAAAACTTCGCTTTATATTAGAGAATTTTGAAGCAGCGCATATTTTGCGAGTGGTAGAGAAGAAAGAAGAAGGGAACTAGCCAGTGACTTTAGACATGACCAAGGGCAAGCCCTTAAAATTGTTGTTATCTTTTGCCATTCCGCTTTTGTTGGGAAATGTCTTTCAGCAAATCTACAATATGGCAGATACTTTTATTGTAGGGCGAACATTGGGTGTACATGCTTTAGCTGGTGTCGGAGCTGCTGGGAGTTTGATGTTCCTTATTATGGGCTTTATACAAGGTGTATCGAGTGGCTTAGCAGTGCCACTTGCTCAAGCCTATGGAGCGAAAGATTATCCACGTTTACGAAGGAGCTTTGCCTTAAATATCCTTGTTTCTTTAGTTGTTTCGGTCTTAATGACTATTTTCTCGCTCACGCAAACAAGAAATTTGTTGGACTTGATGGGGACACCAAAAGAAATCTACCAAGAAGCCTTTAATTATATCCATGTGATCTTTGCGGGTTTAATCCTTTTTGCCATTTTAAATGGGGGGCTAAATTGCTTAAGAGCTTTAGGGGATAGTCGGATGCCTTTGATCTTTTTGATCATGACGTCATTAGTTAATGTCGTATTAGATATCACTTTCATTCTTGCGCTAGGGATGGGGGTTGAGGGAGCAGCTTATGCCACTTTGGCTTCCGTTTTTCTAGCAGATGTGATGATTTTCTTTTATATAGGTAAAAAGGTCAAGATACTTCTCCCTAAAAAAGAAGATTGGCGTATTCGTCAAAAGGAACTTAGTCGGCATTTAACAATAGGTCTACCCATTGGTTTCCAAAGTTCCATTATTGCCATAGGGGCAATTATCTTACAAACAGCTTTGAATGGTTTAGGAGCAGATGTTGTCGCAGCTTATACGACAGTTTCAAAGATTGAACAGTTAGGGATCCAAATTTTGATGAGTTTTGGCATGACCATGGCCACTTATATTGGGCAAAATTATGGCGCTAAAAAATACGAAAGAATGTGGGCTGGGGTAACGACAGGGGTCAAGATTTCTTTAGTCATGTCCTGGCTAATGGGAGGATTCTTTTACTTATTAGCTGATCGCTTAGTTGGACTCTTTATTACAGGAGAGCATCCGCATATTTTAGCGCTAGGCCGTCAGTATTTTCACGTGACTGTCTTTTTCTACTCTTTTTTAGCTTTGCTTTTTATTTACCGCTATACGATCCAAGGTTTGGGGCACAGCCTAGTGCCAACTTTTGCTGGGATATTAGAGTTGTGTACACGTACTTTTAGTGCCTGGGTGCTTATTCCACGTTTTGGCTTTTTAGGGGGAATATTGGCGGCTCCTTTGTCTTGGATAATGGCTTTATTGCCAGTTTCTATCACTTACTACTATAGTAGAAGGCATTTAAGATCAAAGGAAAAACACAAAAGTCGTTGACAAGTTGATAAAGTTTCGCTAGACTAGCACTGATGAATTGATACAGTGTAACATTTCTTTAACAATGTCCTGTGAGGCATGGAAGAGGTTGATACGCCCTAGTTTCTTCTGCGTGGGGGAAATTAGGCGATTTCTAGCGAACTTTCCGCCAAGGCAGACATTGCCTTGGTTTTTTTTATGATGAAGAGGAGGAAAAAAATGCAAGATTTGTTTATCGCATTAGACTTTCACCGAGAGGAAGAGTTGTGGGATTTTCTAAAGCCGTTTAAAGGGGAAAGATTGGCTTTAAAAATTGGAATGTCTCAATTTTATATGTCTGGACCAGATATTGTGAAACGTTTATCTGAAGAAGGACATAAAATTTTCCTAGACTTAAAATGTCATGATATTCCTAATACGGTTTACTTAGCCTTGTATCAATTGAGCCATCTACCAGTGGATATTGTAACTGTCCATGCGCTTGGAGGAAGTGAAATGCTAAAGGCTGCAGTTAAGGGGTCGCAAGAAGGGCCTTTCCGCCCAGATGTATTTGCCATCACCCAATTGACTTCAACTAATCAAACTTGCTTGAATGAGGAATTAGCTATTCCAGGTTCGGTAGCAGAATCTGTTAGCCATTTGACGGAATTAGCCTTATCGAGTGGCATTCATGGGGTAGTTTCTTCTGTTCGAGAAGTTCCTGAAATCAAAAAATTAAGTGATGGGAAGTTGAAGAGCTTAACACCAGGGATTCGCTTAGCTAGTTCAGTAAAAGACGACCAAGCTCGTGTATCAACGCCAGAAGAAGCAAGACAAGCTGGATCAGACTTTATTGTTGTTGGGCGGCCGATAACACAATCTGCTGACCCATTAAATACTTATCACGCCTTCTTAAAGGCTTTCAAAGGAGAAAAATAATATGACAACTATTGCAGATAGCATGGCACAAATCTTACTTGATAAAAAAGCTGTTGTTTTAAGTCCGAAAGAGCCTTTTACTTGGGCCAGTGGCATTATTAGTCCTATCTATTGCGATAATCGCCAATTATTGAGCTATCCAAAAGAACGTCAAGAAGTGGCAAAAGCTCTAGCTGAATTAATCAAGACGAATTATCCAGATGCTACGGTAATTGCAGGGACTGCTACTGCTGGTATTCCACATGCAGCCTGGGTGAGTGATATCTTAGGCTTACCAATGATTTATGTTCGTGGGAAAGCAAAAGATCATGGACGTAAGACGCAAATTGAAGGAGTCTTAAAGGCTGAGGATAAAGTGGTCTTGATTGACGACTTGATCTCAACAGGGGGATCTGTTTTAGAAGCAGCTCGTGTGGTAGCTGAACGTGCGAATGTAGTTGGAGTAGCAGCGATCTTTACTTATGAACTTGAGAAAAGTCGGAAGAATTTTGAAGAAGCTGGTTTCCCATTGCATACCTTGACGAGTATCAGCCATTTGGTAGAGGTAGCTAAGGCGCAACACTCTCTAGACGATGAAGATTTAGCTGTTATTGCTAACTGGCGTCAAACGATGGAAGGACGCTAAGGAGTTTCTTAGAAGTTATTAAAAAGGAATCGACGTATTTCGAAGCCATAAATAAAAGGCATCTGTGAGTGTCAATTTAAGGAGGACTAGCCATGTCTTTAACTAAAAATCAAATCAGAACTGTTGTAGCGGCCATTATCGCTTCAGGAACTGACGACTTGAATGTCATGTTTCTCGCTTTTTCTATGTCTAGTATTATTGCAGAATTTTCTTTAAAAAATGCTCAAGCTGGTATGATTGCAACCATTACAAACTTAGGGATGCTTTTAGGTGGCGTATGGTTTGGTGTCCTTGCAGACCGGCATAATAAAATGACAGTGTTCAAATGGACCCTAGCTATTTTCAGTTTAGCTACTGTAGGCATTTTCTTTGCCCCAAACATTTATGTTCTGTATCTCTTGCGCTTCATTGCAGGTATTGGTGTCGGTGGGGAATATGGGATTGCCTTGTCCATCATGGCGCATATCGTTCCTGCTAATCGTATGGGGCGTATTTCTTCACTTAATGGGGTTGCTGGCCAAGTCGGTTCAATCGCTTCTGCAACGATAGCTGGTTTGTTTCTTAGTCGTTTAGGCTGGAGAGCTTTGTTCTTATTCGGCCTCTTCCCTCTATTAATAGTTTTCTATCTCCAATTCTTTATTAAAGAAGAAAAATCTTTCCAACCAGATGTAGTCAAGGAAGGATCAAATGATCGACCAAGTATTAAAGATTTGTTTAAGACTAAAGAAATGACCCACCAAACGTTAATGTTAATGGTGATGACAACTGTGCAAATTGCAGGTTATTTTGGGATGATGAACTGGTTGCCAACTATGATGCAAAAGCAAGCAGGGATTTCTCTAGGGAATTCTTCTTGGTGGATGATCGCCACTATTATGGGGATGTCTTGTGGGATGATTTGCTTTGGGCGGTTTTTAGATGCCTTTGGTCCGCGCGCAGTCTTTGGAACTTTCCTTATTACTTCTGCACTAGCGGTATATCTCTTTAGCTTGATTCGTTCTGAAATGGCTTTGCTCTTTGGTGGAGCGCTTATGGGCTTCTTTGTTAATGGAATGTTTGCCGGTTATGGTGCTGTGGTTAGTCGTTTGTATGAAGCCCGTATTCAATCTATTGCTAACAATATTATCTTGAATGTTGGACGAGCAATCGGGGGCTTTTCTTCGCTAATCATCGGGATGATTATGGACCATTCAGGAACAACTTCTGTTATGCTTTTCCTTTCTGCCTTGTACTTGATTAGCTTTACGGCTATGATGACTATCCCTGGTTTCAAACGTGAAAGTTACATTGACGGAATGGAAACTGTAGCAGCCTGTGAATAATGAGTAAGAAAAGATTTTAAGTCAATTTATAAAGCACATCGATTGTACTTTTAGGAGTAGGATCGGTGTGCTTTTGTTTGGGCACTTTGTTAAAGTATAGAGCCCATTTTAAATGACTCTTTGAAAAAGAAAAAGTATAGAGAAAAGCTATCGAACTTGACTCTTTTTTGAAAGAAGACATAGTAGAAGACGTTAGAGGGAAAGGTCTACTGGATCTATCCTTGAAAAAAGCTTGAGGAATCCCGTGATTTAGGCAAAAGAACGGATATTGTGTTATAATAGCATAGTCTATCGACCTTCAAATCGATCAGATAAATGCGAGAGAAATGATGGTGATATTATGTCTAAAGCCAAACGAGTGGTCGTTGGAATGAGTGGGGGAGTGGATTCTTCAGTTTCTGCCCTACTCTTGAAAGAACAAGGCTATGAAGTCATTGGCCTATTTATGAAAAATTGGGATGAAAAGAATGAATTTGGTGAATGTACTGCAACAGAAGATTATGCTGATGTGAAAGCTGTTGCTGAAAAAATTGGCATCCCTTACTATGCTGTGAATTTTGAAAAAGAATATTGGGATAGAGTTTTTGAGTACTTTCTTTCAGAATACCGTGCAGGTCGGACGCCTAACCCAGATGTGATGTGCAATAAGGAAATTAAATTTAAGGCCTTCCTTGACTATGCCATGACTCTTGGGGCGGATAAGATTGCTATGGGGCATTATGCTTCGACTTTTAAGGATGAATCAGGTGTGGTTCATTTGTTAAGAGGTGCCGATGAAAATAAAGATCAAAGTTATTTTTTGAACCAATTACGGCAAGAACAACTTAAAAAAGCTATTTTCCCATTAGGTGATATGGAAAAAAGTCGTGTGAGAGAAATAGCTGAAGCAGCAGGTTTAAAGACAGCTCATAAGAAAGATTCGACAGGGATTTGCTTCATCGGTGAACGCAATTTTAAAGAGTTTTTGGGGCACTATCTCCCTAACCAACCAGGAGATATGGTAACTCTAGATGGTGAAGTAAAGGGGCAGCATCAAGGTTTGATGTACTATACCATCGGCCAACGTCAGGGCTTAGGAATTGGTGGCGGTGGCAAAAGCAATGAGCCATGGTTTGTTATTGGTAAGGATTTTAAGAAGCGTTTGCTTTATGTGGGGCAAGGCTTTCATCATCCTCAGCTTTATGCCGATAGTTTAGAGGCTTCTTCAGTATCTTATACGACTTTTGTTCGGACAGAAGCTTTTACCTGTACGGCTAAATTCCGCTATCGCCAAAAGGATACGGGAGTAAAAGTTATTCCAAATCCTAATGACCCAAGCAAGGTTAAGATTATTTTCGATCAAGCAGTCAGAGCGATTACACCTGGTCAAGCTGTGGCTTTTTATGATGGTCGTGAATGTTTGGGCGGAGGCTTGATTGATCGTGCCTATCAAAAAGGAGAAATTTTACCTTACCAATAAATTTTTCGCAAATTCTTTATAACTTACATCTAGAAGTTTAAACAGACTAGTTCACAAAATGGAGGAGGGGTGTAGATGATAGCTTTTACGGGAATGGTGAAGGGGCTTTTCTTTGAGAGTCCGGATTCTCTTTATAAGGTAGCTATCGTTGAGCGAACTGAAGATGAAGATATCGAAGGCCTTCCGGATGATGAAGTTGTCATTACAGGGTATTTTGGAACCCTCCATCAAGAAACAGCTTATCGTTTTTCAGGTGAATTGGTGACTCATCCCAAGTATGGTTTGCAGTTTCGTGTGGAAGATTACGCTCTAACGGAACAAATAGGGGCAGCTGGTTTAGTGGCTTATTTATCAGGAGAGCAATTTAAAGGGATAGGGAAAAAGACTGCCGAGGCTATTGTCGAAAGCCTTCAGGGGGAATCTTTAGAAATTCTATTTAAAAATCCCGAAAGATTAGAAGGAATTCCTAGTTTTTCGAAAAAGAAACAAGCTAAATTCTTGGAGGATTTAAAAATAGCTTTAGGGACAGATTATACTTTAATTGAGTTGTCCCAAATAGGTTTTAGGCCAAGTGAAGCCCAGTCTCTTTGGCGGCATTATAAAGAAGATGCTGTTCCTTTAGCCAAGGAAAATCCTTATCAATTAATCTATCACATTGATGGAATGACCTTTGCAATTGTCGATCGTGTGGCGCAACAGCTGGATATTATGCCAGATGATGAACGTCGCTTAATCGGGGGATGGTTTGAAGTAACGCAGGCTATTTGCTATCAAAGTGGACATACCTTGTTGCCACTTGATGGAGTTCGTCAACAAGTGATCCGTTTGCTCGAAAAATTGCAAGCCTTCTTAATTAAAGAAGAAGATGTCAATGAGGCTCTTGATACAGCTGTTCGTCAAGGGGTACTCGTCGTCGAACATGGACAGATTACAATTCCTAACCTCTACTATGCTGAAATTGGGATCTTTAATCACCTAGAAAAAATAAAAAAAGCGCCCCCCTGCTTGGATGAAAAAGGCAAGGAAGCAATGCGCCAGTCCTTACTTAGTGTGCAAGAAGAAATTGGTATTCACTATGATGACAAACAAGTTTCTACTATTTTAGAAGCCCTCAGTCATCCTTTCTTCTTGATCACAGGTGGCCCAGGTACTGGGAAGACGACCCTCATTAAAGGGATTGTTGAAGCTTATGCTCATTATCGTGGGATAGAATTACCATCTAAAAATAGCATGGATTATAAGGAGTGCCCTATTCGTTTAGCAGCCCCAACAGGAAGGGCAGCTAAGCGGATGCAGGAAGCTGTAGGTATGCCTGCCTCAACTATTCATCGTATGCTGGGCTTGACAGGGCAAGAAAATCAAAAAGATCCCATGGATGGAGCAAGTGAAGATATCAAAGCGGATTTACTAATCATTGATGAAATGTCTATGGTAGATGTTTGGCTAATGAATCAAGTCTTGAAGGCTTTGCCAAAGGGATGTCAAGTTATTCTTTTAGGAGACCAAGATCAATTGCCTTCTGTTGGGCCAGGGCAGGTTTTCCATAATCTTCTATCTTATAATGTTATTAGAAAAGAGCGCTTGACGCATATTTATCGTCAAAAAGGGCAATCAACGATTGTTAACCTGGCTCATCACATTAAAGATGGGGTCTGCCCAGATGATTTATTTATGAAAACATCTGATCACAGTTTTATCCCTTGCCGAATGGATCAAGTGGCCTCTGTGGTGGCACAAACGGCTGCTTTAGTGAAAAAAAGGGGCTATGATTTAGGCGATTTACAGGTTCTTGCGCCTATGTATAGAACATCAGCAGGGATTGAGGCCTTAAATCAAGCACTACAAAAGGAATTGAATCCCAAAACTGGAAAATATCAGGAAGTAACCATTTATAAACAGAATTATCGCGTAGGAGATAAGGTCATTTATTTGGTGAATGATCCAGAACGAAACGTGTATAATGGGGATATTGGGAAAATTACAGGGATTGTTAATGGGAAATATACCGAGTCCAAGCAGGAAGAAATGATTCTACAATTTGATCAAATTGAGGTCAATCTGACTAAAGCGGATTTCAAAAATATTCAATTGGCTTATTGTTGTTCCATACATAAGGCTCAGGGTAGTGAATTTAAAGTGGTTATTCTTCCGCTGGTGGGAGCTTTTCATCGTATGCTCCAGCGCCATTTGATCTATACAGGCTTAACGAGAGCCAAAGAGAAGTTGATCTTAATTGGGGAACCGGATGCTTTTAAGGAAGCCATCCATACCTTGGCAAAAGACCGTCAAACCCTACTCGCTCATCTTATTTCTTTAGAATGGGATCCAAGAGATTTAGGCCATTCTAATCTAGTGATTGATGATGAGGAGGCAACTGGCACTGAGGAAAAGTCTTCTGTAGATGAAAAGGTTGTTGAAGGCCAAGAGAAGAAAAATACTTTTTTAAAAGTAGCTGATGAAGGTAAAGAAAAAACGAGCACTTCTCTAAAAGTAGCTGATGAAGGTAAAGAAAAAACGAGCACTTCTCTAAAAGTAGCCAATGAAGGTAAAGGAAAAACGAGTACTTCTCTAAAAGGCAAAAGAGAACAAAGACAAGAAGCCTACACCCTACAAGATAGAGGAAAGAAGAATTCGACTCAGCCATCGCCTTTAGATGGAGAGACCATTCTGACAAGTGAATTGGATAAGGGAAAATCCCATTCTAAATCTTCTGTAGTTACTGGAGATGGATTTGTTGTCGAAGAAGAAAGCACGGGAGATCAGGGGAATAATCTAGGAACGCTCACTGATGCTATAGTAGATGCTCAAATTATTGATCCGATGATTGGGATGGGAGGTATTTCTTTAAGTCAATTTGTTGAAATAGACCGCTGATAAAGATAAAATGAAAATCTGAACATTGATTGTAAAGTTCGGTAATGAATTCCTAACGTATTGAATAATGAAGAAGTTTTCGATAAACTAGTAGCAATTCGATCTTAAAGATAGCAAGTATTTTCTTGCTAATCACAGTAAATTATGAATGAAATGAGGAATAATATGTTATCAAGTCAAGAAATTCGACAACGCTATTTGAAATTTTTTGAAGAGAAGGGACACTTGGTGTTGCCAAGTGCCTCACTAATCCCAGTGAATGATCCAAGCCTTTTGTGGGTAAACTCTGGGGTAGCCACCCTAAAAAAATATTTCGATGGTTCTGAAATTCCTGAATGTCCACGCTTGACTTCTTCTCAAAAGAGTATCCGGACAAATGACATCGATAACGTTGGTGTAACGGCTCGCCACCATACTTTATTTGAAATGTTGGGGAACTTTTCTATTGGAAATTACTTCAAACATGAAGCTATTCCATGGGCATGGGAATTCTTGACAGATAAGGAAAAGGGATTAGGTTTGGATCCTGAACGTCTGTATGTGACCTATTATCCTGAAGATACTGAAACAAAAGAATTGTGGATTAAAAATGGAGTCGATGAAAGTCACATTTATCCTGTTGACGATAATTTTTGGGATTTAGGGGCAGGTCCATGTGGTCCTGATACGGAAATTTTCTATGATCGTGGGGAAGCTTATCAAGATTTAGAAGATGACGATCCTGAAAATTATCCAGGTGGGGAAAATGAACGTTACTTGGAAATTTGGAATTTGGTATTCTCTCAATTCAACCACCAAGCAGATGATAGCTATGTTCCACTACCTCATAAAAACGTCGATACAGGGATGGGGCTTGAACGGGTAACTTCTGTTATTCAAGATACACCAACTAACTTTGAAACGGACTTATTCATGCCGATTATCCGTCAAGTAGAGAGCTTAACTGGGGCTCACTATGATGATTCTGAAGAAATTAAAGTTTCCTTCAAAGTAATTGCTGACCACGCTCGGGCAGTAACTTTTGCGATTTCTGACGGGGCTTTACCTTCTAATGAAGGTCGTGGCTATATCATTCGCCGTTTAATTCGTCGTTCTGTTATGCATGGGAACCGGTTAGGGATTCAACAACAATTCTTATACAATCTTGTACCAATTGTTGGGGAAATCATGGGCGGACACTACCCACAAATTGTAGAAAAAGAAGCTTTTATTCAAAAGGTCATTAAATCAGAAGAAGACCGCTTCTTTGAAACCCTACATGGGGGCTTAGATTTATTGAACTCTTATATAGAAGAGCAGAAATCTCTTGGCAACTCTGTAGTTGAAGGGCCTATTGCTTTCAAACTTTACGATACATATGGTTTCCCATTGGAATTAACTTTAGAATACGCTAAAGAAGCTAACTTTACTGTCGATGAAAAAGGCTTTGAAGCTGAAATGGCTAAGCAAAAAGAACGTGCTCGTTCTTCACGCAATAAGACCCAATCGATGAATGTCCAAAGTGAAACTTTACGAACTCTAGAAACACCAAGTGAATTCTTGTATGGGACAGATGAAGCTGATACAACAATCACGGCGATAATTTTTGAAGACGAATTAGTAGAGAGTGTATCTAAAGGGAATGAAGTAGAAATCGTGACTGAGAAAACACCATTCTATGCAGAAATGGGTGGTCAGGTTTCCGATACAGGGGTAATTCTTTCTGAAGATGGGCAACAACTAGGCCGTGTAACCAATATTAAACGTGCACCTAATGGTCAAAACGTGCATATAGTGGAATTAGATCAACCTGTTCAATTAGGGCAAAAGGTTCATTTAGAAATCGATCATTTACGTCGTCGCTTAATCGAACGGAACCATATTGCAACCCACTTGTTCCACCAAGCCTTAAAGGATGTTTTAGGGAAACATGCCAACCAAGCAGGGTCTTTGGTTAATGAAGATCTTTTGCGCTTTGACTTTTCTCACTTCGGTCAAGTAACGAGTGAGCAATTAAAGGAAATGGAAGACATTGTTAACGATAAGATAGCACGTGCTTTACCAGTACGGACTATTGAAACCACGCTTGAAAAAGCAAAAGAAATGGGTGCGATGGCTCTCTTTGGTGAAAAATACGGTAAAAAAGTACGGGTAGTAAATGTGGACAACTGGTCTATCGAGCTTTGTGGTGGGACCCATGTATCCAATACTGCTGAAATTGGCCTCTTCAAGATTATCAGTGAATCAGGTATCGGTGCTGGTATTCGTCGGATTGAAGCTAGAACTTCCCTAAAGGCTATTGCTTACTTAGAAGAACAAGAAGCCTTGCTAAAAGAACTTCAAGGGCAATTGAAAGTTCCACAAGTTAGTCAATTGAGCCACAAGGTGAGTCAATTACAGGATCAAATTAAGTCCTTACAACAAGAAAAGGAAAGCCTACTTAGTCGTCAAATGCAAAAAGACTTGCAAGGGTTAACGGATCAAATTGAAACAATCGGGGATGTTCGATTAATCATTAAAGAAGAAAAAGGTTTATCGATGAATGATATGAGACATTTGGCTGACCAATGGCGTCAAGCTAAGACTTCCGATGTCCTAGCTATCTCTAATGTAGCAGACGATAAAGTTCAATTGTTAGTTGCTGTATCTGCTGAAGCTGAACAAAAGGGTCTCCATGCTGGGCAATTGATCAAGGCCATTTCACCTGCAATACAAGGTGGCGGTGGTGGTAAGGCTAGCCTTGCTCAAGCTGGTGGGAAGAAAGTAGAAGGTTTAAATCAAGCTTTTGAAGATTTGCGACTAGCTCTTTCAAAATAGACCTGTAGCAAAAAAACTTAACACGCATCAATCGCAAAAATATAGACTGGGATATCTTACTTCTTATAGACCTATAGTTGTTCTTTTGAGCAATAACGTGTAAAATAAAAGTACAGTGGGAACATGTGTTCAACTGCTGAAAGGAAAAGAGGTGTCTCCATGCCATCAAATGATGAAACGGTACAATTCCATTTTGACGAGTTGAAGAAGCAATCTGTTCAAGAAACAATGACGATTGTTTTCGATGCATTAGAAGAAAAAGGGTATGAACCAGTTAACCAAATAGTAGGTTATCTATTATCTGGGGATCCTGCTTATATTCCTCGCTATAATGATGCCCGTAATCTTATTCGAAGACACGAACGTGATGAGTTATTGGAAGAACTAGTAAAACGCTATATGGAAGCAAATGGAAGGAATATTTAATGCGGTTAATGGGTTTGGATGTGGGTTCTAAAACGGTCGGTGTAGCGGTAAGTGATCCTCTTGGCTGGACAGCGCAGGGGATAGAAATCGTTTCGATCAATGAAGAGCTAGAGGAATGGCACTTGGATCGACTTCAAGAAATTATTGAGGCCTATGAGGTGGAGAAGGTTGTCATCGGTTTGCCTAAGAATATGGATAACTCTGAAGGGATAAGAGCTGAGGCAGCTAGAAACTATGGCGAGTTACTTCACTCTAGCTTAGGTTTACCAGTCGTTTATCAGGACGAACGCTTAAGTACAGTTGCAGCTGAGCGACTTTTAATAGATGAAGGCAATGTCTCTCGGCGAAAACGCAAGCAGGTGATTGATAAGCTTGCAGCGGTCATTATTTTACAAACTTATTTAGATCGTCAAGCACATAAATCAATTTAGAGGAGGAAAATGATGGAACATACACATGATCACGAACATGACCATGGCTTAGAAGACAACAAAGATTTTATTACCATTATTGATGAAAATGGTGATGAACAGTTGCATACCATTCTACTCACCTTCGAATCAGATGACTTTGGTCGGTCCTATGTTATTACCTATCCAAGTGACGCAGAAAATGATGAGACAGTAGAATTAAGCGCCTTTGCTTATGAAGAAGATGAAGATGGGTTACAAGGTACTTTAATGCCAATTGAAAGTGATGAAGAATGGGATATGGTGGATGAAGTGCTTAACACCTTTATGGATGATGAGCAATTAAATAGTTAAGCCAGCCCATACAAGTGAAAGGGAGTTACCAAGTGGGTAGCTCCCGCTTGTTATTTTAGGAGGATTTTTAGTCATGAAAAGACCTTTAAAAACACCTGCAGAAAAAAAGATGGAAGAAAAGAGAAAACAACAAAATAGGGAAAGAGATCTAGCGGGTAAAATTTCTCGATCCATTTTGCGTGTCCTTTTACTTCTGGCGCTCATCTTAGGATTTGCGGGCTATCGTTATGTCTCTAATGCTTTACAACCCCTTTCCTCATCAAGCGCTAAAAAGGTAGAAGTAGAGATACCTCTTGGTTCTTCGAATCGGCAAATTGCTCAAATTTTAGAAGATAAGAAGATTATTCGTAATGCTAAAATTTTTAATCTCTATATGAAAGTCCAAAATGTTGCTGATTTACAAGCAGGCTATTATGATTTTTCACCCTCTATGACAGCTAAACAAGTCATTAAGCAATTAGAAAAGCAGGGGAAAGATTCCGCAGAAAAGCAAAAGAAAGTTTTGGTGCGTGAGGGGGAAAACATTGAGCAAATTGCCAAAGCTATTGATCAAACTGGAGTCTATAAAAAAGAAGATTTCATCCATTTGATGCAAGACGACAACTTTTTATCTGATTTAGCAAAAGAATATCCTGATCTTTTGTCAGATAGTCTAAAAAGCAAGGACAGTCGCTATAAATTAGAAGGCTATCTCTTCCCAGCGACTTATAACGTTTTAGCTGGGGAAGATCTAAAAACTTTAGTGAAAAAAATGATAGCTAAAACTGATCAGGTCATGAGTAAATACAAGGAACAAATTGAAGAGGATGAGTTGAACCTTCATCAAATCATGACCCTAGCTTCTTTGGTAGAAAAAGAAGGGGTAAACTTAGAGGATCGCAAGATGATCGCAGGCGTTTTTCGGAACCGCCTAGCAAGAGATATGATGTTACAATCCGATATTTCTGTTCTATATGCCTTGAACAAACACAAGGAATTTGTGACACTTAAAGATACAAAAGTAGATTCTCCATATAATCTATATCAACACACTGGTTTAGGGCCAGGACCTTTTAATAGTCCAAGTGAAGCCGCTATTCAGGCAACGCTCAATTATATTAAGAATGATAATCTTTATTTCCTAGCTAATTTAAAAACAGGGAAAGTCTATTATTCCAAAACATATGAAGAACATCAAAAATTAGTGGAAGAGCATATTAATAAGCCAAAGGATGGCCAATAGGGTGTTCTTAATGCACTAAGATAATTTATTTTCAGCTAGCAGGAGGAAGCACATGAGTAAAGCAAGGCCGATTGTTATTGGGGTGACAGGTGGATCAGGGTCTGGTAAGACTAGCGTTTCTAAGGCGCTTATGGAGAGATTTAAGGGGCATTCGGTCATGTTACTGCAACAAGACTTTTATTACAAAGATCAGTCGCATTTGACCTTTGAAGAGCGTTTAGAAACAAATTATGATCATCCCCAAGCTTTTGATACGGATTTGTTGATTGATCATCTCAAAAAATTGTTAGCATATCAGGCAATTGATAAGCCGGTCTACAATTTTAACGATCATGTGAGAAGTAAAGAAACCATCCATGAAAAACCACGTGATGTGATCATTGTGGAAGGTATCATGGTGTTAGAAGAAAAGGCTCTTAGAGATTTGATGGATATCAAGTTGTATGTGGATACTGATGATGATATACGTATTATTCGTCGAATAAAGCGGGATATGAAGGAAAGAGGCAGATCCTTAGATTCTATCATCCACCAGTATCTATCAGTGGTCAAACCCATGCATGAACAATTCATCGAACCTATGAAAAAATATGCCGATTTAATTATCCCAGAAGGTGGAGAAAATCACGTTGCAATAGATATGATTGCAACGAAGATTGAAAAAATACTAGAGTCCAAAGCTTAAGAAAGACTGGTAAAATACGAGACATCTATTTTAGATTAAAATGGTCAAGAAATGGCGAAAATAAGAAGGGAGCATTTGACAAGCCAGATGGATGTGGTCATACGATCTCTTTAAGAACAGCTGATAGTAAAGAAATTCTTTTTTGTAAGAAAAAAGAGAGAAAGATATCTGCTTTAAGCTTTAATTTAGAGGGAGCCCTGTTTTCTTTTCAAGTGTAAAAAGGAAATAGCATTTTATGATTGCAAAATTCTTATTATTCTGCTATTGTAAGAACGTTATAAAACAAACAGATTCACTTATTACATTACTCAAGGAGAATGAGTTGCATGGAAGAAAAAACATACCCAATGACGCGTGAAGGAAAAGAAAAACTTGAAGCGGAATTGGAAGATTTGAAAGTCAATAAACGTAAAGAAATTGTTGAACGGATCAAAATCGCTCGTTCTTATGGTGATTTGTCTGAAAACTCAGAATACGAGTCCGCAAAAGATGAACAAGCTTTTGTTGAAGGTCGTATTTCGACTATTGAAAAAATGATTCGTTTTGCGGTAATCATTGATGACCAACATATTGCTAAAAATGAAGTTTCTTTAGGACGAACTGTTACATTTATCGATGAGGAGTTCGGTGAAGAAGAAACTTATATGATTGTTGGTTCTGCAGAATCTGATCCATTAGCTGGGAAGATTTCTAATGATTCACCAATTGCCAAGGCTTTGATCGGGCATAAATTAAATGATGTGGTCACCATTAATACGCCTGGTGGGGACATGACCGTGAAGATTACCAAGGTGGAAACTAACTAATACATCTTAAGTCTGATAGGACTTAGGACTGAAGAGACTTGTCTTGTTACAAGTCTTTTTTTTATAATAAGTGTGGAGTCTGATTGACTAATGGAAGGGAGTGATGAAGAAATGGTATACAAGAGTTGGTTTAAGATTCTTCTGATTTTACAGCTGATTTTAATTTGCATAGCAGGTGCAGAAATTACGCAAGATTTTTATCAAATGACCTTATTTTCTATGGGTAGCTTATTTGTTTTACTTGGTGTATTAGTTCGAAAGCATCTGCGCCATAATGTCTTACTAGCTATAGGTTGTTTTAGTTTAATGATGTCCTTTTTGCTAACTAGTGCAGCCTGGATAAATATCGGCTTAACGATTTTCCTATTGGTTAGTTTCTTAACAGGGAAAGCGAAAATTCATAATGAACTTAAACAGCCATTGAGTCAATATGTCAATCTAGAAACGACGATTCCAAGAGAAAAACATGTGTCATATAGCCATAAGTGGTTCGGAGATCAACATATAGGGCAAGAGGTTTATGAATGGGATGACATGGTTTTAAATTCCTTTATGGGTGATACGGTCATTGATTTAGGAAAAACTATTTTACGTAATGGAGATAACTATATTGTCTTAAATAAACTGATAGGGGACACCAAGTTAATTGTCCCACCTGGCATGGGAATTCACTTGAAACATCAAGGTTTGATGGGTGAAGTGACTTTTATAGAGCATAAGAAAGAATTCCGAAATCATATTTTCCAATATTATAGTGAGGATTTTGACAAAGCAACTAAAAAAATTCATATCATCTCTACTCTTGTTTTGGGAGATGTGGAGGTGATAGTGCTGTGATCCGATTAGAACGCTTTTTTAAATACGCCTTAATTGAAGCTATATTTGCTTTTGCCTTGTTTAGTGCTATTGCTATAATATTCTGGAAACATTTTTTGCCCATACATACGGTTCAAAAGTGGGGAATGATTATCCTCAGTTCTGTTGCCGTGATGGCTTCACTAGTCCTCATCAATGCCCTAGTTTTGGCTTATATTGATTTACGGATAGAAAAGAATATCTCCGAACGTTTAATGACTTTAAGGAATGGTAATTACCAATCCGAATTTTATCAAACAAAGCAAGTCACCATTTTTGAGATGCCTTTTTCAGTAGAGGGGTATTCAAAGGCGATTGATGAATTAAAAGATAAATTGTTAAGCCTAACGGATGAAGTCCAACACATGTCTGCCCAACCTCAATTAGTAGATGGAGAGAGTAAACAAGATATTTTGGAAGGAGAAAGGCATCGAATAGCCAGAGAACTTCACGACTCTGTGAGCCAACAATTATTTGCTGCCATGATGCTTTTAGCCACCTTAACAGAAGGGGACTCACTTGATCGAGAAATAGTGCAAGGGCAATTACAACGCATTGAAGAGATTGTTAACGAAGCGCAAATCGAAATGCGAGCCTTACTTTTACATCTTCGACCTGTTAAATTGGAGCAACAAAGTTTAAAAGATGGTATCATTGGCTTATTAAAAGAATTGTCGAGTAAAGTTAATATAGAAATTTCATGGCAAGTGGAGGATATACATTTACGACCAGGGAATGAAGATGATCTCTTTCGCATTGTTCAAGAAATCCTTTCCAATACTTTACGTCATGCACGGGCTAAATGCCTAGAAGTTTACTTGAAAGATTTATCTAGCCAGATTTTTTTAAGAATGACTGATAATGGGGTGGGATTTGACCCTAGTCATACCAAAAATAAGGGCAATTATGGCTTACAAAATGTGAGAGAACGAGTTGAAGGTATGGGAGGAAAGTTGTCTATTGTTTCTTTTAAAGGAAAGGGAACAACGATAGATATAAGGATTCCTAAAACGAGCAAATAGATGGAGGTAATAGGATGATACGAGTGCTATTAGTAGACGATCATGAAATGGTTCGGGTGGGAGTTTCCTCCTATTTAGCGATTCAAAAAGACATAGAAGTCATCGGTGAAGCAGCGGATGGACAAGAGGGATATGAAAAAGCTATTGCGCTTAGACCAGATATTATTTTAATGGATCTGGTCATGGAACCAGTGGACGGAATTGAAGCCACTCGTAGGATAATGAAGGAATGGCCGGAAGCTAAAATTATTATTGTGACAAGCTTTTTAGACGATGAAAAAGTTTTTCCAGCTCTGGAAGCAGGTGCAAAATCGTATATTCTTAAAACATCTAAAGCTAATCAAATTGCCGAAGCTATTCGGGAGACTAATGCAGGCAAGACGATTTATGAATCAGAGGTTACTGAAAAAGTGCTCAATCACTATAAAGAGCAGTCTAAGCATCATGCTTATGATGATTTAACGAATAGAGAATTAGAGGTGCTTCTTTTAATTGCTAAGGGGAAATCTAATCAAGAAATAGCTGACGATCTTTTTATTACACTTAAAACAGTAAAAACTCATGTTTCTAACATTTTATCTAAACTAGGAGTAGCGGATAGGACACAAGCGACTATTTACGCTTTCGAACACCATTTAGTTAAGAAATAAAAATATAAATGGTATATCATACATTTTTTATTATAATTTAGCCAAGCTCATTTAAAATAGCATAACTAGTGGATTTTTTTAGCAGGGCAATGATATTTGTAGGCTAGAGCTTAACATAGGGATGGAGTATTCTCTAAATATATAGGAGAAATAGTTCTCTTGAACGATTTTAGCCAGATAGAATGGATGGAGTATTCTCTAAATGTAGTAGGAGAAAGAGCCAATTGAAGAAATTGTCATCTTATTTAGTCTAGCCTACAAAATGGTGTAAGTTTTTTAGATAGTGAAAGGATTTTTCTTTTTGAGCCAGCTAAGCTACACAGGCAAAAAAGAGCACTTAGATCTAGATTGCTGTTGATCCTTTCACGTCAACTTGTTTGTGATAAAAGTAGTGATGATATAAGGCCAAGGATTCTGTGACTAGTGTTTCTGGATCCTGGGCTTTTTTATAGATTGTTGATAACGCTTGCTAATATTAGAGAAGGATGGTAATTGATCGTAAGCGGTCGATATCCAGGTACATCACTTATTATTTCGGGTTATTGATTGATTATAGAAAGTAACTAGAGCTTTTAGAAAATTAGTCATCTGTTCAACAGCAATGACACCGTTTCGAGCCACGGTATCTCAACTAGCCAGATGTTAATGTCAATTGAAAAAGAGACCACCTTGCCGTTGAAAAAGGGACCACCCTTTAATTAATTTTACCGGCAGATTTCCAATATTTATAGTTTTGGTGGATTTTAGAATGAACTTATCCGCTCAATTATGAAAAAAAAGACGCCATGTAAATTTCATGTTAACATTGTAGTTGACGACAAACAATGAAAGGATGAATTTACATGACGCACACCAATAGTAACACATCTCTATCGAATAGGAAACATTTAACCTATCAGGATCGGTGTAAAATAGAAGCTTATTGCGAAGAAAAATTATCCTTTAGAGAAATAGCTAGGAGATTGGGCAAACACCATTCAACGATCAGTCAAGAGTTCAAACGTGGAACGGTTCGACAAATTAAGCAAGTCGTCAAGTCTTCCTCGGGTAAAACTTATGAGTATGATCAGATG
>NZ_QXPZ01000032.1 GCF_003664595.1 Atopobacter sp. AH10
CAAACACCATAAAATTAGGATTTGTACGACTTAAGCTCGTTATTGGTTGGGGAATTCAGGATTAGAACAAGAAGGCTACTTAGACTGCTCTATTATCGATTTAAAAACATCCCAAAATTAAAGCTGACCACAGTAGCAAGTAAAAAAATATCCCCCTAATAGTGAACTACCCCCTATCCGTTCAAGATAGGGGGTAGTCCATTTATTAAGGGAAGAACCTTTCAAAGAAGTTATCTCTATTAAAATTTAGCTTCATCACCTAGTTTAATCCGCAATTTTTCGAGCATGTCAACTGTCATCTTATCGAGATCATACTTAGGAGAGAAGTCCCATTCTTCTTTAGCACAAGATACATCGAGGGAATTTGGCCAAGAGTCTGCAATCCCTTGACGAACAGGGTCTACATCATAATCCATGGTAAAGTTTGGCATCACTTTTTGAATCGATGCTTTGATTTCTTCTGGTTCGAAACTCATAGCAGAGATATTGAAAGCATTCCGATGTTTCAAGCGAGATGGATCTGCATTCAGCAAATCTACAATAGCATCAATAGCATCCGGCATGTACATCATATCCATTTTCGTTCCTTTACCAATAAAGGAATCGTAATGTCCCTTCTTCAAAGCTTCGTAGTAAATATCTACCGCATAGTCCGTCGTCCCACCACCTGGCAAGGTCTTGTAAGAAATCAAACCTGGGAAGCGAACTCCACGTGTATCTACTCCAAAACGTTTATGGTAGTAATCACAGAGCAATTCGCCAGAAACTTTGGTCACCCCATACATAGTTGTTGGGCGTTGAATGGTGTCCTGTGGCGTGTTATCAGCAGGAGTAGATGGCCCGAAAGCGCCAATTGAACTTGGAGTAAAGAAGAGCAGCTTTAATTCACGAGCAACTTCTAAAGCATTTTCTAGCCCACCCATATTTAAGTCCCAAGCAAATTTAGGTTTAGCTTCAGCTACTGCAGATAGCAAGGCTGCCAAGTGAACCAAGGTATCTACATGGTTATCTTCTGCAATCTTCTTGAATTTCTCATAATCTGTTACGTCTAAGATTTCAAAGTGCCCTTCAGTTAAAATAGGGCTCCCAGCTTCTGGTTGTCGAACATCAGTTGCAATAACATTTTCAGCGCCTAAATCTTTGCGTAAACGTTCAACTAATTCTGAACCTATTTGGCCTAGGCAGCCAGTGATCATTACTTTTTTCATGAAGAAAGCTCCCTTCTATTAAATGAGCTTCAATTCTTTACCGACTTTTTCATAAATAGCCACTGCCCGATCCAGCATTTCTTTTGTATGAGCAGCGTTAGGCATATTACGTACACGACCAGTGCCTAATGGTACAGTAGGGTAAACGATTGGTTTAACGTATACGCCTTCTTCAATCAAACGAGCCGCAAATTTTTGGGTCGCATTTTCATCTCCCAGAATAACTGGTGTGATAGGGGTTTCAGAATTTCCAATATCATACCCAATCTTCTTCAATTCTGCCTTGAAGTAGTTAGCATTATCCCATAATTTTTCAACAATAGATGGATTTTCCATCAACATTTCAATGGATTTCTTAGCTGCAGCTGCTGCCCCAGGAGTTAAAGAAGTAGAGAAGAGGAATGGACGAGCTTGGGACTTCAACCAGTCAATTAATTTTTGAGAACCAGCTACATAGCCACCAACAACCCCAACTGCTTTAGAAAGGGTACCAATTTGCATATTGATGCGTTTTTCACAGCCAAAGTGTTTAACCGTCCCATGTCCATGACCCATAACGCCTGAACCATGCGCATCATCAACATAGCTAATTAAGCCGTATTCTTCACAGATATCTGCAATTTCTGGAATCTTAGCCAAGTCCCCATCCATTGAGAATACCCCATCAGTAACATACATAATCTTCTTATATTCGCCACTTTCAATAGCAGCTTTAGCTTTTTCGCGCAAATCGTCCATATCTTGGTGTTTTACACGAATAATCTTAGCGCCAGATAGACGGCAACCATCTATGATAGAAGCGTGATTCAATTCATCAGAAAGGATAGCATCCCCCTTCTTCATCACTGCTGGAATAGCCCCCATGTTGCAGTTGAATCCAGATTGGAAGGCAATAGCCGCTTCTGTTCCTTTAAATTCTGCTAATTTCTTTTCTAAATCGATGTGAATTTGCAAGGTCCCGTTAATCGTCCGAACAGCCCCTGCACCGACCCCATATTCTTCAGTTGCTTTGTTTGCAACTTCAATGAGTTCTTCACGAGTTGCCATGCCAAGGTAATTATTGGAAGCTAAGTTCACCAACTTTTTACCTTCAATTTCAATTTCAGGTCCGTTAGCGCCACTGAGCACATCAATGGTGTTATAAAGGCCTTTTTCCTTTAAATCAGATAGACTTGTGTCTAAAAATTCTTCCAAATCCATTGCACGCATATCGATTCCTCCATTACTCATTTTATTAGCCAAGATCACCAGCAGACAGTCACTGTTAACGATCAGCTAACCATGAATAGAATACTCTAACTTGTTACCGTTTTCAAGCTATCAAATCAAAAACTTCACAATTTAATAAACTTATAAGTTTTCCGAAAAAAGTCCACTCCCTAATCTTTTATTATAGCGCTAGGAATACTAGAATACTCCTATCACATTTATGCTATTTATAGCCTTATCTTTTATGAGAAAATTAATTTTTGCTCATACTCCAATCTTAACTTTTCAACGCTTATCTTTCCTTATTTACCCTCAACTAGAATTTTTCGATATTTACTTCTATCTTTTCTTATTTTGCCTTCTTCCATGCTATAATGACAGTATATTTAGGAGGTAAATCATGCCGTTCGAAAATCCCAGACGTTTAATGGCCACAGCTATCTTGGCCGGCCGTATTTTGATGGAAAATAACGCCGAAACCTATCGTGTAGAAGAGACGATTACTCATATCCTTTCTGTTGGACATTTTGAAAGTGTCGAAGTCCTAGCAATTGGTTCAGGGCTCATTGTGACCATCGATGACCCTTCCATCTCTTCTTTAACAAAAGTCAAACGCTTGAGAAAGTTAGAAACCAATCTTTCTAAAATAAACCAAGTGAATCGCATTTCTCGCTTACTTGCAGAAGGTGAACTGACCGTTAACGAAGCCTATCTTAAACTCCTACAAACCGATATGAAATCCTTATCCGACCGTGTCAAAGACTTTGGCCTCCTTGCCATGATTGGCGGTTTCGCTATGTTCTTTAGCGGTCAAATCAACGAAGCCTTAGTCGCCGTCCCTTCTGGTTTATGGCTACTTCTCGTCAACCGCATCTCTAGGCGGCTTCATATCAATGAGTTTATCTCAAACGTTTTAGCTGTTACCTTAATGTCTACGAGCATCATTCTTCTCCGGTATTTCCTACCCTTCCAGTTCGATGAAGGATTAGCTATTGTCGGGATCATCATGCCTCTTGTCCCTGGAACAGCTATTACTAATGCTATTCGTGATACGCTAAGGCAAGATTATTTATCCGGTTCTACCCGTATGGCAGGAGCTTTTGTCACTGCACTATCTGTGGCTATTGGCGTCGCCTTGGCTTTCTTTTTAACGAAAGGAGTGGTTTAGATGACTATCGTTCTTCAAATTCTTGGCGCTTGTATCGGTTCTTTCTCGGCTTGCCTCGTCTTTGAAGCACCTAGGACTTCATGGACCATCAACGCCCTATTAGGCGGAATTGGTTGGGCTATTTATTTATACCTAGCTAACAGTTTTTCTGTAGCTGCCGCCACCTATATGGCCAGTCTCATCGTTGCTATTTGGTCCCATCTAAACGCTAGGTGGTTCAAAGCCCCAGTAACCGTCTTTTTCATCCCTGCCTTCTTTCCTTTTGTACCAGGTGCCGGCATGTACCGTACCGTTTATGCCTTTATCAACTCAACCGTTTATGCTGGATTACAAGAATTGATCCAAACTTTAGCGATTGCCATTATGATAGCTTTAGCCATCTTTACTTCCGATGCTATGTTCAAAGTTTTGAATCAATATTTTCCTATTAAATTAAGCAAATCTAAATCCTAAAGTCATTCCCATACAAGCTAAATCCCCCCAAAATTTATCCAATGCTCAAAAGGAATGGTGGACAAATTTTGGGGGAATTTAGGATACAACTAAGTCTCTACTCTAGCTAATTCAAATAAGCGAGTATAAAGGTTGTTCAATCAACCTCTATACTCGCTTTTTATTTTGTCAGAGCCGAAGAATCCAAGCTCTATCTCTTCTATTTATTCTAAAGAATAGATCCAGCTTCTTTTTGGCCGATTCTCTTTTTTTGATAAAGATAGATACCGTAACTAATCAGAAACCAAGCCAAAAGAACGATCGCATCATGCAAACAGTGCGACTTATCCCCGTAAAAAGCTGCTAACCAACCGCTTAAGGGTAAAAGTTGAGCCAGTTCTTTTAGGATAGGAGGATACTGGTCTATCGGAATAAGTGCACCACTTAAAACTAAGGCAGATCCTGACAGGAGATTGCTCATAAAATACGGATTTTCCATTCGCCAAGCTATAACAAAAGCTGCAAAACCTAGAACTAATCCGGATAACAGTAAGAAAGGTAAATACATCACTGCCTGTAGTAATAAGTCAATCCCTGCTCCAAAAAGGCCTAAAAGGGCAAGGTTAATCAAGGATAGTGCTAAGGAAACTACTGCAGAAACAAAGATCTGACTAAACCAATAATAGGAACTCCCCCCTAAACTAATCACATACCTATCTACCCCTCTAAAACGATTGTCCACCAAGAGGCCAGATAGGCTGGACATAGCCACCATACAGGCCGAAACAAGCACGGAACTAACAGCAACTTGGTAAGAAAAATCTGACGCATATTGGGCATAAATTAAGGCTAGAAGAAGAACATCTATCATCGGCAGTAGCACAAAATGGAGCAGACGACTAGCCCAAGTCTCTAAAATGTCTATAGAAGAAAACACAAGCTTCATAAGCCTATCCCTCCCAACTGACCACTTTTACGTGCTTCACGGAATAAATATCTCGATAAAATAATACTCCCTGCCCCCCATAGAAAAAGACTAAAGAAATAAGCAGCCAAATCAACGAAAGAAAATCTCCCTGAAGAAGTCAGCCATTGAATTGGTAGCGAAATAGGGATGACAAAGTGCCCAATTTTTTCAACAATCATCCACTTTCCTGGCAAATGGAATAGACCTGAGAAAAATAAGATGGGCAAGGTGACGATATCTTCATAGACCAAAGCTCGTGGCGTTAACACAAAAATACCTGCAATAGCTAAATCTAAAATTACCGCTCCTATCCATAGAGCCAAAACAGCGCCTACGAAAGCTAGAAAAGAAGCAATCGACACATTTAATCCCATTATTGAGCCCAATAGATAGGCCAATGGAAAGGGGAGCAGGCCGAAACTAGCTGCTGGAATGACTACTGCGGCTAGGGATAATTGATCACTGATCCGATTATTCAATAAATACAATAAGGTGCCTTGAGAGCGTTGAAAACCAATACTTCCACAAGCGGTCGTCCCACAAGACCATAAACCAAAAACTGCCGCACGCCTCCATAAATACGGATCATCCAAAGTCCCTCCAGCATAAGCAGCTAGATATTGGAGCAAGAGCAAGGAAACCGTAGACGTTAACATCAACCACACAAAATAGGAATTTCTAGAAAAAAGTTTTAAATGAAAAGCGACAATTTCAATAAAATTTTTCATTGGCTCACCTCTACTTCCGGCGTAGTTTTGGAGCTAAAGCCAAGTAGGACTCTTCTAAAGTCGCCGGACGATCGATATGACTAACTTGAGAAAGTCGAACAATGGAGTCAATGTCACCTTCGTGGAAAACCTCTCCCGCACCGATTAAAACAACTCGATCAGCCAAAGCTTCCACTTCTGTCATCGTGTGGCTAGTCAATAATACAGGTATTTGCTCTTCATCTGTTAAACGCCGAATAATCAGCCGTATATTTCTAGAAATCTCCACATCCAGTCCACTCGTTGGTTCATCAAGAAGCAGGACGTCAGGACGACCTAGTAGCGCTCTCGCAATATGCAAACGTTGCCTCATCCCTCTTGAAAACTCACGAACCTTCTTTTGACGAACATCTTTTAACTCCACTAATCCCAACACACGGTCTACTTCGCTGATTCGTTCCTGTTTACTTAACTGGTTTAATCTGGCAAAAAAGTGTAAATTTTCCTCTGCACTCGCATTGCCATAAAAGCCCAATTCTCCCCCTAGAACTAACCCAATTCTATGCTCTTTTCTCGACTGCTCATTCAACTTCTCATCATCAATATAAATTTCCCCTGCATCTGGAGTCAATAAGCCCGCAATCATTTGGACTGTCGTCGTTTTACCTGCCCCATTTGGACCAAGCAAAGCCACAATTTCTCCGGAGTGCACCTTTAACGAAATATCTTTAACAGCTTGGAAAAGTTCTTGCCCTTTCCCAAAACTCTTCTTTAAATGTTCTAAACTAATCCTTGTCATCTTTATCCTCTTCTCGCCATCTATAGCGACTCACTTGCTGATTTTTATAGAATCCCTTAACAGGATCTGAATAATCTTCCTCCTCTATTTCCTATAGAGAATATGGCACACAAGTTAGCAAACTTTTAACGGCTATTAGCTATTATTTATAAGAAAGACTAGAAAGTTCTTTCTATCTTCTTTTTCCTTAAAACGGCATAAATCTTAGTTAGTATTTTCTTTCATCACACGATCCTTATGTGCTTTTTTGAGCGCTTTATAGGCTTTCTTTGAGCCCCGCAGTAAATCTTTATCTTGCTTATAATCTTTATAGGCCATAAACAAGCGTTTCATATCATAATTTTCCGGATACAAGTCTTTTGCCGCAATGCTCAACTTCACCCGCTTCTTTAGGACTTCTTTTTTGTCCCCATTCACATCAACCCAAATGTAATCCTTTTTATCTGACAAGCGATAAACAAGGCCAAAGTTTTGGCTATCATTCAAATAAACCCGATCACCTGGATGAAAGTCCTCTAGATTTTCAGTCTTTATTTCTTCATCTTCACTATTGATATAATCAAAATTCTTCACTGGGGCATGATTCTCATAATCCATCAATAAATCACTGTAAGCAAACTCCTTTGCTCGATCGATAATCTCTTCTTTCAAATGCACTTTATGCGCCAGCCAAAAGGCATTACTTTCCCCTGTTTCCCCCATCATCAACTGATAACTTGGTTCAAGGGTATCCATATTAAAACCCATGGCAGCCGTTTCAAAAGCTGGATGTTTTTGAGCAAATTCCTTTATTTCCCCATAGTGGGTTGATGTTATAGAAAGGCTTCCCTTTAAATAAAAGCTCTCTAACAAGGCATTGGATAAAGCAGCGCCTTCTTTAGGATCAGTTCCGCTCCCAATTTCATCAACCACTATTAAGCTATAAGGACCGGCTTCTCTTATATACTCTGCCAACTCAGTCAGATGTGCTGAAAAAGTACTCAGAGAATTGCTAATGCTCTGCTCATCCCCAATAGAGACAAATATTTGCTGAAATACAGGCAATACCGTTTCAGATCCACATGAAATCAACAATCCAGACTGAGCCATCAGTTGAGCTAAGACTAAAGTTTTCAACACAATAGTCTTACCACCTGCATTAGGTCCTGTGACCACTAAAGCTCGATTGCTTTTCCCAATATGCAAACTCAAGGGAACTGGATTTTTTAGGTAAGGGTGACAAACACGATCTAATTGCACATAATCATCTAGGCGTATCTTTGGTTCTTTCCCATCCATCTGCTTAGCTAATTTAGACCTTGCCATAATCGTTTCAAGAACAACAATTGCTTCTAAACTTTGTTCAATCGGCTGTATATATTGATAAATCTCATCCGACAAGTCTGATAAAATTCGGTAAGTTTCTGCCTGCTCCTGTCCTCTTAAATCCGTCAACTCTTGGCTTATTTTTGAGATAGAAAGAGGTTCCATATAGACGGTTAAACCCTTATTTGATTCTTCCACTAAATGACCTGGGAATTTATTCTTAAAAGAAGCTTTTACTGGTAGGGTATATTGCTCATTTTTCTTGACAACTATAGCTTCCTGTAATAAAGATTGATAGCGAGGATCCTTAAGCATTTTCTTTAAGCGATTCTGAACGTCGTCCTCTTTTTGGCGAATAGCCAGGCGTATTTTTTTCAAGGTACGACTAGCCTCATCGTTCAATCTTCCCCCACGAATTTTGCTATACACAGCTTCTTCTAAGTTAACATATTCGCCAATGACTTGAGCATAGCGCGACAATATAGGCACTAAGGATTGATTTTTTTCAAAGAAACGTTTCCCCATACGGCAAGATCGTAAAAAATCAGCTAACTGAAGTAATTCCCCGCACTCTAACACATAGCCTTTGATCAACTTATTTAACAAATGATGGACATCAGCTAAGCTCAAAAAAGGTAAATGTTGCCCACTATTTAATAACTGTAGTCCTTCCGATGTTTCAGCTAATCTTTTTTGGACAATTTTCGGATCTGTAGATGGCTTGAGATCCTCTAGTTGGCGTTTCCCCTCTTGCGATTGGGCTAAATGAGATAAGTCGGACAAGACTCTATCAAAGTCAACTTTATGATATAAATCATTCGTGTTTTTGATATAATAATTCAACTCTTAATCTCCTTATAATATGCCATGTCAAACCCCTTAGATATTCTATCCGAAGTAGACTCTTGTAGAGATTTGAAAACACCTTGTGCGCTCTTAATATCTCCAAGGGAATAATAGCATGCCATTAATATCTTTTTCGTCTCCATCATTGCAACTAGCTCACCAATCACTTCAAATTGCTGTATATCTTTTTTTACATAAGACATCGACTGGTCATAATCTTCGCCCAAATAACATACATAAGCTAAACAAGCCAGTATTTCTGCCATATAATTAGGGCATAGTCTTTCTGTTTCATCTAAATTATTGATTAACAGTTTCTTGGCGTCGTCTATTTTCTGATCAGCTAGCAATAACTGTGCCTTATTTATAATAATTTGATTACGATATCTAGCCACCATATCAAATCTATCCGCCGGCACATCTTTATCTTTAAGTATTATATCACATAACAAAAGAGCATTGTAATTACTTAACTTTATCCCTAAATTCGTTGCGTGACTATCATCAGCATTATACAAATCATATAACCCATAAAAATTATCCAGCAATAACGCTAGAATAGCTCTATCTAGTTGCGTTAACCCATCAGAATTATTAAGTGTATCAGTTAAACTATTCTCTGTTAAATCAATTCTCCCAAATCGTTTCAAAGCTGCAACAGCCAGTCTAAAATAAGCCATTTTTTGAAAAAATAGACTCTCATTAGGGCATCTTGTCGCTACCTTAAACAAATCTAAGGCTCTCTTATCCTTCAAAACTGACAGAACTGTCGCCGAATAAATGTATAGGTCATAATCTCGCGATTGTAAAATATCATTATAACGAAGATTAATCACTTTAAACAAGCATCCATAATCTCCCAGCAGTAAGAAAGCACCATCCATAGCGTCTGCAAGCTTTTCTAGATCAATAGTCTGCAAATCTTTCTCTACTTTTTCAAGATTAAAGGGTTCAAAATATTTTCTCTTGATGATCAATTGATACATTAAACTTGGACTATTCATTTCTCTTACCCCCAAATCATTCAAATAAAAGGGGCAATCAACATCTCTCTCGATAGCACAATTTCCATTTAACAGTGCTTCAAATGTAGCTAATCTTTTCCTATATGTTATTGGTATTTTGCCTATGTCTTGACTATCTATTATTTTCTTTACACGATCAAGTAGATACATCTCTATCACCATTTAATCCAAACTATGCTATTTTTGTTTCCCTTAAAACGTTGGGGGCTTATTATTTCCCCTTTGTTTTATCTTTCCCATGATTCCATGCCATAAGCATGTGTTTAATGGTTCCTTTAACATCTTTTTGCACGGATTCAATCATTTGTTTCATTTTAGCATTTTCTTTTTCTTTCATCATAATTCACTCCTCAATTTATAATGATTACATTCTAATCCCTTCTTAAAATTATGTCAATCATTTTATCTTATCTTTCTTTTTATTCTATTAGTTTATATTAATCCATATATTATTCTTTATTGCTATAGCTAGGCTAGGGAAAAACTATTCTAGCCAAGGCGAACAATACTTTTGAATATAAACATACGTTTCGATTCCAATAAAAAAAGGGCGCCCAAACAATCAAAAGATCGTTTGACGCTCTTTTTTGTTAAGAGAGGACTATGTTAGTCTTTCCTCTCATCTTTTTCTAAGCTCTAGTCCAGTCAGCCTCTAGACTAGAGATAGACCTTTCATCTATCGAGATTACTATAGAGTCATTTGCTCATTCTTTGAAATCTTCATAAACAAGAGCAACGAAGCTACCGTCATTGCTGTGAGCGTTGTCGATAGAGCAGCCGCTATCCCATAATTCCCTCTTATAACTTCTGTATAAATCGCTACTGTCATTGTCTTTGTATGAATGTTATACAAAAGAATTGAAGTTGATAATTCTGAAATCATCGTCACCCATGAAAGAATAGCACCTGAAATGATCCCTGAAAGCATCATCGGCACCGTAATTTTCAAAAATGTATTGACCCGGCTAGAGCCTAAACTTTCAGCGGCTTCTTCAATACTTGGTGAAACTTGCCCTAAAGCAGCTACTGATGAGCGAATGGTGTATGGCAAACGACGAATAGCTAAGGAAATAACCATGATAGTTGCCGTCCCAGTGATCATCATAAAGCCTGATCCTAAGATGCCGGTATTAAAGGAAGAAATAAAGGCAATCCCTAAGACCGTCCCAGGGACAATATAAGGTACCATGCTCAAACTATCGATAGCTGTTGTTAAAGGGTTTCTCCGTCTTACTGCTAAATAAGCAATTAAAGTCGCCAAAACGACTACAACAGCTAAAGCCATTAATGGAATCCTGATGGTGTTAAAGATAGCCGAGCCCATCCGACGATAAGCTTCTTCATACGAATGAAGGGAGTAACCTGGCACAAATACCATCCCTGATGTTTTAAGGAAAGAGGTATAGATAAGATAAATTTGTGGCAGGATAGACAGGAAGACTATCCCATAAACATAAGAACAAATAGCTATTCTTTTCCCTTTTGTAACTTGTTTAGCTTGTATAGGATGCAAGGCATTCATGCTAAAACTAAAACGACGAGCGAGATAGCCTTGTAGGAAAAAAATAGTCAAGGCAATGAGAATTGAAATGATGGCTAAAGCTGAAGCAAAAGCTGCATTACCCCCTACTTCACTAACAAATTCCGTATAAACTAAAACAGGAAAAGTTCGATAACCTTCACCAATCAGCATGGGTGTCCCGAAATCAGCAAAAGCTCTCATAAAGACAAGCAAAGCGGCAGCTAACAAGGTCGGCATCAACAATGGTAACAGAACCTTAAATACACGTTTTAACCCTGTTGCTCCCATGCTTTCTGCGGCTTCTAAAATAGAATGGTCGATACTTTTAAATGCCCCCGAAACGTATAAAAATACCAAGGGAAAGAGTTGCAAAGAAAAGACCAAAACGATTCCCCAGAAGCCATAAATATTAATTTGAGGAAAGTGGAGGCTATTCATTAAAAACTTTGTTATAACGCCACTTCTCCCTAACAACAGAATCCAAGAATAAGCTCCAACAAAAGGAGCTGACATTGAAGCGATAATAATCGCTATTTGTAGCCATTTTTTCCCTTTAAATTGATACATCGCAAAAAAGTAGGCTAAGCTTGTCCCAATCACTAAAGAAAAGAGTGTAGCCGTGAGAGACACTTTAAAGGAATTCACTAGAGTGGAGAAATAATAAGGTTTTGAAAAAAATAGGGCAAAATGATGTAAGGAAAAGGAACCTTTCAGGAAAAGTGCCTGCCCTAAAATAGTCACGATAGGGTAGATCAAGAATATAGCATAAAGCAAGAAGATTATTCCAGAAGCCCCTGTCCATATAGTCAAACGTTGGCGATCAGACTTCATGAACCTCGCCTCCTAATAGATTTCTTGTCCCATCTAGTGTAAAGACATTAATCTTATCCGCATTAATACTTAAGCGGACATGATCTCCAGGTTTAAAATCTTCTTTAAAGGAGGATTCTTCACAAACTTGAACCTTCTTAGCAAAAGGAATATCCATATAATATTCTGTGTTCAAACCTAGATAGAGACTATCAATAATTTCTGCTTCAATTGGCCCATCAGGAGACCGAACAAATTCTTCTGGTCGAATGCTTACACACACTTTTTGATCTATCTCGTGATCTAAATCTGGGAAAGCTAATAAATAGCTATCAGAGAATTTCAAATAAGCCTTTCCTCCCTTATGAACTAATTCAGCACTTAAAATATTCGTCCTCCCAATAAAGGTTGCCACAAAAACATTGCTAGGCCGGTGATAGAGTTCTTTCGGCCGTCCGACTTGCTGGATTTTCCCATGATTCATGACAGCAATTTGGTCAGATATCGCCATAGCTTCCTCTTGATCGTGAGTCACATAGATCGTCGTAATTCCCACTTCATGTTGAATTTCACGAATGGCTTGTCGCATATCCACCCGCAATTTAGCATCCAAATTAGACAAGGGTTCATCCATTAATAAGACATCTGGATGAACGGCTAAAGCCCTTGCTAAAGCGACCCGTTGTTGCTGTCCACCGCTCAATTGATCGGGTTTACGGTCACGATAACTATCAATTTGCATTAATTTAAGGTACTTATTCGTTTCTTGCTCTAGTTCTGTTTTAGAAACCTTTTTTTGCTTTAAACCAAAAGCCACATTGTCCCTAACAGTTAAATGAGGGAAAATCGCATAGTTTTGAAAAACCATGCCAATATTTCTTTTCGACGGTTCCATTTCATTGATCCTTTTCCCTGCAAAGTAAAAATCCCCAGCTTCGATCGAGTTAAAACCTGCAATCATCCGAAGCAAGGTCGTTTTACCACAACCAGAGGGGCCCAGTAAAGTAAAGAGGGCCCCATCAGCTACATGCAGGTTGAGATCTTCAATGACCGTTTGCCCATTATAAATTTTCTTGGCATGGTCTATCTTGATATCACTCATTTTACCTGCCTCCTATTTGTTGGATATAGATGTAAAGATATCATTATAGTGAGATAAGATTTCTTCCTTGTGTTGGATCACATAGTCATAATCTTCATTAATTGTATTGATCTTATCCATCGGCTTCATGTTCTTAGATGTCTTGGCATCCTTTCTAACTGGACGGTTAGTCGTTGATGTCCCTAATGTGTCTTGGATTTGCTTAGACACAATAAAGTCGATAAACTTCTTAGCATTTTCTTTGTGTTTGCAATCTTTAATGATAGCTGCACTTGCTGGTAGGAAAACCGCTCCTTCTTTAGGGTAGATAATTTTAACATTAGCCCCATCATTGAGCAATTTTACACTCGGATCTTCATAAGATAGACCAACAGCCATTTCTCCATCAGCTACTGTCTTATACACATTAGAAGAACTAGAAGAAATCTTCCCATCGATTAAAGTAAAGAGATCTTTGACATACTTCCAAGCCTCATCCTTGTCATATCCACCTTTAGCCGCAAGAATATTGGTGAGTTGGGCAAAAGCACTAGAAGAATTGGCTGGGTCAGCTGTAGCAATCTTTCCTTTCAAATCTTTGTTTAAAAGATCTTCATAAGAGTTAATCTTCATCCCCTTGGTCAAGTCAGGATTAACAATTAAAACAGACCCATCTAGGCAGTAAGGCGTCGAATACCCTGATTTATTTTGGAAATCTGGCAAAATATTCTTATCTTCTTTAGAAACATACTTTTCAAACAAATCTTTACTTTGGGCATATTGCGTATAAGAGCCACCGAAAATAACATCCGCGACAGGTTTCCCTTTTTCACTTTCAATTTTCTTAAAGAGTTCCCCTGTACCTGCTTGAATTAACTCTACCTTAATCCCATATTTTTCTTCAAAAGCTGGAATAGTTGCATTAATTAGCCCTTCCGAATTTGGCGAATAAACCACTAAAGTATCTTCACCTTTTTTCGCTTCAGGAGTTTTTGCTTCTTTAGTTGATTGACCAGAGCAAGCTGTTAAACCAAGTAAAGCTACACTCGCTAGTAACATATGACGCCATTTGAATGACATAAATTTCCCCTCCTTCATCATTGTGCCTTTATCATACGACAATAAAAGCGTTTCCATAATAGATTATTCTCTACTAAATAGGTAATATTCTCTACAAAAAAAGAACTTGCTCTTAGCTAGCCTAACTAGGCCTAAATCTCTTTCCTAGTAGGCCTATTCTAACTAACAAGTCCCTTTTCCCATCTGTTTATAGTCAGATCATTAATTCCTCTTACAAACGCTCACTAACAAGTAGTATTTTTCTTAAAACTAGAGACCGATACATGCGTGTAGCGTTTAAAGACTTTATTGAAATAATTTTCGTCGCTAAATCCGACCGCCTCTGCTAACTCGTAAACCAAAAGATCAGGATTTTTCCACAACAAATCTATCGCTTTGCAAATTCTATACCGATTCAAATAGTCATTGACGGTAAGCTTTAAATCCTCTTTAAAGCATTTATAGATATAGCTTTCTGAATAACCTAATTCCTCTGCCATATGTGCTATTGATGCCCGTCGACCATAATTGGATTGGATCCAGTCCAATACCAAACGACTAATTTCTCTCTCTTGATTCAATGACTCGACTGTGGGCAAAATTTCCGATAAAAGATCATCTCCTATCCGTCCATTTTCTGTAGATTCTTCTTCCCCCTTAAATTGAGCCACTAGATCTAGTAAACTAGCCACTACTTCCTCCATTTGGATCGGTTTGCTAATAAACTCTCTCACCCCATAATGCATCGCTTTTTTAGCATGCTCAAAATCACTAAAACCAGATAAAATAATCTTTTCATAAGAGCAATCCTTGGTAGCTTCAAACATGGCAAAAGCATCCATTCTCGGCATACAAATATCCGTTAAGACAACATCTGGTTCTACTTTCCGAATTGCCCGTGCCCCATCCTCACCATCCTCGGCAAGATAGACCAGTTCAAATCCTAAATGTTGATAATCGATCGCCCGACTGAGCCATAAACGAATTAAGTGTTCATCTTCAACGATGATCAATTTTTTCATCATAAGTCAATCCTCTTTTCACCTTACTCCGCTTAGGCAGACTTGCACTAAGCCTCACCATCGTCCACTCATTCTCTTTTTTAATCTGCCACTCGGCTCCCTCAAAAGCGAGTTGGAATCGTTTAATCGTATTCACTAAACCATGGTGTGTTTCTTTTTCGTATAAATGCTCTTTAAGTTTCTCCACCGCTTGTTTAGAGAAGCCGGGTCCATTGTCTAGGACTTCAACATATAAACGATTCTCTCTTTGATAAATATTTATATCAATCTCTAAATCATTTCGACTAGCCAGCCCATATTTTAGGGCATTTTCAATAAGTGGTAATAAGAAGAGTCTAGGGACAAGTAAACTATTCAACTCCTCTTCCAGCGACAAACGACTCTTTAAATGGTCAAAACGTACGTGATAGATCGATAAATAATCCTCTATGATTTCTAAATCTTCACTCAAAGGCGTATCTGTTCCTTCAGCACTGACACTGTAACGCATTATTCTATTTAAGGCAAAAATCAGCTTTTCTGCAATTTCCGGAGCAAAAGTCATCGTAACCCGAATAGTTTCTAAAGTGTTATATAAAAAATGAGGATTAAATTGCGCCTCTAGCATTTTCTTTTCAAACAAGAGGGATTGCCTCTCAACTGCCAGTAAGCCCTTATATAATTTATTGATCGCCTCTATCATCTTATTCAGTTGATCCGCCAAATATTCAAATTCATCCCCACTTGTCATCTGAATACTATTTTTACGTCCTGATGTTACCAATTGGGCTTCTTCTACCAAAGCTGCCATTGAAGTAGACTGCCTGAGAGCTAATCTTTTCGATAGACTTGCTGATTTAATCTTCATAATTCCAAAAGTCAACAAGGTCAGTAAACTCATCCAGAAGAGGAGTAAGGGTAAATCATAACACCGCCAATAGGTATAAGCCAGCAACCCCTCTTTCAGAGCGGTCACTTGACTCAGCATTAAAGGCTCTCTCAAGTTTATTTTGATGGAACTCGAAAAAGCATCCGCTTTCACTTTTCCAAGTGGTTCCTTGATAAATTCATCCGAACTTTTGCTATAGACATGATCTAATTGATCCGCGATGATAAATTGGCTCACCTCAGTTGGTCTATGGGACAAAAAATCGTTTCCATTTAAAAAAAGGAATGTATAACCCAAAAGTTTACTCTTATATTGCACGGGGCTCGCTAAGACTAAGTAAGGGCGATCCTTTCCTAAATGCGTCACTCGCATCAATCTACCCTTCCCACTAGCTTGTTCTACCAAGGCATTCAGATAGCTAGAAGGAACCACCGCATCGGCCCAGCTATTATTGCTCGACCACTTTCGTTCGCCTTTCTCATCCACTAATATCAGCTCACCACGCTGATCCTGCCGCATCAACTCTTCGTAAAACCTAGAAAATAATTCTCTTTCAGCCCTTTTACCCAAGAGAAATTGTGGCATAATTTTCTCATTCAAATCGTCCACTAAACGCCAAGATTGTTCCTCTACTCTATTGAAGGTTTGGATTAAGTGGTCTGTTTCTTTGCTTAGTTGATAGTTTTGAATAGCAAAAACAAAAACGGCCAGTGCCAACAAAATGCCACTGGTAAACCACAAGGTCAGCCTACTTAAAACAGCAGTTAAATCTTCTTGAAGTTCTTGTCGAAATGTCCGTCGCATATGATCACCTTTCTAAAGAGATGTTATGCCTATTTACCCAATTGTCGCTTCATCCACCATCTGTATACCTTTCATCTAAAACTCTCCAGCAACTCTAGTTTGATCCTTTTTTTATGGCCTAGTTTCCTTTTGGACGATGAGATAAAACATACTAGACATTGGATCCCGTCAAAATCATGCACTAGATTCCCTTAAATTAGACTAGTTCGCTTGCTCTGCACTCAGTTTTTCAACCCTTTCCATAAAAAAAATTCCCCTTTACAGGAGAATTTTTTTAGCAGTTATCCGCTAGTTTTAGCTAGGCGCATCAAAGCGATGTGCTTCAACGGCCCCAGCAGGAATTGAACCTGCGACACCACGTTTAGGAAACGTGTGCTCTATCCGCTGAGCTATGGGGTCATTTCTTTTGAGAAGATAACTACTGTCTTATCTTACCACATTTCCCCCAAGCTTGTCACCTAAGCTTATAACTTAGTTGAGCACATCCAATTCCAAATGGTCTTTATGCGTCTCCAAATCCAGCAAAATAACCTCTATACGATGGCGCAATGAAAATAGTTTATCTAAGACACTATCTGTTGGCTGATTATTCTTCAAATCTAGCTCCATAGCATAAAATAAAGGCCAAAACTCATCTCGATGGTGGATGTCTGTGATGAGATTGATTCCCAAATCAGCAATATCCTCCACTTCAACACTAAAAATTCTTAAGTGTAACTTCAACAGCTCAAATGGATGATCTTCATCAAAAACTTCTTGACTAGGTAGATCATTTAGATGACGATGTCTTCCAAAAAAACGCTCTGGTTTACTTGGCAAAGCCTTAGCCAAAAGATTTTCTATTTCATCTAGTGCGTCTTCTCCCTTACGTAAAGCTTCGTAAAAATTTTTAAGCAATAGGAGTTCCTCTGACCGTCCATCCCCTTCTTCAATCGCTGGATTGATATCTCTGGCAATAAGCTTTTCTTTTTCGGCTTGTTGCAAATTTTCCAATTCTTCCCGATCATCTACTAACATCTTATAATGACCAGCTAAACGATTCAGCTTTAATCGAATTTCATTGACTCGTTCCTTCTGACTTTTAGAATTTTCCCTTTTCGCCTTCGCTCGAGCCACACGATAGTGTTGTTCTTCTTCGCTCAATTTCGCCCTATAGTGAGCCAGCCTGCGATTGAGCTTTTGAATGGAGTAAACTATCTCTTGATATTTTGCAAGTAGTTCGTCCATTAGCCTAGGCTTTGAGCGCTGTGGCTAATTCTTGCGCTAAGTTTTCGAGTTCTTGGCGGGCTATATCATCGGGGTTCAAGTTTACTTTCACAACATTTCCCCCACGTTGTGCTCCTGTTTGCGCCAAACGTTCATCGAAATCTTCCACAGCTTTGCAGAAATGGTCATAGAAAGTATCTCCAGAGCCAACCACTCCATAAATTTTCCCAGAAAGGTCTGCTTCTTCCAAATCTTCATATAAATCCAGCATTTCATCCGGAATTTCCCCATCACCATATGTATAAGTTCCCACAATACAAATATCTGCATCATTGAAATCTTCTACATCTGCCTGAGTAGAATTCTTCATCTCCACCTCAATACCTTGTTCTTCTAAGGCATCGGATAGAATGTCGCAAATTTCCTCTGTATTTCCTGTCAAACTAGTATAAATAATCAAAGCTTTGGCCATTGTTAGTTCTCCTTTTCCTTTAATACTTGAATTTCTTTTTCAAGTTCTCTCATTTTTATCTCTTGTTCCTTCGTTTTCTCTTCCAAATTTTTGAGTCGGCGATACATTTTGGGGTAGCCCGCTAAGTCTGAAGTAGGCTTATCCTTATTTAAGCCATTCATCGCCCCCATTAAACAATAAAGGAGCAACACAATGACTAAAATGGTTAACCAAGTGTTCCCTCTCAGTTGTTTTGCCAAGCGTTCTTTTAGTTCTTTAATTTCTTCCTGGCTTAACAAAGGCGTTTGAGGCGACTTATCTTGCATTGCCTAACCTCCTTCATACAAAGTTTCTACAACTATTCTATCATATTATAGAGTAACTAGAACTAGTCGATCCATCTTCTCCTAAAAACTTCTTTCTCGCTCTCTTTCCCAGAAATTACGCTTTAACTCCCCTTAACACCTTTAGACATCTAGTCTTTTTATAAAAAATCACTCTAATTTGGAAGGGGAAATTGCAGCTGGATCTTTAGGCAACTAGTCTTTTTATAAAAAATCAGTCGTTAGGCAAGAAAAAAGAAGCCTAATATTCCCCAACAAGCTCCTATGAAAATAGTGGAAACTACTGGGGATAGACTTCTCTTCGTCCTTATTAAGATCCTTTTCTACAGGACATTGACTCCTCTATTGGCATGCATTTTACTTCTTCAATCCACTCATCTCTAAAACTAATTCCAAAAGACTTACTCTCCGTCTCCCTTTTCTAGAATGTGGAAGAGATCGTCAACTGTCAACTTTGCCTTCTCTTCTTCAGAGAAATGACGGATCAATTTTCCTTGACTCAAGACGAATAATCGGTTGCCATAACTCACCGCATCTGACAAGCTATGGGTGATCATTAAAGTTGTTAATTGGTGACGTTTCACCAAACGATCTGTCAAAGTCATTACCAAACGCTGGGTTGGCGGATCCAAAGCTGCCGTATGCTCATCTAGAAGTAGTAAATCACTTTTAGCTAGAGTCGCCATCACTAAAGCCACCGCCTGACGTTGCCCACCAGATAGATGCTCCATTGGGACGCTCAACCGTTCCTCAAGCCCTAAGCCCAATTCTTTCAAGCGTTCTTTATAAATAGGGAGATCTTCTTCTTTGACCGAAGCCCTTAAACCACGTTCTTGCCCTCTCTTATGAGCGATTGCCATATTTTGAGCCATCGTCATCCTTGGTGCCGTTCCTAAAGCAGGATCTTGGTGCACACGACTCATCAATTTAGCCCGTTCAAATTCTTTAAGACGGGAAACATCTTTGCCAGCCACTTTAATTTTCCCTTGATCTGCTTGCAATTTACCTGCTATGACATTCATTAAAGTAGACTTCCCAGCCCCGTTCCCTCCAACGATGACAGCAAAATCGCCTTTGTTAAGCGTCAAATTCACATCGATCAGGCTTTTACGCTCTTGAGGTGTATTCGGGAAAAAAGTTTTTGAAATGTGTTCGAGTTGCAATAGAACTTCGCCCAATTTTAATGCCCCCCTTTCTTTTCAAATTCTTTTCGAATAACTGGTAAGGCTAAACATAAGGCAATTATCGCTGCAGAAAAAAGCTTGAAATCATTCGCATCGATGACCTGTAAAGCAATAATCAAAGCTAGAAGGAAGCGATAGACAATAGATCCAATAACAATACAGACTAGGCGAACACCAAAAGTGACATAAGGGAATAATACATCCCCAATAATAATCGAAGCTAATGCCACAACGATCACACCAATACCCATATTTACGTCAGCAAAACTACTCTTTTGCGCCATCAAGCCTCCGCCAAGAGCAATAATCCCATTAGCTAACATCACGCCAAATATCTTCATTCGATCGACAGGAATCCCCTGTGATAGCGCCATTTGAGGGTTATCCCCCGCCGCAATCAAGCCTTGTCCTAACTCGGTTTGGAAGAAGAAATACAGAGCCAACAAAATCAACGCTACCGTCACAAAACCTAACCACAAAGTAGCATACGGCAACAAGGATTGATGCTGGGTCAAATATTGAATCAATGTCTTTTTGCCCAAAACATTCACATTCGGCCTTTGCATCACTTTCAAATTGATCGAATACAAAGCGCTCATGGTCAAAATTCCCGCTAAGAGACTAGGGATTTTCAGACGAGTCATTAAAATACCCGTTACTCCCCCAGCTAAGAGGCCAAAAAAGAAACTAGCCAGGAGAGCCAGCAAAGGATGGATATTGTTCACAATACAAACCACCGAAATAGCTGCTCCAAGTGGAAAGCTCCCCTCTGTTGTCATATCTGCCATATTTAAGATTCTAAAACTAATATAGAGGCCGATCGCAATAACACTCCAAAAGATTCCTTCCGTCAGAGCAGATAAGATGATCTGTTCCATAATGAACTCCTTCCTTACTTGACTTATTCGTTCACCATTACCGCATCCTTAGCGATGGATTCTGGAATTTCAATGCCAAGTTCCTTAACTTTCTTTTTGTTGATATAAGTTGTACCCTTGTCCGCAACTTGAATAGGGTAATCCGCAACATTCTTTCCTTTTAAAACATCTACTACTACTTTAGCAGTTAAACGACCAATTTGGTATTGGTCTACACCCATCCCCATTAAACCACCATCTTTAACCATGGTATCCGCAGAAGGGAAAACTGGTATTTTCGCTTGGTCTGTTACTTGAACCAAAGTAGCCATGGCAGAAGCAATCCCATTATCAATTGGCACGTAGATTGCATCAACTTCAGAGGCCAATTGAGTAGCTACTTGATGAATATCTGTCGTATTCGTCACAGATTTAACGACTGGCAACAAACCCAATGCTTTCACTTCTTTTTCTGCTGTTTTAGCTTGTGCCACAGCATTGTCTTCAGAGGATGTGTATAAAATCCCAATTTTCTTAGCTTTCGGAAGGACTTCGTGGATTTGACTGATTTGTGCTTTAATATTCACCCGATCGCTAACCCCTGTCACGTTTTTCCCTGGATGGTCTTCAGACTCAACCAATCCAGCTTGCTCTGGGTAAGTTACCCCTGATAGAATAATTGGTCTTTCTGTTTCTTTACCTGCTAATTGTTGAGCAGCTGGTGTAGTAATCCCCACCACCAATTTTTTATCCTTAGTTAACAATTGTTGAGCCATGGTTGACAAGTTTCCTTGATCTCCTTGGGCATTTTGAAAGTCAATCTTGATCGTCTTCCCTTCTTTATAACCCGCATCAGCCAATCCATCAACAATACCTTTCTTTATAGCATCCAAAGCTGGGTGAGAAACTAATTGCAAAATCCCAATAGTTGGGATATTCTCTTTCTTTGCCGTCTCCTCTTGTTTTGCGTTTGTCTTTGTCATGGATCGATCCGCTAATTTAAGGCCAAAAAGCGAAACAAGTAAAATAAGAACGACAACAATAATTCCTAATACATTAGATCTTTTCTTCATTTGATTTTCCTCCATTATTACGCTTAAACTCAGCAACTTTTTCATTCATTTAGCCTTTGAGGGGCGATACAAAAAAAGACCGCTTGTGCGGCCTAAGAAAAAAGACCGCCATCTATGCGGCCTTACAACTTGTCGCATAGAAACCACCCTCAAATAGGTTGTTTCTATGCCATATATCATGGTGAAACAACCCGGTTCTATGCGCTTTGCCAGTATTGAGATGTCATTGCTTGCAATTGTGGCATTGTGGGTTGCTCCTCTCCTTAAAAGTTATTTACATGATATACCTTTGATCCCTTAAAAGCAAGAGGCTTTTTTATTTTTGTAAAAAAGATCGTTTTTTCTGCAAATACCTATTCTTTCTATCAAGGGATTTCCCATCCGTCACTTCTTCCTTTTATCCATCAAAAGCTTTCCCATCCGTCACTTCTTCCCTAACTGCTCACTTAGCTTTATTTAGCCACTTTATCTGGGACTAATTCTTTATCCATTAACCATATAAAAAAGATCACAAAAAAGTGGACGCAGGCAAACATGAGACTTAACTGAAAGTATGGCGCTAGAAAAATCTTTTGGATCATCGCTAAGAAACGATGAGGCTCTAAAAGAAGATCCCAAGAATTAAAACGGAAAAATCTTCCTAAGGTGACTGCCCAACCTGTTAACATACTTACCGCTGTTAGGAAGGTCAGGGAAGCCAATAGGGATTTGACTCGCTTAAAGAACCACTCATGAACAGTGTTAAGCGAATAGTAACTCAACATCATCCCAATAAAAACAGCTGAAACAAGTACTAATAACCTACTCCAAATCAAAGGACTAGTGACATACACAATCTTGCCAGCTTGATCAGTGTAGTAAAAGACATCATTTTGCAAATGAATCAAATCGGTTACCAGATAGAAGGCATTAGGATAAAAAGCTAACCAAGCAAAAAAGAAGGCTCCTTTATGCCAGCCACTAAAGCGATCAGATGTCGCTAACCTTGCCAGTAGGTAAGGCATAAACGCTAAGAAGAGATTCCAAATCAAATAGCGTTGACTCACTCCAGTCGAATAACCTATCCACAAAATCCCCACTGTCAAAAGCAGCATATAGGCCATCAATATCCGTCTTCCTATCATTTTCCGTACTTCCCTTCAACCCCCACAAAATACTTTATCTATTCTTAGGTCTAACGAGATTATAGGGTTACTTATCCCGTATACACTTTTCTCATTCACTCTAGTTTTATATGAAGTATTCTGCACGCTTTTCAACTATCTATTTATTTTATCAAAAGATCCTTCATTTTCCTCCCTTTCCCTTTTAAAAATCCAAAGTTTTTTTCTCAAGCTTCTCTTCCACTAAAAAAAAGAACCCGCTATCATTTCCTAGACTTTATCCTCTGTCAGAAACTTGATTTTCCCCTTATTTTCGCTATAATTATTCTTATGTGGAGAATTACCCAAGTCCGGCTGAAGGGGACGCACTCGAAATGCGTTAGGCGTTGAATAAACGTGCAGGGGTTCAAATCCCCTATTCTCCTTATACTATCTCACTTACGGTCAGATCTTTCTGATCGTTTTTTTGTAAACTCAAAAACACCCCTAAAATCTCCCTAAGCTCACTAAAGAGTGCTTCCAGATTTTGGAGGTGTTTTTTCTACCTTGATTCCCTAAACTTCACATATAGGCATACTTTTCAAAAATTCCATACAGTAGCCCAACATGATAAGTGTTCAGTAATCAAGCTTCTTCTCGTCATACGATATGGTGGACTTGCCATGAGATAACCCTTAAGCAATCCCTTACTTACCTTGAATCTCTCCATCTTTCAAAAAATGGTAAATAGGTTCCTTACATTCTTTATCAAATTCCACAGACAGATCGTAATCCTCAAAAAACCACTCGTCCCCACTTTCGATGAAGAAGGGAATGCCATCACGTTCAATCAAAGCGACTGGATCCTTAGCTTGATCAACTACCACTGCTAAAGAAAATCCTTCATGTACCGGACTAGTCCCATACACTTTTCCTAAAAAGCGGACACCATATCCTTCTACTAAACCCATTTCTTCCTTATAAAATTCAACCGCTTCCTGTGCAATACTCAATTTCATCTATTCACTTCCTTTTTGACTCTTCTTCATTTTAATCATAGAGGATAAAGAGATACTTTACCACTTGTTCGCTCATTCTTATGTGAATGAGCTGACTCTTAACTTCTGGCTCATTGATCAGCAAATGATCCCGCTTCACTCATCCATCCTTTTTTCGGAACAACTTGTCGCTTTAGCTTTTCCATTTCCCAATCTCCTACTCACACTTTCCCTCTCAGCCCCTCTTAAAAAGGATAAAAGTTTTTCACTTATTTTAATTGAGAACCGTTCTCTTTTCGTTTTGCTTAAGCTTTATTCATTTCTCTTACAAACGTAAATTATATTCTTTATCTCATCTCTTTTTTATGTATAAAACTCCTATTTTTTTAAATGAATACTCATTCATTAACCCTGCTTAATTTCTTTATTTAGAAAAAAGTCTTGATTCTATGCGGTTTTTCTTGCTTATTTAACATGTTCTATTGAGAATCGTTATTATTCTTTTTAGAATTAAGTTGACTTAATTAAAAAGTTTAGTTATGCTAATCAAGGAAATTCTCCTAATTCAGGTTTTACGACAAAGGAAGTGAAAAAATGATTGAGTGTCAAAATGTCTCCGTTCGTTACGGTAACGACGTCAAGGCATTGGACAGTGTGTCCTTTAAATTAGAAGGTCCTAGCATTACCGGTATTATAGGGCCAAATGGTGCGGGTAAATCTACCCTCTTGAAAGCCATTTTACACATCATCCCGTCAACTGGCAGTAGCCAAATCGACGGTCAGCCATCTAACAGTCAGTTAAAAAACGTTGCCTATGTTGAGCAAAAAAGTGCTATTGACTACACTTTCCCCATTACAGTGGAAGAATGTGTTTCTCTAGGAACCTACCCACAAGTAGGCTTGTTCAAAAGGTTAAGCCGGAACGAATGGCATGAAGTTCACGACGCCTTAGAAGCAGTCGGTCTAGAAAAAATGGCTAGTCGTCAAATCAGCGAATTATCAGGCGGACAATTTCAACGGGTATTGATCGCTCGTTGCTTGGTTCAAGATGCCTCTCTGATTTTTCTTGATGAACCTTTTGTTGGTATCGATTCAGTCAGCGAAGGAATTATCATGGACATTTTGCGCAAACTGAGAGATGCTGGCAAAACGATTTTAATTGTTCACCACGATTTAAATAAAGTACCTGATTATTTCGACCAAGTATTGATCCTAAATCGCGAATTGATCGCTATTGGTTCGACAGAAGAAACCTTCACCAAGGAAAATCTTCGTGCGGCTTATGGTAATCAATTATTATCCATTGGAGGTGAAGCTAGTGATCGCTAATTTTATCCAAGGCTTACACGACTTCCATTTCTTACAAAATGCATTGATCACCGCCTTAGTGATCGGAGTGGTTTCAGGTGTCGTCGGATGTTTTATCATTTTAAGAGGTATGTCCTTAATGGGAGATGCAATTTCCCATGCCGTCTTACCAGGTGTAGCTATTTCCTACATTTTAGGGATCAACTTCTTTATCGGAGCTATCGCTTTTGGTTTATTAGCTTCTATATTGATTACCTTTATTAAAGGGAACTCCACCATAAAAGGCGATACGGCTATCGGGATAACATTCTCGTCATTCTTGGCACTTGGTGTTATTCTGATCGGGATAGCTAATAGTTCAACCGACCTTTTCCACATTTTGTTTGGGAATATCTTAGCCGTTCAAGACCAAGATAAATGGATTACTATCGGCGTATCCATCGTCGTTATCCTCGTTATTGTTCTTTTCTTTAAAGAACTCTTGTTGACAAGTTTCGACCCTTTAATGGCCAAAGCTCTAGGGATGCGCGTAAATTTCTATCACTACTTGTTGATGATTCTTTTAACATTAGTTTCTGTGACAGCAATGCAAAGTGTAGGGACTATCTTGATTGTGGCTATGCTCATTACACCAGCTGCAACAGCGTTTCTCTATTGCAATAGCTTAAAGAGCATGATGATCTTATCAGCTTGCTTAGGAGCCTTTAGCTCATTTGTTGGTTTATTCCTAGGCTACAGCTATAATATCGCCGCTGGATCAAGTATTGTCTTAACTTCTGCTGTACTTTTCTTAATCAGTTTCTTTATTTCACCAAAACAAGGCTTCTTAACAAAATGGAAAGGTAGAGAATAATATGTCAAAAAATAGTTTCAAGAAAACATTGTTGAGTATCTTATCTGTCTTTGCTTTAGTCTTCTTCTTGGGCGCTTGCGGTAAATCAACCGCCACAAGCACTGATAGTAAAGATGCTAAAACGGAAGAACAAGGGAAAAAGCTAAAAGTTGTAACCACTAACTCCATCCTAGCTGACATCACTAAAAATATTGCTGGGGACAAAATTGATCTTCATAGTATCGTACCAGTTGGGAAAGACCCACATGAATACGAACCTCTCCCAGAGGACGTGAAGAAAACTTCCCAAGCTGATGCCATCTTCTATAACGGGATCAACTTGGAAACAGGTGGTAATGCTTGGTTTAATAAACTCGTAAAGAACGCTAACAAGGAAGCTAACAAAGACTATTTCGCTGTTTCTGACGGTGTTGAAGTTCTTCACTTAGAAGGGAAAGAAGAAGCTGGTAAAGAAGACCCACACGCTTGGTTAAACCTTGAAAATGGGATCATCTATGCTAAAAACATTTGCAAACAATTAATCGCTAAAGATCCAGAAAATAAAGACTTCTACCAAAAGAACTTAGACGCTTATGTCAATAAATTGTCTGAATTGGATAAAACAGCCAAAGAAAAATTCAATAATATTCCAGCAGAAAAGAAATTGATCGTCACTTCAGAAGGTTGCTTCAAGTACTTCTCTAAGGCTTATGGTGTGCCAAGTGCCTATATCTGGGAAATTAACACTGAAGAAGAAGGGACACCTGATCAAATTAAAAACTTAGTAGAAAAACTACGCAAGTCTAAATGCCCATCCCTCTTCGTGGAATCTTCTGTTGACGACCGTCCAATGAAGACCGTTTCTAAAGACGCCAATATCCCAATCTATGCCAAAATCTTTACAGACTCTGTTGCAGAACCTGGTAAAGACGGTGACAGCTACTACGCTATGATGAAGTGGAACTTAGATAAGATCGCTGAAGGTCTTGCTAAATAATTGGCACTATTCCGTTAGTTTCCTCATAAGTTCAGAGCTTCTGTACCTTACTCCTTTTAAAGCTATAACTCCACAAAATGCCCAAATCTAATGCAGGAGCTCTAACCGACTTACCCCCTCTATCCCACAATAGAGGGGGGTTTCATTTTGCTTCGGCTAAGTAGGAAGACCATCAGGCACTTTGTATAAACAATCCTTCTAAAGAAGAGGAGCGACTTTTTCGTAAGCAATCGATAACCAGCTACATTTAATCTGTAATATAAAAAAACACTCCCCGGAAGGAGAGCGATTTTTTCTTCAAATTTTACCCACAACAACATTTGACGAAGTACTAAATTTTACCAACAACAAAATTGGACAAAGTGCCCAAATTTACCCACAACAGCATTTGATAAATTGCCAAAAAAAGACCCCCTAAGTTGGATATTCTATTCCAAGATTAGGGGGTCAACTCATCTCTAGAGAGCTATAGATAAGTGTTTACTTATTTATTCTTTTTAGGAAGTAGGACGTTCAACATTAATGCCCCAACAACACCGCCGACTAACCAAGCAATGATGTATTGCAATGGATTAGTTACACCACCAACGGCAACAGCGAACAAACCACCGTGAGGAACTTTAGAGACACAGTTAAACATCATGCTCAATGCCCCAGCTACACCAGCACCAAGAGCTAAAGATGGAATAACTCGTACTGGGTTAGAAGCAGCGAATGGAATAGCCCCTTCTGTGATAAAGGCAGCGCCCATTACATAGTTCACAAAAGCTGAAGAACGTTGTTGTTCATCCCATAAGTTCTTATTGAAAGTAGCTGCTAAAGCAATAGCTAGAGGTGGTACCATCCCACCGACCATAACAGCTGCCATCACATTACTACCAGCACCATTAGCTGCAGTAACTAAAGCTGTACCAGTAACATAAGCGGCTTTGTTAATAGGACCACCCATATCGATAGACATCATCCCACCAACAACAAAACCAAGCAAGAAGGTATATTCTTGTGGAATAGCAGAGATAGCACCTGTCAAACCGTTCATAACGGCACCCATTGGCCCATTCACAACAAAGAGCATCAAAGCCCCCATGATAGCCACACCAAGAACTGGGTAAATAAAGATTGGTTTCAACCCTTCAAGAGATTTTGGCAACCAGCTAAAAGCTTTTTGCAAGAATTTAACAATAGCCCCAGCTAAGAAACCTGCAACCAAAGCGCCAAGGAAGCCAGAAGAAACAGCATCTTTAAAGACACCTGTCCCGCCTGCATAAGCAGCCATTACACCTGGGTTAGCAAACACACCACCCATGAAACCAATAACCAAACCTGGACGGTCAGCAATAGATTGTCCGATAAACCCAGCTAAGATTGGTAGCATCATCGCAAAGGACAAACCACCCATCAAATTAATGGTTTGAGCAATTGGGTTGTAACTTGCATGATCAGGGTTTGCTGAGTTAATCCCCCAGATGAAGGAAACAGCGATTAAAATCCCACCAGCTACAACAAATGGTAACATGTGAGAAACACCATTCATCAAGTGTTTGTAGAATTGGCGTCCTAGAGATTCGTTCGCTTCATCAGATTCTTCAACACTTTCGCTCGCACCTTGATGGTGGTAAATATGAGCATCTGCTTTTGCTGCACGTTCCACTAATTCATCAGCCTTGTTGATCCCATCAGCAACTTTGGTGATGATAGTTGGACGTCCATCAAAGCGAGCCATTTCAACTTGTTTGTCAGCAGCAACGATAATAGCAGTAGCTTCTTCGATATCTTTCTTGGTCAATTTGTTGTTAATACCGCCTTGACCATTTGTTTCAACTTTAATTTTGTAACCCGCTTTAGCTGCGGCTTGTTTCAATTTTTCTTCTGCCATAAAAGTATGAGCAATACCAGTTGGGCAAGCAGTTACAGCCAAGATATATACATCATCTTTAGTATCAGCAGTTTCTTCTACAGTAGCTTTAGTTTCTTCTTTTTCTTCTTCATAAGAAGCGAAGATAGCTACCACTTCTTCAGGCGTTGTAGCCTTCAGTAAAGCAGCCTTTGCTTCAGGCTTCATCAATATGCTAGATAAACCTGCTAGAGCTTGTAAATGTTCATTACCACCACCAGTTGGTGCTGCAATCATAAAGATTAATTTAGCATCTTGTCCATCAAAAGAAGCCCAATCAATCCCTGCTTCACTTTTACCAAAAATAATGGCTGCTTTTTCAATCGATTCATGTTGTGCGTGAGGAATGGCAATTTCATCCCCAACACCAGTTGTAGATTGAGCTTCACGTGCTTGCAAAGCTTTCACATAAGCTTCTGTATCGCTAACGCCTCCTGTTTGATGGAAGCTATTAGCCAAGGCTTGCAAAGTTTCATCTTTGCTAGTGGTCGTCAAATTCATGATCATAGCATCTTTGACGAATAATTCAGATAATTTCATTTTTCTCTTCCTTTCGGATTGTTTCTGTTCTCCACTTTATTTTACTCGTTGAACAATGATTTCTTCTTTTAGTTGATCAATCAAGCTCCTTTCTGCGATACCTACCGAAAAGGCTGTCGCTGAGCCACTAGCTGTACCCATCCGCAAACTTTCAGCAAAATCTTTGCTCTTTTGATAAGTAGCCATGAAGCCAGCCAGCATAGAATCCCCTGCCCCTGCTGAGTTGATGACCTTCCCTTTCGGAACATTGGAGGTATAGACCTCACCATCTTCTGTCAAGAGGAGGGCTCCATCACCCCCACGAGAAACAAGAACATGGCGTGCACCCTTGTCTTGTAACTTCTTTGCATATGTCACGATGTCATCTTCAGTATCCACCGGAGCTTGGAAGATTTCTGCTAGCTCGTGATGGTTTGGTTTTATCAAAAATGGACGAACCGCTAAACATGTAGTCAGTAGATCCTTGTTCGTATCTAATACGAAGCGAGCGCCTTTTTCTTGGCAAAGACGACCTATAGCCAAATAAGCTTCTTCATCTAGACCTGGTGCGGAATTTCCTGCCAAAAAGACCACATCTTCATCAGTCAATCGTTCTTCAAAGTAACGATACAAATCTTGAAAATTTTCTTTGGAAACAAGTGGCCCTGCCCCATTAATTTCTGTTTCTTCATCAGATTTTAACTTGATATTGATCCGTGTGGTTCCATCGACTTCTACAAAGTGTGGGGTTACCCCTTCTTTTAAAACTTTTTGTTGGATGAAAACTCCACTAAAGCCACCTAGAAAACCAGTAGCCGTATTTTCAATACCTAATCGGTTGAGAATAAAGGATACGTTAATCCCCTTCCCACCTGCAACATATTCTTCACCGCTAGAACGGTTCAAATCACCTAACTGACAGTTTTCGACTTGAATAACCATGTCCACCGCTGGATTAAATGTGATGGTATAATACATGGATTAAACCTCCTTAATAGTTGTTCGTTTAGCTAAGGCGCGTAAAGATTCATCTGCTCTTAGGTCTGTAATGATCGTGACGTCTTCAACATCTGCGACATGGCAAAAACTTACACAATCAAACTTACTCTTGTCCGCTAACACATAGCTTCTTGCTGCTTGACGAATCGCTAACTTTTTAATGCTGGCTTCCTCAACATCTGGTGTCGTCAGACCATAATTTTCATCGACTCCATTCATCCCCATAAAGGCTTTATCAAAACGGTAGTCCGATAATTGCCTAATTGCCTGAGAGCCTATAATCGCCTGAGTGCCCTTTTTAATCCATCCTCCAATTAGAACAGTTTCGAAGCCACGCCGACTCAGCTCATCTGCTTGGGCTAATCCATTGGTGACGACCTTTAAATTTTCTGGAAGATAAGGAATCATTTCTAAAGTCGTTGTCCCAGCATCGAGATAGATCACATCATTATCCTGGACCAATTGCGCTGCAGCCTGGGCGATACGTTGCTTTTCTTGACGATAGTGACTTGCTTTTTCCCCCATCGTCGGTTCGTCGGTTAAGCCAAACAGTCGCTTGGCTCCACCGTGAACACGTATCAACTGCCCCTTACTTTCTAAGATGGACAGATCACGACGAATAGTGGATTCCGAAACACGCAAACGATCTACTAGCTCTTGAACTTGTACTGTGGGAAAATGTTTCAATTCTTCAAGAATTTGCTGGTGCCTTTCTTCTGTAAGCACTCCCATCACCCTTTCTATGGACAGTTTACACGATCCTATTGACCATTTCAATCACATACGCTCATTTTCAGTCATTTTCATTCATTTTCAGTCATTTTCATTCATAGGGCTTTTATTTTTCACCTATCTTCATTCGTTTTAGGCCCTGATAAATTAGCATTTTCGAGCTATGCAATCCTTTTCCCTTCGCCGAGAGTGATTTGCTTGTTATCTTCTTTTTCAATCAAAAAAAGCATCCTAAGCCCTCACCATCCAGTTGGTCAGATCCCGCTTACGATGCCTTTAAAGGCTAATATTCCCTTTTCATTTCTATCAACTATCTAATTTACTCTCTTTTTAGTGACTACAGCCAAGCCATCTCCTAAAGGAAGTAAACTCACATTCAACTCTTTATTACTGGTTAATTCATCCAAGAGGAGATTGAGTTTTCGATGGATTGTTTTTACCCGATGTGGAATAGTCGTGATCGGATCAACCACTGTTCCACCTTGGAATATATCATCGATCAAAAGAATGCCATCCTCAGATAAAAGGCGTAAACAATCTGGCAAAAAACTAATATATTTTGCTTTAGCTGAGTCCATAAAAATCAAGTCATATGGGCCTTCTAGCTTAGGAAGGATTTCTTCTGCTTGGCCTTCCAGCAATTCAATTGGATACTTATCTCCGCCGATGTTTTTCCGGGCTTCTTCACTCATCATAGGATTACGTTCAATAGTAGTTACTGGCGCATACTGAGCCATTAGCTTGGCTGAAAAAGCTATCGCTGTCCCCACTTCTAAAATATTTTTTGGTTGTTCGTGCTCTACCAATTGATTGAGATAGGCTACAGTTTCATGTGGAATAATCGGCACTCGTCTTTCATTGGCATTCCTTTCCATTCGATCCAAATCTGGCGCCAAACGAGCTAACTTATCTCGCATATAATGGACGACCTTTTCCATCACGATTGGTCTATCTAACATTTCGTTTAATTTTCTTACCAAACAAGTCTTCCTTTCTTCTATGAAAAAACTGCCAGGGAGGACAGACCTCTAAACTGACAGTTCTCTATTATTCGTCGGCTTTTGTAGAGGATGGGCTTTCTTCCCCATTTATCCCTACTTCCATTTTGGCCACAGATATTTTTTTAATCCGACCATTTTCCATCACCATTGGCGTCAAACTATAATCCCCAACCTGAACTTCTGCCGGTTCATCTTCATCAGGAAAATAGCCTAATCCTTCCAACATATAACCTGCCATAGTATCCACTTCATCACTATCAATCTTCACTTCAAAGTAGCGTGCAAAGTCTTCAATGGTCATGCGCCCATCAATAACATAGTGATTCTCATCAATTTCACGGCATTCGTCCGATTCTTGGTCATACTCATCTTCAATATCCCCGACAATTTCTTCGAGAAGATCTTCTAAAGTCACCAAGCCCTCTACTCCACCATATTCATCACGAAGGATAGCCATGTGTTGGTGTTCTTTTCGAAACTCAATCATCAAGTCATCGATGTAAATCATCGATGGGACAAACAATGGCTCATTCATAATCTCTTTGATATTAATCGCATCAAAGCCTTTTTCTCGTCCTGCTTTAAGAATATCTTTTGTATGAATAACCCCGATCACATTATCTTTATCCTCTTCAAACACTGGCAAGCGAGAGTAAGGACAATTCAAAATAATTTCCATATTTTCCTGAATGCTGTCTTCACAATCAAGCATCAAGGCATCTGTCCTTGGCACCATAACTTCCCGTGCTAGTTTCGCATCTAAAGATAATACCCCTTGCATCATGGTAAATTCTTCAAGGTCAATAGCTCCATCATTTCGACTATTCGCCAATAGAGCTTTCATTTCATTTCGCGTTAATTTTTCTTCCTTCTGGCTAAACTCAATTGGCGTAATTTTCTTTAAAAGTCCTGTCGATACCGATAGTAACCAAACAAAAGGCCGGAATAGCTTTTGAACCACAAGGATTACCCCAGAAGCCGATAAGGCAATCTTTTCTGGCATCTGTAAAGCTAACTGCTTCGGATACAATTCTCCAAACACCAAAGATACATAGGATAATACCATGGTGACAATCACAGTAGCTACTTGCGAAGCAGCCGGAATATCCTTTAAGAGTGGTGTTAATCGGTGGACAAAGGTCGTCGCTGCGGCAGCACTAGAGAAGAATCCTGCAAAAGTAATGGCCACTTGAATGGTGGCTAAAAAGTCATCCGCTGCCCCTAGTAATTTCATCACACGTTTAGCCTTCTTATCCCCCTCTTGGGCTAATCGACTCATGCGAGGTTGATTCAAGGATACAAAGGCTATTTCACTCGCCGCGAAAAAAGCATTTAACAAAGTCAAAATAGCAATAATTAGCAATTGCATACTCAGGGAACTGGCCCCAGGATCATGCTCCATATAAAGTACTCTCCTTTAGAATAAAACCGATCCCTATCAACAAATGTAAAACAGGGATCCTATTTCCATATTATCGAAAAATAGGAAAAAAGCAAGCTAAACCCCCGAAAGATTTTAACCTTTTTAATAGCTTTTCTCCTTTTTTAATGTTAATATAATTTATGAAAGATTATTAAGAGAACTATCTCGTACTTATCATTAAAGGGGTGGATAAAATATGTTAATTCGCGCTTTAGCCGTTCCAAAGTCTCAATTGACTACTGTTTCTGAAAATTGTACGCTCGAAGAAGCTTTGCACATTTTAGAAGAATCAGGATACCGCTGCGTGCCAATTCTGGATGAAACTGGGTCTATTTTCCGAGGTAACATCTATAAAATGCATATCTACCGCCATAAAGCAAATGGCTTAGACATGAAACTACCCGTTACCTATTTGCTAAAAAATGCTACCAAGTTTATCCGGACAGACTCTTCCTTCTTCAAAGTTTTCTTCACCATTAAAGAACTTCCTTATATCGCTGTCCTCGATGCCAGCAATAAATTTTATGGCATACTTACTCACAGCCGTATGCTCAGCATGCTTCAATCCTCTTGGAACGTCGATAACGCTAGCTTTGTCCTAAGCATTCTTTCTTCTGGTGACAAGGGAGAATTGGTCAACATCTGTAAAATCGTCAATAAATACTCTAACATCGCTAGCTGTATTACTTTAGACTCTGCAGAAAACTCTAGAACTATTCGCCGTGCTATCATCACCTTGCCACCTGATGTAGACGAAGAATTGCTGGATAATATTGTTAAAGCTCTTGAAAAGAAAGAGTACTCTGTATCCGAAATAGAAGACTTGCGGAATTAATTGAATCTTTCAAGAAAGAAAAGCTCAGGAGAAAATTTCCTGGGCTTTTTCCTTTAGCTATAAAATCCAATCGTCATACTATTCGCCTAACGACCCCTTTTACATTCCATCTAGAATTCTTGGTGTTTAAACCAATCCTTGTCTGGATGTTCGACCCAAACAAATTTACCATGCTTAAATTGAATATGTCCATTTAAGAAGGAATTTTCTTTCTTCTCTTCTCCAATAGTGGTCAACTCAGCATGTCCTGGCATCAAAATAAAGTCATCAGGGAGCGGTGAAAGATAGCGCTCAATTCCTCGCATTAAAGTTTCAAAATCTCCATCTTCAAAATCGGTACGTCCAACAGATCCCTTAAAAATAACATCCCCACAAATAGCAAAGTTTTCATCGTCAAAGAAATAAATGACCGACCCTGCTGAATGCCCAGGTACATGTTCCATCCTGACTTTAAATCCATCAATAGCGTACACTTTCCCCGTTTCTTCTATCAAGATATCCGGTTCCCTTTGACCAGCTAGAGCTAACTTTGGAACATCTAAAGGATGCATATAGACTGGTACTCGATAATAGTCTCTCACTTCCTCTAGGCCTGAGATATGATCATGATGACCGTGAGTAATTAAAATAGCTACTGGTTTCAAGCCATTATTGTCAATATAATCAATGATTTCATCCGGATGACCTCCTGGATCAAAAATCAAGGCACGTCCTTTTTCCTCTTCTGACACGATATAGCAATATTCTCCGTAGTCTCCGACTTTTAAACGCATCATTTCCATCGAAAAGCCCCCTTTATCCGACTATTTTTTTTAAGTCTAGTCTTTTCTTCTAGCAAGAAATTTGAAGCTATTGACCAGACGCTAAACCTAGTCTTCTTCATCTCTCTATCTATCCATTTCATTCACTAATCAAGATGACATTTTTTAGTTCTATCTTTCTAGCTTTAGTCTATACCCAAAAAAGTCTGACTTCAATCCTCTAAAGCAGCTAGTCGCTGGGCAAAAAATTTGCCTCAATAGTTTGGCTAACAAAGGCTCCTCCTTTCTTTAGCTGTTCCCTATTAAAAAAGTCCAACAAAAAAAGCGTACCCCTCCCCTCATCTTTAGACCTGCTTTCAAGTTTGACATTTTAGTCTTAAGTACTTGACCATCAGTCCTAAAGGTAAGCTAGCGATACGCTTATTTTATTATTCACTTTTCCAAAAGCTAAGGATTTCCTCCTAAATATGCCTTAGTTTAAAAGACGGGCAAAAGAAATTTTACGATCCAAGATTGGCATAATAAAGGCTCCGACACCCATCGTCACTACTTCCCCTACTGCTACAAAGAAATAGCTTTCCCAGAAAGGTAAATGCAGAGCTAAATGCAATTCTAAGCCGATCATAAAGCTACAAAGCCCAAAACTTAGTGCATTCAATAATAATTGGTCTCTTGTCTTATCTCTCAGTTTTATCAAGACGGTCGTTAAAGCTAAAGATAAAGCAGAATGGCCTACCCCGAAAATGAGATCATACCAACCAAGTCCACTTGAAAACATAAATAAGGCATTTGAAAGGAAAACTCCCCCTAAAATTCCATAAGCATATTTACGATCCCAGATGATCAAATGATTTAAAATTTCTGCTAAGCGAAATTGTACAGGCCCAAATGACATAAAGCTGAACACTGAAGTCATAACGACATATAAAGTTGCCACAAGGGCATTGATAGTTAATTGTTTAGTTGATTTTGACATATAATCCTCCTAGTTTTTTTACGTGGGATGGTTGATGAACCACGGTCTTTCGACAGATTTTAGATCTATCCCTATGTATTCTTAAGGAAACCATTCTTAATTTTTTTGGAAAAGTAGTCGCTACTTCTCTCCTAACTACACTAGTTAGAAAAGAAGTTGCTATTCCAGCCGATTAGATATAGCGGTGTGGCAATCGTGGGCCAAAGAGGGTCAGTACTTCATAAGAAATCGTTCCAGATGCCTTTGCTAAATCTTCTGCTGTTACCTCTTCTTGCCCGTTTCGTCCCATCAAAGTAACTTTTGTGCCAACAGGGTAATAGTCTGGCAAGCGAACCATCATTTGATCCATGCATATACGTCCTGCCACCGGACATTTCTTCCCATCAATGATAACTGGGACATTCTTATAAGCACGCTGCCATCCATCTGCATAACCAATAGGTAGGGTTGCTAACCATTCATCTTCTTCAGCTACATATTCTGCTCCATAGCCGACAGATTCACCTTGATGCAGTTTTTTCACCATGACAATTTCTGTCGCTAAAGACATCACAGGAGAAATTCCCTCTAAGGCATTTATATCCTCTCCTGCTGGGCTATAGCCATACATGGCAATACCCAAACGAACAGCATCTGTTTCAAATTCAGGGTACCACATCCCTGCTGCAGAATTATCAATATGAATGCGTTCTACCCTTTCACGATAAGGGGCTACCAAATCACAAAAACGCCTATATTGTTTTTCTGTAAAGGAGCGATCCTTGGTATCTGCCTTGGCTAAATGAGTAAACAAGCCTTCCCATTTCACATATGTTTGCTCTTTTAGTAAATCGCTAATTTCTGCTAATTCTGTTTGAGTGCGCACACCGATTCGCCCCATACCAGTGTCTAAAGCTACATGCACTAAAAGTTTATGCCTAGCATCTTTATCGACCTCTTTGATGGCCTTTTTCAGCCATTCAACATCTGGAACAGTTAAACGAATTCCCCATTTTTGGGCTAAAGGAATGGCAGACGTATCTGTCACACCAAGAACAAGAACCGGCAGATCGATCCCAGCCTTATGCAGCTGAACGCCTTCATCCAAGGTGGCCACACAGAACAAAGTCACCCCCGCTTCTTGCGCAGCTTTTGCGATCTGTACAGCTCCGTGTCCATAAGCATTCGCCTTAACAACTGCATAAATTTCCCTTTTAGGATCTACAGTTTCTTGCAATGCTTTGACCACTTGGATGTTTTGTCGCACTTTACCGAGATCTACCGTTAACTCAGCCGGGCGGTGTTTTGATTCCATTTTGTCACTCCTTATCCTTTTTCAGAAGCTATCCCTACTTGCGTTTTTGGATCGTAAAACCTAGGCCTTTTCGTTTTGGAGATTGATTTTTTCCCTTAGTCGAACGTTGGCTTCTTCCTTCATTCAACCTAGCCTTAGTATCTTTCTGACCTTTTTCATGATATTGGCGCCGATTCTTTTGGCGTCTTGATCGTTCCCGATCTCCCTTTTGGGCAAAATTTCTAGGACCTTTTTTCCCGTGTCTTCTAGGCAATGGCTTTTCAGGCGTAATCGTCACCTTCACAGCTGTCTTATCTTTTGCCATAGTTCGTAATAAGGCAGAAGCCAATTCTTCTTGTGTATATTGCTCGCAAAGGGCTCTTATTTCTTCTTGGTAATAATGTGGCACTTGGTCGTCCATCAATTGACTAATTTCTTCACGTGCACTTGCTAATTGTCCCTTAAAGGCATCCTTATCCGTTGGTGGTCGCATTGGCGTCATACGTGTTTTAGTTAGGTCTTCAATGACTCTCAAGTATTCCATTTCATTAGGATTAACAAAAGTAATGGACATACCTTCTTGTCCTGCTCTACCCGTTCGGCCAATCCGATGAACATAACTTTCTGGATCTTGAGGGATATCGTAATTATAGACATGCGTCACCCCAGATATATCCAAGCCACGAGCCGCTACATCAGTAGCTACTAAAATATCTATAGCCCCTTCTTTAAAATCTTTTAGGACTTCTAAGCGACGATTTTGTGGCAGATCTCCATGGATTCCCTTGGATTGGTAGCCTCTCATCGCTAAGCCTCTCGCTAATTCGTCAACCCGGCGTTTCGTCCGGCCAAAAACAATGGTCAAGTCTGGTGTTTGGGCATCCAGCAAGCGAGTCATTATATCAAACTTTTCGTATTCTTTAGCCTTAATGAAGTATTGGTCAATCAAGTTAGCCGTTAATTGTTTCGTTTTGATCGCCACATGTGTTGGATCCTTCATGAAATGAGTCCCAATCCTTTTGATTTCATCTGGCATGGTGGCAGAGAACATTAAGGTTTGGCGTTCGCTAGGGAGGGCTTTGATAATGGCTTCAATATCTTCTAAAAAGCCCATGTTCAACATTTCATCTGCTTCATCTAATACCAAGGTATGCAAATGATCCAGTTTGATGGTTCCTCTACGGATATGATCCAATAAACGGCCTGGCGTTCCCACTATAACTTGTGGGCCTTTTTTCAAGAGTCGAATTTGCCGTTGAATATCTGCCCCACCATAAACGACTTGAACTTCCACCTTAGCTTCTTGACCTAAACGATAGAGTTCTTCTTGGGTTTGGACAGCCAATTCGCGTGTTGGCGAAATCACTAAGCCTTGCACTTGCCTTTGCCCACTAACGATGTGTTCTAATAATGGTAGTCCAAAAGCTGCAGTTTTACCTGTCCCCGTTTGAGCTTGACCGATAACATCTTTGCCCTCTAAGGCTAAGGGAATTGTTTTTTCTTGAATCGGTGTAGCTTCTTCAAAACCCATCTCCTGTACAGCCTTTAACAAGGCCTCTTTTAAATGTAAGTCTTCAAATTTCAATCAATTTACTCCTTTATCTATACTGTCTTTCTTTAAGAGAGTGAAAAAGTATCCCCTAGCCTTTACAAAAAGAGCTAGTGATCTGTCACATCTCCTTCGACCCTTCCTATTAAAAGGGCTTCATTAGTGATAAAAGAGGCCACCCAATCGTGGCCTCGAAAAATCTTACCTTGATCTTATTCATCTATTGCTCTTAAGGATTCCACAACAGGTAACAAGCCTGTTCCAAAACTTGCTTTAAAAAGAATATCGTCTCCAGCTTGTAGATCTTCTTTTAATAAGCGGATCAATGCAGAATGGTCATTTTCTATATAGCTGATCCGATTCTCTGGCCATGTTTCCACTAAAGCCTGACGGAGGTTATCCATTAATGGGCCAAAAAGGTAAACATGGTCAATTAATTCAGGATCCAATACTTTAGCCATATCCCGATGATATTGTGCCGCGCCTTCACCGAGTTCTCTCATATCTCCTAAGACAACCATCCGACGCCCTTTATGGTCATTTGCCTCAGTTTCTTGGAAGCCTTTTAAAATAGCAGTCATAGAGGTTGGACTAGCATTATAAGCATCGTTCAACAAATTAGCGCCATTAACTCCCTTGAGCCATTCATTTCTATTTTTGGTCAAATCAAAACCGGCCAATCCTTTACGAATCGCTTCAGTAGATAAATTCAAACACTTCCCTAGCAAAATAACGGCAGAGGCATTTGACACATTATGGCGTCCAAGGACCGGCAAGCTGAATTCTTCTCCATCCACGGTAAAACGCGTTTCATGCTTCTTCAATTGTATATTTTCTGCCCAAAGGCTTGCTTTTTCAACACTTGCCCCTTCTAAAGCGAAGGTGAGTTGCTTCAAACGGGATGGAATAAAAGGAGGAATTAAGGGCTCATTTGCAGGATAAATGATCGTCCCCTCTTCCATCGAATCGGTAATGCTCGCCTTTTCTTTAGCAATTCCTTCTCTAGTTTTCAGCTGCTCTATATGACTTTCCCCAATCAGGGTAATCACGGCAAAGTTGGGTTGAGCTATTTCTGTCAGAACGTGCATTTCGCCTGCTTCACTAGTGCCCATTTCAATCACTAAGACTTCTGTGTCTTCAGGCATATCTAAAATGGTTTGTGGCAAGCCGATTTCATTGTTGTAGTTTCCTTGTGTCTTATGAACTTTATAGCTGGTTCCTAGAACACTTGCGATCATATCTTTCGTCGTTGTTTTACCATTGCTGCCCGTAATACCGACTACGAGTGGATGAATTAATTGACGGTAATACCGCGCTAGATCTTGCATGGCCAATAATGTGTCATCCACAATTATCGAGCAAGCCCCTTCAGGAGCATCAGCTACTTTACGACTCCAGAAATAGGCACTCGCCCCATTCTTAATCGCTTCTTCAACATAATCATGCCCATCAGTCCGTCCCCCAATTAAAGGGACAAACAAACTTCCCGGACGGCATAAACGAGAATCAAAAGTAACATGATTAATCCAGTCAAAGCAATGGGCAGATTGATAATCAATCGCTTTAACTGCTTTCACAATTTGGTTGATCTGTAAAGCTTTCACTCTTTATTCACCTTCACTCACATCTGAACGTGTTTGGTGCAAGGCATTCTTTTGTTTGAAACGTTTGATCGCTAATTCAATCAAGTTTTCGATCAAGTCATGGTATTGCAAACCTGTCACTTCCCAAAGTTTTGGATACATTGAAAATTTCGTGAAACCAGGGAATGTGTTCACTTCATTGATATATATTTCATCATTAGCTGTTAGGAAGAAGTCGCAACGTGCTAAGCCTGATCCATCAATCACCTCAAAAGCTTCTTTGGCGTATTGGCGGATCTTTTGACTGATTTCTTCAGAAATAGGAGCAGGGATGATCAATTTAACATCGTTGTTAATATATTTTTCATCATAGTCATAGAAGCCTTTTTCTTTACCTAATTCCCCCACAACGGAAGTATGGATATCTTCATGACCTAAAACAGCACACTCTACTTCCCGAGCTTCGATCCCTAATTCAATGACAATACGGCTATCAAATTGGAAGGCCAAGTTAATGGCTGCCGTTAGTTCGTCACGATCATTTGCTTTAGAAATCCCCACTGAAGAACCTAAGTTAGCTGGTTTAACAAACATAGGGTAGACCAAACTACCTTCACACTTCCCATAAACAGAAGTTGGGTAATTATCCCATTCCCACTTAGTAATTGGCACAAAAGGCAATTGAGGTAAGCCAACTTGTTGGAAAAGGTACTTCGTCACAATCTTGTCCATCCCACAAGCACTAGCCAATACCCCACAGCCAACATAAGGAATACCTAAGACTTCAAGCAAGCCTTGAATAGTCCCATCTTCCCCATAAGGGCCATGTAAGCATGGAATAGCCACTGCATCCTCTTCTTGTAGAACAGCTGGAGAAACGACTTGGCCACGACCTTCTTTACTCAAAACCATTTCTTCTGAACTAGCAAATGGAGCCGTCCGTTCTTCCCCTTTAAACCAGGTTCCAGCTTGGTCAATAAAAATAGGAACCATCACGTGCCGTTCATAGTACAACTCGTTTTGAATAGAAAATGCAGAAAGGACAGAGATGTCTCGTTCTGCGCTTCGTCCACCGTAAATTAAGAAAATTTTCATACTTACTTCCCTCCAACTTATCTCCTACATCATCATTAATAAGGCGAGCGTATTTCTTCTACCGTCCAAGTTAGTCTTTGCCGATCATATTGCAAGAAGAACTCGGGGTCTCGGTCATGTGACAACTGTTGAAAATCTTCGGTAAAGAAAATTGGAACAGTCACTTTGCTCTTATCAGCTGTTAACTTGTTAAAGTCTAATAAGACACCTTCACGAAAAAGATCCGCAAATTGAGAAAAAACCTCTCTAGACATTAATGGAATCTCTTCTTCAGAAAAAGTAAATGGCCAAGGTCGTCGCACTAAACGACGAACTTCTGACACGACATACTCATTAACCAAGCTATTGAACTCTTCTGGTTGCCGTTGATAGATTTTGTAACAATCATCCGCTAAAACCAATAAAGTCCAATTATTCTGTAATTTGTAAAAAAATGGTGAGCGATACGGTTGCCCCACATGATTCATGTACAATATTTCAGAAATTTCCAAAGGGGTCAATTGTTCCAATAACTCTCGAGATTGGTAATCAATCCAACTAACCGGATGAATCTTTTTGCTCGCCACATCTTGAAGGAAGCTTTTCGTCGCTTCTACTGAGTCCAATATCGTAAACTTAGTGTAAGGGTCTATCACCCCTATGTTGCGAACTTTTTCCAGCAACATTATCTTTTGAGGAAGTAAGACTTCATGCTCTAACAATACATTGTGTAAAGGCAACCCTTTTACCAAAGTTTGGTGGCTTACCATATCATAATGTACGTATAGCGTTAACATTCGTCTCCCTCCTTTTAATTAATTTTACACCTATACCCTACAAGGAAGTCCTTCTTCCATGTAGATGAACTCTTCATATCAAGATGTCAACTCATATATTGTACCAAAAACTTATTGCTATCTAAAGATTTTTAAGAAAAAAGAGACAGGTCACTGTCTCTTCGCTACTAACAAAGGAAGCTCACCCACGAAGACTAGAGTCAACTTCTTTCACTGATTCCTTAGAATAAAAAAGTATATCCATCTAGGATTTTCTATCTTACATTTGTTCTAAACGCTTAATTCGGTTGGCTGTTGATGGGTGAGTGGAAAAGAGATGATCTCTTTCCTCTCCGCGCCCTTTCGCTCCAGGAAACATAATATACATCCCTTCAGAACCCGCTGGCACTTGTTGCATCGGTTCCGATTGAGAAATTTTCTTCAGAGCCGAAATCAACCCTTGAGGATTTCTTGTCAACTCCACAGCACTTGCATCCGCTAGATACTCACGGTTTCTAGAAATAGCCATTTGCATAATCGCTGTCATTAACGGAGTCAGTATGAGCAAGAGGATGGATAGGATTAAGACAATAGCTCCACCCCCATCTTCCCGATCATCTGATCTTCGTGACCGTCCTCCACCAAAATAAGCCATTCTTAAACTGAACTGACTGAGGAATCCAAGGACTGCCCCCAAAGCAACTGCCACTGTTTGTAACCTGATATCATAGTTTTTAATATGAGAAAATTCATGAGCGATAACCCCTTCTAATTCCTCACGATTCAAACGTTCGAGCAAGCCTGTTGTGACAGCAACAGCTGATTTTTCTGGAGACATACCAGTCGCAAAAGCATTTGGAGAAGGATCATTAATCACAAACATCCTTGGCATCGGTAGATGTGAAACAATGGCCATATCCGAGACGATATTATAGTACATAGGGAAATCGTCCTTTTCTTTTACTTCTCTTGCCCCATTCATCGCCATAACAATAGCTGTTGAGTTGGCCACCATTACTAGTGTATAGGCCAAGCCAGCAATGACCGCTAGAGCAATACCTGAAAGAGCGTTATCCATATACAGACGCCCTACTGCTCCACCTACTAATACAAAAAAGACCAAATACATGGCAACGACAGCAAATGTCTTCCGCTTATTCATAGCAATTTGTTGCCTAAACATGGTCTTCCCTCCTTCTCTCTTGACAACTTATTCCACTTCCTATTTTTACTAGACACAAAAATTCCTAAGCTAGAGAGGATAGCCTTTATATAACTATCCGAGTATACGCCTATAAAAGCCTATCGTCTCAAAGGATAAAGCTACTTGTGACTTAAAACTTAAAATTGTACTTTTGGCACTTGCCGTTCTGCTTCTTGTGCTTCCAATTGTTTTTCTTCTTTAAAATTAAATAGACTAGCAATCAGATTAGATGGCACTGTTTCCCGTTTAATATTGTATTCTGCTACGCTTGAATTGTACAATTGGCGAGAATAGGCAATCTTATTTTCTGTATTGGCTAATTCTTCTTGCAGACGTAAATAATTGGCATTTGCCTTCAAATCTGGATAGGATTCAGCCACAGCAAATAAACTCTTCAAACTGCTTGATAGTTGATTGGCTGCTGCCATAATTTGACTAGGATCAGCATCCCCTACACGTAACTCTTGAATTTGTTGACGTTGTGCAATCACCTTTTCAAGAGTTTCCGATTCATGCTTCGTATAGCCTTTTACAGTTTCGACTAGGTTAGGTATTAGATCATTACGTCTGATCAATTGCACATCAATTTGACTCCAGGCTTCCTTCACCCATTGCCGTAATTTAATCAAACGGTTGTATGCAGAAATCCCCCAAACAAGGGCCAAAAGAATAACGACTAGGATGACTAATTTAGTCGAAAAAAAGTTTGTCGCAACCATAGTGATTCCTCCTTTTTCATCTCTATGTTAAGATTAGTGTACCATAAGTAAGGAAAAATCTACTACTACTTAAGACCTACTTTACTTTTTCCTCTCACTTTTTTAACTTTTCAGCTGAAAGGAGTAGCCATGTTAGAATTTATCGATTTATCCAGCCTCTATTCTCACAATTGGCTTGTCACAAACGAGCCCACACGAGATGGATTAGATGGAGTAGAATGGGCCCATCTTCTACCAACATCCAAGGCTAAACTGGCTCTAAAAGAGCTACAAAAGCTTCACCCAAATGTTCCAAATAACTATACTGTTCTCGGATGCGATCAACCAAAATATTTCCTTGCTGATCCAAAAGGAGCTATCCTTTATATTGATGCCGAAACTGAACAATGGTTAAAATTATCCGATTCTCTACAAGATCTAAATGAGAAGCGACAAGTCCTTTTAGATCCTCCAAACGACAGTCTAGACTATTCCTTCAGTCAACTCCATCATCGCTTAGCTTTTTGCCCAGAAAATCAAATAGAAGCTTGGTTAGATCATTTACGTGAAAAAGAGCTCCCTGATACTAGCTTGCTTTTATTTACAGATCTCTTACGACGCAAGACAACTAGCCCTTCCCGTGCTCAAGCCCTATATGCCGAATATGAATTCTTAAACGATTTTTTCTCTAAGCAAATAACCTCAGTCAACAGGCAAAAGTTCCTTTCTGCTTGGTCTACAAGGTCAAGCCATTAATCGCAGTAAACTTGCCCATTCAGCTCAAAAGTCCAACTTAAAGCGATATTCTAAAATAGATCTATCGCCTATAAGTTGGACTTTCCCATTTATTCTCTTTTTTATTTCACCGTGTTATTAGCTATTTCAAAAGCTTTTTTCATTTCTGGGCTTGCCTTAGTCATTGACACTTTCTTGACATATGTTCCTTGAGCGATTTCCCGCTTAGACCCGTCAATATTACATGTAATCAAGGTCACTTGTTTAGCTCCATTAGGATCGTCTTCAATCAAATCCGTCCGAGTCGGTTCTACTTCCATTAAGTTTTCCGTTTTGTAGACATAAATATACTGCAAATCCGTTAGATAAATCAAATCACCCTTCTGTAAGTGTATCAGAGGAGTAAATAATAAAGACTCATCTTTCATCCGATGACTGGCTAAGGGATAATTGCCCTTCCCCATTTCTTGTTCTGGACGAAGGGTTCCAGCTCCTGATATCAACTGAGCATTTTCAACCCCTTTATAGATTGGAAGATTTAGCTTCACAGCTGGTATAGCTATCCCTCCAATAACTGGTAGAGGCTTTCCCTTCAACGAATTCTTTATCACTCCAGTAGCATCTACATTTTCGACAGTAGAAAAGTCAAAGTTTGCCACCTTATTTTTGTTTTCTTTCAGGTCTTTGGCTGTTAGGTGACTAAGCGCGTATTTATTTTGGTTTCTACCAATTAAATAATACTTAATCGGTTGTGCGGCTAACATAGCCAACCCGGCCACTATTAACAAGAAACTGATCACATTAATGCATTTATTCCACGTATTATTTTTCCCTCTTCTGCGTCGAGCGCTTCTAGATGGAAGTCGATTATTTCTACTGGTCATTTGGTCACCCCATCTCTGAAGTAAAAGCATTCACTCTATCAGTATAGGCAATCAAATACAGAATGTAAAGGACTCCACAGTGAACGAGCTGTTCAAGATTTTCTTTCCTTTACCCTTTTTCTATCAAAAAAATTTGCTTAAGTCAGCGTATAAAAAAAGGACATCTACTGATGCCCCTTGGTCTGTGGTTATCCCCACTAATCGCCCAATTATTTGTTGGAATCGGTAAAACCGTACTTCTTGTTGAAGCGGTCCACACGTCCATCTGCTTGAGTGAATTTTTGACGTCCCGTATAGAATGGATGGGAGTCTGACGAAATTTCAACACGAATCAATGGATAAGTGTTGCCGTCTTCCCATTCAACTGTTTCGCTAGACCCTTTAGTAGAACCAGACAAGAATTTATATCCGGTTGATGAGTCCATGAAGACAACGGGATGGTAATCTGGATGGATGTCTTTTTTCATGTGTCTTCTCTCCTTTGCCCTAGTCTATTTGCTAAACTAGAGTTGATCTCTCTAGCGTAATCAACAATGTTGATGATACCATGTGTTTCCTAGAATAGCAAGACTTGTCATCACTTTTTATCGACTTCTTTTTCAATCAAAGAAGGAGAACGCTTATTCTTCCTCTACATCGATCATTTCAATATCCGCTCCAATACCGCGAAGTTTTTCCACGATATGCGAATAACCCCTCAAAATATGGTCAATATTGGAAATATAGGTAGTTCCTTCTGCCATCAACCCAGCAATAATTAAGCAAGCTCCCGCCCGCAAATCACTGGCAGCTACTTCTGCGCCAGAAAGTTTAATCGGGCCATCGACAAGAATCATATCGTCCTCTACACGCATTTTTGCCCCCATTCGAACTAATTCTGGGACATGGTTCACCCGTTTAGGATAGATCGTATCGACAATAGTACCCGATCCCTTCGCTTTCAACAATAGCGGTGTTAGAGGTTGTTGCAAGTCCGTAGCAAAGCCTGGATAAGGTAAGGTTTTAATATTCACCATTTTCAAATCATGACTTGGTCCCACATAGATAGCATCTTCAGAAATATCCATATGAACGCCCATTTCGTTCATCTTAGCTATTAAGCCATCTAAATGTTCAAAAATGACATTTCTGACCGTTACGCCTTCTCCCATTGCTGCTGCAAGAGAAAGAAATGTTCCAGCCTCTATCCTGTCTGGAATAATCATGTGATTACAGCCGTGAAGCTCCTCCACCCCATCAATTCGAATCACAGAAGTCCCAGCCCCTCTAATTTGCGCCCCCATTTTATTGAGCAAAGTCACCAAATCAATAATTTCAGGTTCACGAGCAGCATTTTCAATTACAGTTCGCCCTTTTGCTTTAACACTCGCTAGAATAGCATTAACAGTAGCCCCTATAGAGACGATATCCATATAGATTTTGGTTCCAGTCAATCCTTCTTTAGGAGCCTTCAGAGCAATCGCTCCATTATCATTATCTACTTTTGCTCCCAAGGCTTCAAAGGCTTTGATGTGTTGATCAATTGGACGTGGCCCTAAAAAGCAACCTCCAGGCATACCAATAACGCCTTCCCCAAATTTACTTAAGGTCGCCCCCATAAAGTAATAAGAGGCTCGCATACTTTTAATTTTCCCCTCTGGCATTGGAATAGACTGCATGAGACGAGGATCAATGGTCAATCGACCCTCTTTAAATTCAGTTGCCACATGAAAGTCCGCCAAAATATCCAAGAGTGTGTGGACATCTTCAATATCCGGTACACCTTCTAAAACAACTGGACTATCCGCTAAAATAGCCGCTGGAATAAGGGCAACGGTCGAATTTTTCGCTCCACTTACCACAATTTCTCCAGAAAGTGGCTTCCCGCCTCGAATAACAAATTTTTGCATAAATATCTCCTTCATCGAGCTCTTTACTTTATTCATTAAGGGTCTCCAATCATTATAAAAGACCGTTTCAAAAGTCTGCACGTCGCACAAAAAAAAGAAAGGCAGACGGCAATATCTTGCCCTTATTTTACCATATTCTTCGAATAGATAAAGACTAAGTGCTTCCTTGTAAAAATGAAAGCACAGCAGAAAACACGATCTATACTGGACTGTATCTCTAAATTCATCCAAAACTTTCATATATTATTTTAAAAGATAGCCACGTTCAATCCAGTCATTTCCTTATTGAATCGCTAGCGATGAGTCCACCTAGCCACATGTTCGTCTTTCAAGCTCATAACTTCAACTAAAAAAAGCAGGCCGAAGCCTGCTTTTGGTCGTTTCTTTACGCTTTGTCTTTGCAGCCAAACAATTCGATGATTTCTTTTGTCTTAGCTACCATTGCATCTTTACCTGGTTTGATGACTTTACGTGGATCATAAACTTCAGCGTCAGATGATAATTTTTCGCGAACAGCTTTAGTCCAAACTTGTTGCAATTCTGTGTTCACATTGATCTTCGCATGACCACATTCAATAGCTTTCTTGATTTGGTAATCAGGAATACCAGAACCCCCGTGAAGAACTAATGGAGAATGAGTTGCATTTGAAATAGCTACCATTTCGTCAAAACCTAAAACTGGTTCACCAATGTAAGTTCCGTGAACAGAACCTAGAGCAGCAGCTAAGGCGTCGATACCTGCTTCAGATACCATGCGTTTGCATTCTTCAAGATCAGCGTATTGAACCCCACCAGTTACGCCATCTTCAGTACCACCAACAGTACCAACTTCAGCTTCTACAGAGCAACCACGAGCGTGAGCGTACTCTACAACTTCCTTAGTCTTAGCGATGTTTTCATCGATTGGGAAATGTGAATGGTCGTACATTACAGATGTGAAACCAGCATCGATATATTCTTTACAACCTTCTACGCTTGAACCATGATCTAAATGCAAAGCAACTGGAACAGTGATATCCATTGATTCCACCAAAGCATCTACCATATCGTGAACCACTTTAGGGCCACCCATGTATTTACCAGCGCCTTCAGAAACCCCTAAAATTACTGGAGCGTTGCTTTCTTGAGCAGCTTGTAAAATAGCTTGAGTCCATTCCAAGTTGTTAATGTTAAAATGGCCTACTGCATATTTCCCTTCTCTAGCTTTTGTTAACATGTCAGTCATAGAAACTAAGCGTGTCATTCAATTTCCTCCTAAAAAGTATGTTGTGCAATTTTGCGCCCTTATTATAACAGAAGTCATCCATTTATTAAAGCACGAAGCCAGTAAAATCCTTGAGATACCGCTTACTTTCTAAATTTTGTCCCCTTCACTTATCCCTAACTACTTGTAGATCAATACTTGCCTATCTGACCTTGCCAATCTTCCTATAATAAATGTTCTAAGCTAGTCTAGCTAAGCTTTCTTCCTTAAGCATCTACTAATGGTCTTCTTTAAACGGCCTGATCAAGTTTTTCACCCGTAAGCTAGCCCACTTCTCCTCTAGCCTACTCTTTAGAATTTCCCTCGTCATCTTCTGAAGACGAGATAATTTCATAAATCACATAAATCTCCCAATCAGATATTTTAATTCGATAAAACTGTTCTAATTCAAATAAAATACTTTTTATGTTCGGATAAAACATCTTGTCATTGATGTAGACTTGATCCAATGGAAGGGGTACCTCATAATCCTCAGCCCCCAAAATGGTCCGTTCAACCAAAACGGCAGTATGCATAATGAGGACATATTTAATTTGACTGTTGAGTGTATAGTTAAAACGCATCTCAAATTTATTAATCACATTCTCAACTTGGGTAATAATGATATCTGGATTCAAGAATTCCAAGCGATCGCTGAGGCCTTCTTTAGAGAAAAAGTAGATTAACTCATTTAATAAGTCTAATCTCGAATGGATTGGCACCAAGGATTTAAATTGCTCTAGATACGAAAAGTCTTGTCGATGTTGCATTATTTCCGTCAGATTAATCACTTTGATATTCCCTGGAACATTCATAGGTGTAGTGGTAATAATTGCCACCGTAGAAGAAAAATAATTTTGGTTTTCATGATGTCGGTTGAGGATATCCACTAATTCTGTATAATCCATTTCAATGAGTTTGATATCCGTCTGAATATATTTCTTCAATAACTGACTGATACTGGCATTAATTTCAGGCCCGGATATGCTGGTAATAATCACATTAGGCTGATTATCAAAACCTTCAAAATATTGAATATCTGTGGATGAATTCTTCTTAAAATGCTCAATCAAGTTATTAAAAGGTTCCTTATTCAAAATCAACTGCCCTATTTCTAAAGCATAGGCTGTCGTTAAATTATTAACAACTAATAGTTCACCATTAATTTGTGGTTTCAAAGCCTTATAGATTTGAGTCAAGGAACCCATATCTACAATCATGATGACACCTTTTTCCGTATCTCGTTCAATCAACCACTCTTTTACTTCTTCTATAATATCTTCTGGAGAAGAATCTAGTGGGACATTGATGGCATCAAAAATGTACTGATGTAACATACGGTTGGCAACACTCTGAATACTGGTAGCCGTAGATTCCCCATGAGCAACCAAAAGAGCATTATATTCTATACGTTCATCTACCTCTCCCGCGAGCACCAGCATCAAACAAGTTAGCTGATAGGGGGAGGGTTTACCTGGCAATAATTGATAAGCTAAGGACTCTGCACGTGGGAAATATTCTCTGATTTCTCCTAAAAGGTAGTCATATAAGCCAGCTGTTTCTGGGTGAACATACCACAAGAGCATTAATTCATAAAAAAGCAAATCATCTTTGGGATAAGCGCCCAGCATCCGGCAAAAGCGTTCTTTGATCGCTTTTATTTCCTTCCGATATAAGACTGCCAAATACTCTCCTGAAAAAAGCTCCCGAAAACGATGAGCAAAGCTATGAATAGCTACTCGCATATCTGTCATCGCTGTACTTGTCAAAATCCTCTCCAGATCTTCTTTAGCCACTTGAATATGCTGAGTCGATTGAACAAGCGTCTGGTTTACATCCACCCATTTCACCTGATCACTGCGCTCAGCTAAGGTAATTTTCAACAAAGAGTCATTGGGGTCTGCCTGCCGCAAAGCTTGAGCACAAACAATTTTTATTTCATTACTGAGTGTCCCAATATTCCCTGTATACTGTTGGTTGACCAATTTATCTAAAAGACTTTCATCAATCATTATGGCCTTTTGAATACGTTCCGCTTCTTTTTTAAATAAAGCAGATACCAAAGTAATTCGCTCATATCGTGGCCGATCATGAAAATCCTTCAAGTCAACCACTAGGGGAATCCGCCGATAAAAAGTTGGTAAAAGGACTTTTTTTGGATCCTCAGTCGTAGCTAAAATAAGTCTCGCCCTTGAATGCGTCAGATGATTTTCTTCTCCTAACCGTCTAAAATAACCCTTGTCTAAAAACTGAAAGAGTTTTTCTTGATTTTCCATTGATAGGCGATGCACTTCATCCAAAAAAAGAATGCCATTATTCGCCTTTTCAATAAGACCTGCTTTGTCCATGTTAGCTCCAGTAAAAGCTCCCTTGACATAGCCAAACAAGACAGAAGATAGGAGTTCAGGATTATTCGCATAATCCGCGCAATTAAAGACAATCAAATTCTCTGAACAAGCTAGGCCTTCTTCCTTTAAATAAGTTGCAATGACATGCGCTAGGTAACTTTTCCCCACCCCGCTATTTCCATGCAGTAAAAGAGGTAAGCCAATTGGAGGATAAGACAAGACTGCCTTAATTTCTTCAATTTGATCAGAAAAACTTGCTTCCGCTCCAATAAATTGATCGAAAGCCTGACTAGTTTCTTTGCTTTTACCTTGTAAGCCCAACTCTTTATCCGCCTCTTTCTCTAAAGGCGCTATCCCTTTATCCTGATGCATCAGCCAATACACCGGACGGGTATTCGTTTTTTCAATTAAACCGTCTCTTTCCAATTCATTGAGGTATAAGCTTGTAACAGAACGACTTCTATCGATAGCCTGACTCAAGTCGGAGGTAGTCAGAGATTTATCTGCACTCTCTATCAAATCGACCAAGATCTTTTTCAAATCTTTACTCACAACGCTTCCTCCTCATCCAAAAAGGCCCACATTAAGAAATGTGGGTCTCCCATCTTATACCACACCAAGCAAGCCTAGAACAACACCTAAGCCAATGATTCCTACCATGATCCAGTTGATGCTAACGTTCTTATATTTTACCAAATAAAAAGTTAAAAGGGTAACACTAAGAGGTACCAAGCCAATCAAGAGTTGATCCAAATAAGTTTGAATCATAATTGGATCCTTGCTCCCTTTTACAGCGACTTGTAGGGCTGTTTTAAACTTGACATTAGAAGCCGTCATCGATCCAACCATCAACAAACCGAGCATACTAGAAACCTTGGTCACAATATTCATCATACCACTTTCATAAATTTGACGAATAAAGTTATCCCCCAAGGAATAGCCTGCAACTAAGGCATAGTAATGCACAATCATAGCCGGAATGTTATAGAGAAGCAAGAAAACCAAGGCCCCTAATGGAGAACCAGAACTTGCTAAGGAGATCCCTATCCCTGCAGCAATAACCCGAAGAATCCCCCAGAAGAAAGAATCTCCAATACCTGAAATAGGTCCCATCATAGAGGCTTTCACAGCGGTAATGGTGTTCGCATCAAAAGTCTCATCTTCACTATTTGAGCGTTCCATAGCCGCAACAATCCCCATGATCAAATTATTCAAGTGCAAGGTAGCATTAAACCATGTGGTATGACGAACCAAAGCTTCTCTTTTTTCTTCATCTGTTTTGTAAAAACGATTGATGACGGGTAAAAGAGTGTACATTACCCCTAAGGCATGGTATTGAGTCGCACCTGTCCTAGAAATATTCATCGTATAGGATCTCCAGAACATGGAACGCAACATTTTTTTATCATCTTTTGTTAAATCAGCTGTCATCTTCATGCGAAAAAGTCCTCCTCTTCATCCGTTTGACTGTCATGACCAGCACTAACTGGACCAGCTTTCATCAATTCAACGAGTTCAGCATCACGCATACCTACTGCAACACACAAGACGATCCCCAAGCAAGCAACAGCTACAGCCGGCAGATTGAGATAAGCAGTTAAGATAAAACCGAGTAGATAGTAAATAGCTAAACGGTTATCCCACAATAATTTCATCAACATAGCAAAACCAACAGCAGGTAGTAAGCCCCCTGCACAATTCAAGCCATTCATTAATACTTTTGGAATATTGTTCACTAAAGTATTAACAGGTCCTGACCCAGCTAGAACCCCAATAAAGGAGATAGCCGCAATAATAGCGTAATAAATAATCCATGAGCCATAGTGCAAGGCAACAATTTTCTTTTCTGATCCTTCTCTGGCGTACTTATCCAAAACAGGTGCGAAAATATTCATAAAGACGTTCTTCATAAACATAACGACAATAGCGGATAACATCCCAATTGGAATGGCCAAAGTTATCGCAGCTTGTTGATCCACATGGGAAATAATGACAAAAGTCGTTGCCAGTACAGTAGCAGTGACTGGTTCCGCTGCAATTACCCCACCAATATTGACATTTCCAAGGAAAACAGCTTCTAAAGCTGCCCCCATCAAAATTCCTGATTTCATGTCCCCCATCAAGAGACCAGTGACTAATCCGACAACTAAAGGGCGCTCCATCATGCTTTGCCCTGTTAAATAATTCCCAGCAAAGCAGAAAAATACGGAAATGAAGGCCATTGTTGCATAAAACAGCATAAATCTTCCTCCAATCAACTGATTAATTAATAGCGTCTAAAGCTTCTTTCAAATCTTTGCGACCATTACTTGGTAAAACTTGGTTATAGGCATTGATATGTTCGAGATTGGCCAATTCTTTGGCTGCTTGAAGTTCAACTGGATTCAATTGAACACTAGAGAATAACTTCAATTTTTCTTTTGGATCTGAGTTGTCAAAACGTCCAGCATTAGCGACATTGACCGTCTCTAAAGATGGGACAGCCTTAGCGATTTTCAAAGCATCCGACACACTGTTCACAATAACAAAAATCCGTTTGTCTTTTCCTCGTGGGTCATTAAATACTTTAATGGCATCCTCAACATTTCTAATCAAGAGTTTGCAACCAGATGGGACAGCCATCTTTAAAGTCATTTGTGTCACTTCGTTATTAGCGGCATCATCATTAGCTACAACTAATAAGGGAGAGTTCAACTCCTTTGTCCATACAACAGCAACCTGACCATGAATCAAACGGTCGTCTACACGAATTTGCGTAATCATTAGAAAACATCCTTTCTCCTATTGGCTTCTTTATTCCTTTACTTTCCTAATCAAAGAAATCGTCTGTCGTTTCTTCTTTTGCCTCGAGTTCCACTAAACAAACTTGAGATTCCTCTAGCAAGCCTTGTATCGCTTCTTTTGTCAGATTACCCGTCATCACTATAGAAAGAATAACGGCTAAATTAGCATTTGAAACAACGCTTACCTGTTCTTGTTTGCCCGCATCAAGCACTTGGCGAACAACTCTTTGATTCACACTCCCTCCATAAAGGTCCGTAAAAATAACCGCTCGATCATCCGCTTGTAGACTTTTCAGAAAATCCTGAATAATTGCGGTATAATCAGAATCATCTACATAAGCATCAATGGTCTTAATTTCGTCACCTTTATTTGCTAAAGTATGAATAGAACTTTTAATGCCACTTGCCATCTTTCCGTGCGAAGCGACTAAGAACTTATTTGCCATCTTTTTTCCCCCTTCAGCTATATACATGCAAGTCGCGTGCCAACTTAAGCCTATCAACTTAACGATTTTTTCCAGCTAGTGTTTAAACACTAGTTGTAGGCTAAACACTAGAGAAAGGATGTTCCCATGTGCCCTTAAAAACTAAGCAAAAACTTCAACAAAAGCAGCAATTAAAATTATCAGCAGATCTCACTCAAGCCATTGAATTGCTTCAATACAACGTGATGGATCTCAAAGATTTCTTAACAGATAAATCCTTGGACAACCCCTTCCTTCAAGTAGAAAATACCCACTTTTTAGAGAGTTCTTACGATTCTTCTTATTTAAGCGACCAGCATCAGGCAATGATTCAAAATATTCCTGACAAGGGCTTTACCACTTTAAAAAGCTATTTAACTCAGCAAGCAAAACTGAATTATAGAGACACTCCTATCCGTGACAAAGTTTTTTTCCTCATCGATCAATTAGATGATTCAGGTCGCCTTCACTTCGATATTAAAGCTTACTGCTCACAAGAAAGGGAAGACCCCACGCTTTACCAAGATGCCCTAGCTCTCCTACAAGAATTGGATCCAGCTGGAGTAGGCGCAAAAGATTTAAAAGAATGCCTTGAACTTCAAATAAATCGAGACCCTTACGCCCCCAAAAGCGCACTTACCCTCTTATCCCTTCCCAGCGAGCAATTACAAAAAGACCATCTGATAAAGATTACCGAAAACACTGGCTTAGAGTTAGAAGAAGTTCAAAGCGCCCTTTCCTATCTTCAACAACTAGATCCCTATCCCGGTCATCAAATACAAAAAGAGGCCACCCAATTCACCTACCCTGATCTGACTATTCACGTTCAGGGTAATACATTAGAATGGCAAATCAACCAAGATATTCTACCTAAAATAAAATTTGATCTCACTAGTTTCAATCAGATCAAGCAGGCTTGCGATCAAGATACTCTCGTCTATTTAAACAAACAGGCTAAAGATTTCGATTGGCTCATACAAGCTCTCTCTAAAAGAGAAGCTACCCTAGGCCGTTTAGCCCAAGCCTTAATCCATTTCCAAGCCCCCTTCTTTCTCAAGCAGCAAAGTTATCCCTTGGGCCTTAATATGAAAGATTTAGCTAACTATATAGACGTTCATGAATCGACCGTTTCTCGTATTGTTCAAGGTAAATATTTGCAATTTAACGGTCGCAATTTCCCCTTAAAATATTTCTTCCCTCAAAAGTTGGCTCATACAGAAGGCGTCTCTATTGACGAGGTAAAAGCAATGATTAAAGATCTCATTACAAAAGAAAACCCTCATTTCCCCCTATCTGACCAAGCTATTTCAGATATCTTAAAAGATGAAGGACTCCCTGTCGCAAGAAGAACGGTCGCTAAATACCGTAAATCTTTGAACTATCCGTCTGCTAGCCACCGCAAAGCTCTTGACTAAAGATCTACTTTCATCTGCCTCCAACCCAGCAAAGCCCCATCCTTTATAAGACGGGGCTTTTTAGACTTTTTTTCTTCGCTCAAAAGAATCTTCCTCAATGCTTTCTTCTCATCTCTTTTAGTCTACTAGATGCAAGGAGCATATTAAAAACCTCGTCCATCATTATGGACGAGGTTTTTAAATATTTTGCTTATTTTTGTTCTTTTGCTTCCAAACTAGCCCCAACAAAACCTTCAAATAATTTATGCGGACGGTTTGGACGTGATAAGAATTCTGGATGGAATTGGCTAGCAATAAAGAATGGATGATTAGGCAATTCAACAATTTCCACCAAGCGTTTGTCTGGAGACAAACCAGAGAAGCTTAGACCTTTATTGGCTAACAATTCACGGTAGTCGTTATTAAATTCATAACGGTGACGGTGACGTTCATGGATAATATCTTCGCCATATAAACGATGGGCTAAAGAATTTTCTGCCAAATGACATGGATACAAGCCTAAGCGCAAGGTACCACCTTTTTGATCCACATCCAATTGATCGTTCATCAAGTCGATGATATTGTGCTTAGCCCGTGGATTTTCTTCCGCAGAATCTGCACCTTCCAATCCAGCTACATGACGAGCAAATTCGATACAAGCCAGTTGCATCCCCAAGCAAATGCCCAAGAAAGGAATATTGTTCTCACGAGCATATTGAATAGCAGCAATCTTTCCTTCGATACCACGATGGCCAAAACCACCCGGCACCAAGATCCCATCTGCATCATGAAGAATCTCATCTGCATTTTCACTTGTCACATCTTCTGCTGCAACCCATTTTAAATCAATAGAAGAACTGTAGGTATAACCAGCATGGTGAAGAGCTTCTACAACTGAAATATAGGCATCAGGTAATTGCACATATTTCCCAACAATAGCAATCTTCACTGTTTTTTGAAGGTTCATTACCCTTTGCTCTAACGCTTTCCATTCAGTCATGTCTGCTTCTGGTAAGTCTGTCAAACCAAAGTGCTTGCAAACAAAGTCATCCATCCCTTGTTCTTGTAAAGCTAATGGAATAGTGTAAAGCGTTTCAACGTCACGAGATTCAATGACAGCCTTTTTATCCACATCACAGAATAAAGCTAGTTTTTCTCGCATAGATTCCGTTAGAGGCTTTTCAGTTCGCACAACTAAAAGATTAGGTTGAATTCCCATACTACGTAATTCTTTCACACTATGTTGGGTTGGTTTAGTTTTCATTTCACCAGCCGCTTTTAAGTAAGGAATAAGCGTCGTATGAATATAACATACATTTTCCGGTCCAACTTCTGAACGCATTTGGCGCAAAGCTTCCACAAATGGTAGAGATTCTATATCTCCTACAGTACCGCCAACTTCCGTGATCACCACATCGCTATCTGTCGTTTCCCCAGCACGCATAATTTTCGCTTTGATCGCATCAGTGATATGAGGAATAACTTGGACAGTCGCCCCTAGATAGTCCCCACGACGTTCTTTCTTTAAAACTTCAGAGTAAATTTTCCCTGTTGTCACATTAGAATATTGATTCAAATGAATATCGATAAAACGTTCATAGTGCCCTAAGTCCAAGTCTGTTTCTGTTCCATCATCTGTCACAAAAACTTCCCCATGCTGATAAGGGCTCATTGTCCCTGGATCGACGTTGATATATGGGTCAAATTTTTGGATCGTTACTTTTAAACCACGATTCTTCAATAAGCGACCTAAAGATGAAGCTATGATCCCTTTACCAATCGAAGACACCACACCACCTGTTACAAAAATATATTTGGTCATATCGCCATTCTCCTTTGCTTTTGATTCGGGTGGACCATTGAACCAGCCGTTTTTATCCTTTTTGAAAAGCCAAGAAACCCCTTGACCTTCCATTAAAAAAATCCCCCATCCGCTAAGATTGAGGGATTGCATCGACTTCTCCCAATTATGGGAGCCCAACAATTATATTACCGTCTCACTCCCGTTAGGTCAAGTACGAAAACTTGGAATTATTCCTCTTCTTCGTCTTCGTCTTCTAATTGGTCGTCTTCAATAATTGTTAGATGGCCATCTATTTCTTCATCTTCTACTTCAGAATCATCAAATTCACTAAGATCTGACTTGTAGGCCTTTAATTCATCTGCTTCTTCTTCACTGTCCTCGTCATCAGATGAATCGATTGGCCCTTGATCGTCATCGTCCAAATCTTCTTCATCATCGTCATCGTAGTCAAGATCTTCATCATCGTCATCGCTATAGTCAATCGCATCATCATCGTCATTAAAGGCATTGAATTTCTTCTTGTTCTTCTTCCGACGTTTCTTCTTCAATTCATCATCATCTATCGAAGAGACGATTTCTTCATCAATCGCATCAATCGCATACCAAGAACGCAAACCCCAGCGATTTTCCCCTAAAGAAATAAAGGCACCATCAGTATTCAAAGTCGTATAGAAACGAGCCATTTCCTTTTCTAATTGTTCATCGGATAAATGAAGATAATCGCCTACAATAGCTAGCAAATCATTAAAGTCTACTACAGCATTTTTCTCTTTTAAATAGGCGTGTGCGACTTCGATCATGGACATTTCTGACCGTTCTTCAATAGATAGTTCGTCTAATTTCATTCCCTGCACGTCCTTTCCCATTAGCTCTAAGTGTAACTATTATAGCAAGCAAATGCAAGCAAGTGAACAGGCTTCACTCGCTTATCTTTCTTGCCTTTCCCCAAAAATAAGGAGGCACTCTTTAAGCGCCCCCTATTTTATCAAAACTTTTCCTACTTGAGTAGTCTAAAGAATGGAATTTCTCATCGCTCTAGCTCTTAAACACAGAAAGTACTGATCATCTACCTGATCATTCAACGACTTATCCTTCATTCTACCATCACTCTATCGCCTAAAAGCAACAAGCTTATTCCATATTCATTCACTTTATAGGCTCACCATTACTCTACTGTAACACTCTTGGCTAGATTACGTGGTTGATCCACATTATAGCCTTTTTCAAGAGCTGTATAATAAGCAATCAATTGGCCTACCACAACACTTAAGAAAGGTCTCAAACGCATTGGAACTGCATCCACAACAACTGTATCGCCCTCTAAAGCTAAATCACTAGAGCTAATGGTCAAGCTTCTGCCACCTCTTGCTCGAACTTCCTCCAAGTTCGACCGCGTTTGTTTGGCTAAATGAGCTTGTGTCACTATAGCAATGACCGGTGTTCCATCTTCTATTAAGGCAATCGTCCCATGTTTCAGTTCACCTGCTGCAAAACTTTCCACTTGCAGGTAAGAAATCTCTTTCAACTTCAACGCATTTTCCATCGCTGTTAAGTAGTCCAAGCCACGTCCGATATAAAAGGCATTCCGTGTATCAAGTAAGTTTTCTTTCACCACATCTCGAATGGCTTCTTTTTGACTTAGGAGCCGTTCCATCGCTACTTCAACTTGTTTCAACCCTTTTAATAAGTCGGGGAGCTCCCCTTTCAATGCATAAACGAGATAAGCCATCACAGCCAATTGAGCAATATAGGCCTTAGTAGAGGCTACCGCCACTTCACGACCTGCTAATAATGGTAAACTATAACTTGCTTCACGAGCCAGGGTAGATCCCTTCACATTAGTGATCGTTAAGGACGGATAGCCCGCAGCCTTCACCTTCACCAAGGCATGTCGACTATCTGCTGTTTCCCCACTTTGGGACAAGAAGATAAAGAACGGCTTTTGACTAATTACCGGCATTTCATAAGTGAATTCACTAGCAATATGAGCTTCTACCCGCTTATTTAAAATTTGTTCGAACCATCTCTTAGCCAAACAGGAAGCATGGTAACTCGTCCCACTAGCAACCATGTAGATAGTCTCTGCCTTTTCTAATTCTTTCAAAACTTGAGGCAAGTCCTCCAAACCTTCTTGGTAAAGAGAAGTAATATGTCTCAAAACACTTGGTTGTTCTTCAATTTCTTTTAACATGTAGTAAGGGTACAGCCCCTTGTCCAAATCAGAATCTTCCTCATCAAAGCGTTGCATTTCACGTTCAACTACTTCACCTGATAAATTCTCAATTCGCACATCATCAGCGGTCAAAATAGCTAAATCCCCGTCTTGGATCAAGAGATAGGCTTTAGTCACAGAAATTCCAGCCATAGCATCGGAACAAATAATATGTCCCTCATCAGCCACACCTACTAAAAGGGGACTCTTTTCTTTAGCTGCATACAAGCGTTCTGGGTGTTTTCGGTCTATAATCCCCAAGGCGTAGGACCCTTCTAGAAGTCTTAAGGCTTTTCTTAAACCCTCTAACTCATCTTCTTTATTGTCACTTACAAAACGGTCAATTAAATTCGCCACAACTTCTGTATCTGTATCAGAAAGAAACTCTACATCTGATAGATAACGTTCCTTCAACTCTTTGTAGTTATCAATCACTCCATTGTGGACAATAGCAAATCTTCCTGAAGCAGACAAATGAGGATGAGCATTCTCCGTATTTGCTGGTCCGTGCGTTGCCCAACGTGTATGGCCAATCCCACTAACTGCTTCCACACTTTGGTCCACTAAAGGAATTAAGTTAGCAATTTTCCCTGCTACCTTAGTGACATGGATATCCCCTAGCTTGTCCATTAAGGCAATACCAGCAGAGTCATATCCCCTGTATTCCAAGCGTTGCAATCCCTTCAACAAATACTTTGCAATAGCTATATTTCCAATAGCTCCGACAATTCCACACATGCGAATCGCTCCTTTATTCAATTTTTCGATTCGCTTCTGGTGCCAAAACGGCCTCTGTTGCCTTCTTACAAAGGTTTTTCTTCCGTTTCTGTAGAGTGCACACCCTGGAGTCATCCGCCGAATTTTCGATAAACTCCATCCTCGTCCCCCAGGCTATCTATCCTGGGTCTGGCGCTATTCCTTAAAAAATTATCCTCCCTATTTACAGTTTTTCAGAAGCTATTTTACTATACAACAGGATGGAAAGGCTGTCAAATTTCTCCTATTAGACCTTCTGTCTCAAGAAAAAAAGAGCCCCCATTAGGAGCTCTTTCCCATCCTTATGCTTCTTTTAAAAATTAGGCTTTTTCTCGAACAACAGCTGCAATAGCCTCTGCATATCGATCGCAGTCCTCGTGAGTTTTGGCTTCTACCATCACACGAACCAATGATTCCGTCCCACTAGGGCGAACCAAGACTCTTCCTTCCCCATTCATCGCTTCTTCTGTTTGCTTTATAATGTCAGCAACTTCAGGAATATCCATCACATGATTTTTATCCTTAACTGGGATATTCACCAAGGTTTGTGGGAAAACTTCCATAACCTCAGCAAGTTCAGATAATTTCTTACCAGTCTTCTTCATCACATTCAAGAGTTGAATCCCTGTCAACAAGCCATCTCCTGTTGTATTCAAATCCATAAAGATAATATGACCAGACTGTTCACCACCGAGATTATAACCAAATTCTCTCATTTTTTCAGACACATAGCGATCCCCTACTTGAGTCTTTTCAAGCCGGAGTCCTAGCTTATCTGCTGCTTTGAACATTCCTAGGTTACTCATAACAGTCGTTACAATCGTATCTTCTTTCAAACGACCATATTCTTTGAGATAACGCCCACAAATGAGCATCATTTTGTCCCCATCAATAATGTTCCCTTTTTCGTCTACAGCAATACACCGATCTCCATCACCATCAAAAGCCAAGCCAACATCTGCCCCAGACTCTACAACAAACTCGGCTAATTTTTCAGGGTGAGTTGACCCTACACCATCGTTAATATTGATCCCATTTGGCTTATCCCCTAAAAGATCAAAATCCGTATTCAAATCAGCGAATATTCTTGTCAAAATAGCCGTTGTCGCACCATTCGCACCGTCTAGGCACACATGTAATCCGGAAAGATCATCCGCAATAGACGAACGTAAGAATTGAGAGTACTTTAACGCCCCCTCTAAATATTCGTCCACTGTCCCTAAACCTTCAGCGGAAGGTCGAGGTAAATCGTCCACTTCTTGATCTAAGAGAGCTTCAATTTCAGCTTCTGTTTCATCTGAAAGTTTGAAGCCATTAGCTGCAAAAAATTTAATTCCATTGTCTTGAGCCGGGTTGTGGGATGCAGAAATCATTACCCCTGCTACTGCACCTTGAGCCCGTGTGAGGTATGCCACACCTGGAGTTGGTAAAACGCCCAATTGCATGACTTCAATCCCAACAGACATCAAGCCAGCCACTAGAGCATATTCTAATAATTGCCCTGATATACGTGTATCTCTAGCCACCAAAACTTGTGGCTTTTCTTCCGTTGAATGTTTTGAAAGAACATAACCTCCACAACGACCTAACTTGAAAGCAAGTTCTGGCGTTAACTCTTTATTAGCTACACCGCGAACTCCATCCGTTCCAAAATACTTACCCATAATAGTCTCCTTTATTCTTTTTTGTCTTAATAGACGTTCAGGCCTTAATGCCTTGAAGGGTTTTTATTCTCTTTATCCACATTTTTACTAGTTGTCCCACCTGTTGTAGATGAGTCATCTTCCGTTTTATCTACACTTTGATCTTGTCCATTTCGTTCACGTATCTTAACGGTTACTTCAACTTGTTCCACTGAAGCAGCAATAATCCGTTTCGGAAGCGTGAGCAAGGCATGCACTTTCATCCCATCTTCAAGATTTGCCACATCAATTGGGACTGAAATTTCTGAAATTGTTTTTAAAACATCTTTTTCCCCTGTAATAGTTACCATGTCAGGTTTCACTTCATAGCTGTAGTCCATATCTCTTTGTTCATTAGAGGCAGCTACCACTATCGGTACTTGCTTCTTTGTGATATCAGCATCTTCGTTCAATTTCCCTGTCACAGATTTTGGTTCCACGGTCACAGCAACCGTCTCACCATTCTTGTCAAAAGCTAATAGATCAATTTCACTGGCTTGACCTTTATGACGATTCACATCATAGAAGCCCCGCACTTCTTGAATAGATTCTACAGCAGACTTTCCTCCTATTACCCGAACTGTTTCTTTCGATAGTTTCATATCGTCAGTAATCGCTCTTCCATCTGGCGTGTAGATCACTACTTTAAACGTTTTTTCTTCCAGTGGTTCAATATGAATTGTCACCTGTTTAGGGGATACACGACTTTGAACATCGGCAGGCAAGCCTTGCGTTTTCAAATCAATCGTATGATCTCCTTCGCCCAGCCGATCCAAATTAGGCGTAACTACCTTAAAATTACGATTCGTTGTCGCTAATTTCACCGAGGAAGTGGGGCCTTCAAGCAAAACACTTGTTTCACTAGGCAGTCCTGTCACCACAAAACGTTTCGCGCTTAAATTTGCTTCTACTGGAACATGTTCGACTACCTGTTGAGATTGTACATTAATAGATTGTTGGTGTCTATTGCCAATAGAATCCACATAACTGAACAAAAGCAAGGTCATGGCAAAAGAAATAACGACAAGAAAAGCTCGATTATTGAACCATTTATTCATCGTTTTTCCCTCCTAAGCGATAATTATCGAGAAGATCCCAGATGTTCCAACTATCCGTCTCTTTATCATCTGAGGACAAAAAGCCTTCTAACATGCGTTTACATTCGCTTTCGTCTAAATCTCGAAAAATACGCCCATTATGTGTGATAGATACTGAGCCCGTTTCCTCGGATGCCACAATAGTCACCGCATCTGTAACCTCACTCAATCCGATCGCCGCCCGATGTCTGGTTCCTAATTCTTTTGGGATCAAAGAACTTTCTGACAAGGGTAAGTAACTCGCCGCCGTTGCGATGCGGTAATCTTTTATGATGACAGCTCCATCGTGAAGAGGCGTATTGGGAATAAAAGTATTGATCAAAAGTTGACTCGATACAGTCGCATCTAGGCGAATCCCTGTGTCAATATATTCTTCCAAAGGGCTATCCACTTCGATAGAAATCAAGGCTCCTATCCTACGTTTAGCCATGTAATAAGTCGCTTCTATTAACTCATTAATTAGCCGTTCACTCGGACGTTCACGCTTGGACTTACCTACAAAAATAGAGGAACGTCCAATATGATCCAATCCTCGACGAATTTCTGGTTGGAAGACCACAATCAGCCCAATAATCCCCCATTGAATTACCATATTAATTAAAAAGTCCAAGGTATGTAGGCCGATAAAATAAGACAAAGCCTTGATCGCTAAAAGGACAATAATCCCTTTGACTAAGTTAATCGCCCGTGTCCCTCTAATAATAAATAAAATCTTATAGATGAGGTACCAGACAACGCCCAAATCAATTAGCTGAATCAGGGTTCGCCATGATAAGAGTGTATTCCAATCGAAATTAAACGACATACCACTCACTTCCTTTCCTTCTCTACCAGTATAGCATAATATAACCTGAATTCCCTGACTCATAACCATAAACACCACCTATCACCGAGGTGGTGTTATTT
>NZ_QXPZ01000033.1 GCF_003664595.1 Atopobacter sp. AH10
CATTAAAGGTCATATCATCCACTTGAATTGGAGCAGATTTTCCAAAACTAGGTAAAGTACCTAAATAACTTTCGAATGTTTCCAGATCTTTACTTTGGTTCAAAAGCCACTGACGATAAAGTTTTTGAGAATTAGGAAAAGCCATTAAGAAAGGAATGTGGTGTTGCTTAAGAAACGAAAGGTTTTCTTTGGTTAAAAATCCTTTATCCATCACAAAAACAGTCAGCTTCATATCGAGATCTTCCGCTAAGTCCATCATCTCAAGAATGTGTGCTTTATCGACAATGCTACCATCGTAGAGTTCATAACAAATAGGAAGATGTCTACTTTGTGAGTAAAACACGCCCAAATTCACTTGAGGTAAAAGTTCATGGTCTCGGTTATAACCCATGGCAGCCAAATCTATAC
>NZ_QXPZ01000034.1 GCF_003664595.1 Atopobacter sp. AH10
CATTAAAGGTCATATCATCCACTTGAATTGGAGCAGATTTTCCAAAACTAGGTAAAGTACCTAGATAACTTTCGAATGTTTCCAGATCTTTACTTTGGTTCAAAAGCCACTGACGATAAAGTTTTTGAGAATTAGGAAAAGCCATTAAGAAAGGAATGTGGTGTTGCTTAAGAAACGAAAGGTTTTCTTTGGTTAAAAATCCTTTATCCATCACAAAAACAGTCAGCTTCATATCGAGATCTTCCGCTAAGTCCATCATCTCAAGAATGTGTGCTTTATCGACAATGCTACCATCGTAAAGTTCATAACAAATAGGAAGATGTCTACTTTGTGAGTAAAACACGTCCAAATTCACTTGAGGTAAAAGTTCATGGTCTCGGTTATAACCCATGGCAGCCAAATCTATAC
>NZ_QXPZ01000035.1:0-695 GCF_003664595.1 Atopobacter sp. AH10
CCAAAATTTGTCCACCATTTAATTTTTCACAAGCTCATTTATATAATCGTTGATGTCAATGTTGAATAATTCAAGGATGTCCTTTTGCTTACGAGTAAAAGTAGTTAATCGAACGCTACCATCTTTGCGTTTAATCCTTTGGATTTTATCCATTTCTGTGATCAAACCCTCAATAGTTACTACAGGAGCTTTTTTACAATAGCTCAGTTGATTAGTCATGTAGGCTAAAATAATTTGAGCGATAAATCCAATAAAGAACTTCCCGTCTGTTGAAGTTTGATGATGCGTCTTAAAACGGTTAAATTCTAGGTGATTCTTCATATCATCATAGTGTTTTTCAATTAAGTCTCGTCTACGATAGATTTCCAAGGCTTCTTTTGCGCTCAAATCCTCAACATTTGAAATTAATCCAAACAGGCCACTCAATTTAAAGCTTTCCGCTATCTTATCGTTTTTTCGACTATATCCTGTTAAATATTGAACATCGCTGACCTCTACATTAAAGTAGGGGTCTTTTTTTAAACGGATTTGCTTATCCATATGTTTTTTCAGATCTTCTTCACTACGGTTGATACGGTCACTTAAGTTAGCAATATCTGCTCCTTTTTTCTCCAAATTCATATAAACGAAGCCATTAAAGGTCATATCATCCACTTGAATTGGAGCAGATTTTCCAAAACTAGGTAAAGTACCTA
>NZ_QXPZ01000035.1:845-1617 GCF_003664595.1 Atopobacter sp. AH10
CCAAATTCACTTGAGGTAAAAGTTCATGGTCTCGGTTATAACCCATGGCAGCCAAATCTATACTTTTACCATAGGTAGATACACTGCTGACATCATATGCTACATAATCTCCTTCGTTAACGATCAAGGTTTGCCAATCTTTAAAGAAATGCCAACGGCGAGAATGGCTAATAGCTTCATAAATAGGTCCTAACTTTCTCTGTGTAGGAGTTGATCTGTAGGGATTATAATGGGTCAGATAGTAATCATCTAAATACATCATCGTATTACCTTTAGAAAGCATAAACGAGGCGATAGAGAGAATAGAGTCAGCTATATCGTCAAAGTTTTTTGAAAGCAATTCATCTACTTTTAATTGCTGAGCAAGTTTTTTTACCAATTGAGAAAAGCCTGCCTGTTGGATCTCAGTAATTTCTTCTTCAATAGGATCTGTTTTTGGAAAGTATTCCCAGTACTTTTGATTAGGGAAAAAGGTCGTTGGATCTTCTTCGTTTAGTTTTCCAATAGCTACGTCTCGGTGAGTACGTGAACCGTTGGTTGTCACATAGTAAGAATCGATGTAATAAACATACCGATATTTGCCACTTTTCTTAATAGAGACTCTTTTTTCTGGTAATTTTATAGCTTTTATCTTAGACATTGTGAACCCTCCTATCGTTGTATCTATTATACAACGATAGGAGGCAGAAGTCAAGAAAAAAATGATCAAAAAATCTTGTAAAATAAAGATTTTTGATCATTTTCTTTTGAGTATTGGATAAATTTTGGGGGA
>NZ_QXPZ01000036.1 GCF_003664595.1 Atopobacter sp. AH10
CCAGCGTTCGTCCTGAGCCAGGATCAAACTCTCATGAAAGAAAGTTGAATTAGCTCAACGATTTTGCCTACTGGCACGATTGGTTATCCAAAACCAATCAGAAATTTTAGGTTTGATGTGACTGCTTGAGTCAACATCCCCTACACATTTTGGTGCGTCTTTTTGTTCAATTGTCAAAGGTCAACCGTTGTCGTCTTATAGAAGCGACAACTATTACATAATAGCATTTCGAAATTCATTTGTCAACAACTTTTTTATTTTTTTGAAATCTTTTTGACAAATGTCGCCGTCCTTCTTCGAAGAACGCATTAAATATACTAACACAGAAGCTTTACCTTGTAAAGATAAAAAATAATTTTTTTTGCTTTTTACCAATTCTATTTTAAAAAAGGAACTATCCTTTCTTCATTTTTATGCGCCATATCTTTCAGGAGAAGAAGACTTATTTATTATTTTTGACAGAAAGTTTATTTTCAAAAAAACGCACATCATTTTCCCTTTTTGTTGCGTAGTTTATTACCGAAGTAGAAAATCATCCTTCTTTTGGCTGCCTAATTTTTATCGGAGGTAAAAGTCTATGGAAAAAAACTATTTTGCCCCTGCCTTTTCTTGTGTTTTACTCTTTTTTTATGGCAGTTCTTTCTTTTCCTTTTTAACCGCCCAGTGCACTAGATGGATTTACCAAGTACCGCGTCGTTCTAGATCTTATTGCTTCCATTGCCAGACTAGCCTACGTTGCTTTGACTTAATCCCTGTCTTTTCCTATATCATTCTTCGTGGTCGTTGTCGCTACTGCCACTATCCCATCCCCTCTTATCATCTATTCGGGGAAATTTGCGCTGGCATCTGGACTACTGGACTTTTTTATGGGACTTCCCCCTCTCTTTCTAACTGCCTTGCTTTTCTTATCGGTATTTTACTTTTAAGTTCTAGCGTAGTCGATTGTATGATCCTTTCTATACCCGATCGCTTTTGGATTCTCATGTTCTTCTTGATCCAACTTTCTCCATCTCCCCACCATTACTTTGCCCTCTTGTTAGTCTACTTTTCTCTTTGGTGTATGAGCCTATCTCTAAAGGGGGGCTTAGGTGGGGCAGATATAAAAGCTTTATCCCTTTTAGCTTGTTACCTTCCTTTTTCCCCATTTATCTTACTCAATTTACTCGCTAGTGGACTAGCCCTAGTATGGCAAGCTTATTATTTCTTTAGGCACCGCAAAACAAAAAAAGAGCTTCCTTTTCTACCTTTTATTGCACTTTCTTTCATCCTTGTTTATCTTTTTTCAAGTCATCTTTCCTTTCCTATTCTTCCTCTGTTAAAGTTTGACAGCTCTATAAATTTTTGCCCTTCTTAATTTAGCTCACCCAAAAAGGTCACCTACCTCCTTGGTGACCTTTTCCTTTTTTATATTTCTTGGATCTTTTCTATATTAATAGCTTGACTAGCTAAAATACCCTCAAGAGCTTCTCTTTCTTCTAGCCCACTTCGAAAAGCCAACCCACAACCAGCCGACATTTGCCTAGGAGCAGCTACCAGGCGTCCTTTAATGCCATGAGCCTTACACGTTTTCTCACAGGCTATAGCATCGGCTGTTGTAGAAAATGTGAGATAAAGATATTTTTCCCCCATCTAATACCCTTATTTCTTGGAACTGTAGCGGAAAGCAATAATAAATAAGATAACAATAGACAGTATTACAGCTATTTGCCCTGCTATACCTGGTCCACCGGCAACTGCTGGAGCTTCTGCTGTTGCAGCCATAGCAGGCCCCGAAGCCAAAGCAAAATTATGTGCCATAGCAGCTCCAACCATCATCCCAATTGTTGTGACAATACCATCACCATGGCCAGTCCCCGCTAAAACCACTTGGCGTACTGGGCAACCTCCAAAGAGAATACCTGCTAATCCTACAGCAAACATAGACAAGAAATTCCAAAGATGTTGCGCATGAGCAATTGGGCCAAATGGGACAAGTGCAAAACGTGAAGTAGCTATATTAAAGATCGTTAAAACAATAAATAAGCTAACAATCGGCGTTATCATCTTAAAATCTCGAATCATGATAACATTACGAAATGCTCCAGCAAAGCATAGACGTATTTTCTGAGCAATTGCACCAAAAATTAAACCTGCTACTAAGGATAAGGCTACATTGGCATGGAAGCTACCTGGCCCCATTTTCGAAAAATGGAACATACTTGGTACAAGCAGGAACAGAATGAATAGGCCAGCAAAAATAACTGGCAGAACGTAACCATTCCCCTTAGCCGTTTCTTCACCCTTAGGAAGAGAAAATCCACGTTTAAGGAAGTAGACCCCAGCAGATACCCCCACAATAAAGCCAATCAATCCAACAACAGCACTAAGATCCCCAGCAGCTAAACGAATGACCATACGTAAAGTACATCCTAAGAAAACTAAGGCATTTATCATTAAAATAAGTCCGCCGACAAATCGTAAGCCCGGATTAGCCGAACTAGTCGGTTTGAATTCCCCAGAAACTATAGCCGCAATGAATCCTCCACAAATAATGCCAACAATTTCCGGTCTAAAATATTGCACTGGTGGTGCAGAATGAAGACCGAGAGCCCCCATAATATCTCGAATAAAGCAAGCCGTACATAAGGCCATATTCCCAGGATTTCCACCGACTGACAGTAGGGCAATAAGACCTGCCAATACCGCACCTAGGATCGCTAAAGTTCCGATTGAATCTAACTTTTTATGCATTGTACTTCTCCTTTCTTTTTTCACCATTACTGTGGGATCCTTCAGAAAGAGTCAATTACCTCTTCCCCTGTATAAGCATTCATTCATAAAAATACGTTCATGAAAACCTATACTAGCTCTAGACCCAACATTTTAAATATATCATAGATATTTGTTTTGTTCAAAATTAGAACCGCTATCATTTGCTTTTCCTTCAAGCTTTCATAATTTACTTTCATGTTTTTGTAGCTTTAAATTATTGTATTCTTTTATAATCCTCCTCTTTTTATTCAATCAGTAAATCTTTCTTAAAAAACAGTTCATCTGCTATTGTTTAATATGGGCAATGGGCTATAATATTAGTGGAAATTGAATAACCTTGTTAGGTGAGGCTACTGAATTAGAGACAAGCCACTGCCCAGAAATGTCCAAAGACGCCAATGGGTCAGCAGAATTTCTCGAATTAAGGGATGTTCTAATGTGGCTGGTTCTGCCTATGCTAATCAGAGCTAAAATCGATACGATGAGGTGCAGATACCCCTAGAGATCTACTGGTAATCACACGCTCTCATTCAGCGTGTTTTTTTGCATTTTTTACTCTGCAACACGGTCGTTCGACTTCCAAATATATCGGTTCAGCCGATCGAGGAAAGGTGAGGGATGTTATGGTAACAAAAGATGAAGAACGCTTGCTACGAATGGAAGAGGAAAATAATCGAGCGAGTAAAGCTTATAGAGATGACATCTTAGCTGCAGGGGAACAAGGAGATCGTGAACGTTTTCGAGATCTTTTCCTTAAATTACATGAAAATGACCAAGTAGAACTATTTATTGAATTACCCAAAGAAAAAAAGGCTAGAATTATCAATTTTCTAACTCCGCTTGAATTCTCTGAAATTTTCGATTGGATGGAGCAAGAAGATCGTGAAGAATCTTTAAACTACTTGCCGAAAGATTACTTGAGAGAAGTATTTTCCTATGTAGCGGATGATAATGTGGTCGATTTTATCAACGGCTTAGAAGAAGATAAACGTCAAAACCTTCTAGAAATGATGAAGCCAAAAGACCGTGCTATTATCGAACGCATGCTTCAACACGAAGCCAAAACAGCCGGCGCCATCATGACCACCGAAGTAATTACTGTAGATATTAACGATACCGTAGATAACATTATCCAAACTATGAGGAATATTGGCCACCGCGCAGAAACTTTTTACTATATCTATGCTGTTGATGAACAGTTTCATCTCCAGGGGGTAGTCTCTATTCGAGAACTTCTACTTTCCCCAGGTAATACACCAATGAAGGATCTGATGAACACACAAATTGTCTCTGTTCATGTGATTGATGACCAAGAAGATGTCGCCCATGTCATTCAAGAGTATGACTTAGTTGCGGTTCCTGTTATTACTATTGATAATGTTCTCCTTGGAATTGTTACTGTCGATGACGTTATGGATATTTTAGAAGAAGAAGTTACTGAAGACTTCCACCGCTTCGCTGGTATTTCAACTAGTGATGAAGAAGATGATGACGAAGAATCTGTCTTCCAAATCGCCAAACACCGTGTACTCTGGATTGTTATTCTTATCTTCTTAGGATTAATTTCGGCGAACTTAATCGCTATGTTCGAAAGCACTATTTCCAAGGTTGTCGCATTAGCAGCTTTCATGCCCATTATCATGGACTCTGCTGGTAACGTTGGAACCCAGTCTCTAGCTGTTTCCGTTCGACGCTTAACCATGAGCGAGGAATCTGAAGAAACCTTCTTCTCCATCATGATAAAAGAATTTTTAGCCGGTGCCCTTATTGGATTGGCTGCTGGAATTTCTATTTTCTTCCTCTCTTTCTTCTTATACAAGAATATTGTCCTTTCTGGAATTATCGCTGTCTCCATGTGGGCAACCTTGAGTGTATCTACTGTTATTGGTTACGTGGTCCCTGGGCTATTCGACCGCGTAGGAATTGACCCTGCCGTTGCTTCAGGACCATTTATTACGACGATCAATGACGCTTGTGGCCTAATGATTTATTTCTCTTTGGCTACCTATCTTTTACACCACCTCTAAAGCTCATAAAAAGCAAATTCTCCTTATATAGAAGGGGCTAGGCAAAGCTAAGTTCTAGCGTTTTATCCAATTGCCTTTTTGAGGAATTCTGGCATTTTGTCAAGTTTTGTTGTTGCCATTTTTTAGAAAAGATGATCTTCTTCGCCAAAAAGTTTTATATTATATGTATAATTCATCAGCATTTTCCCTAACGACAAGCAAACAAAATAGCACGTCAATTGTACATTTGTCTGTACTTTTGACGTGCTATTTGCTATCTTATTTAGAACTTTTTATAAAGAGGTTTTTGCCCTAGGGACTGTGTGTTTGCATCTATTTCTTAGATACCCTTTTACATAAGCTCTAGCTAGACATTTCATTTATTCTTTTGAAGATCCCTCAGCTGAAACATTTTGCACTTGACCATCAGACAAGCGATATGCAGAGTTGGTTAATTCTTCTGTTTCTGTAGAAGGCTTCATCTTCCGGTAACGTTGCATCCCTGTCCCAGCAGGAATCATCTTACCGATAATGACATTTTCCTTCAAGCCGAGCAAGGTATCACGTTTACCTCGAATGGCTGCATCAGTTAAGACACGAGTCGTTTCTTGGAAGGAGGCAGCAGATAAGAAGCTGTTAGTTTCTAAAGATGCCTTAGTGATCCCCAGAAGAACTGGTCTTGCTGTCGCAGGCATTTCGCCTGACTTAATCACCTTATTATTAGCATCCAAGAAGTCTCCAATATCCATCATTGTTCCTGGCAACAAGTTAGTGGAGCCTGGATCCATGATCCGAACTTTTTGCAACATTTGGTTAACCATTACTTCAATGTGTTTGTCGCCAATTTCTACCCCTTGCATACGGTAAACTTTTTGCACTTCACGTAAGAGATAGTTTTTAACTGTCAAGACATCACGAACACGGAGCAACTCTTTAGGATCAATAGACCCTTGCGTCAAGGCTTGACCACGTTTGACATGGTCCCCTTCTGCTACCTTCACACGAGAGGTATATGGAATTTCGTAAGTACGAGTATCCGTTTCTCCCTTTATCGTCATGCTCTTTTCACGAGCAATTGGGTCTTCATCAATAGAAATAACTTCACCGGTTACCTCTGTGATCACCGCTTGCCCTTTAGGATGGCGAGCTTCAAAAATTTCTTGAACCCGAGGCAAACCTTGAGTGATATCGTCCCCAGCAACCCCACCAGTATGGAAGGTACGCATGGTCAACTGAGTCCCTGGTTCCCCGATAGATTGAGCGGCGATAGTTCCGATTGCTTCCCCAACTTCAACTTCTGAACCGGTTGCCAAGTTGCGGCCATAACACATCTTGCAGACCCCATGACGAGTATCACAAGTAAAGGCTGAGCGTATGCTTACCTCTTTGATCCCAGCATCAACAATCTTACGAGCGATATCTTCTGTCATCATTTCATTCTTTCTGACAATAATTTCGCCTGTTTCCGGATGACGGACTGTCTTGTGAGCATGGCGGCCAATTAGACGTTCTTCTAATGGTTCAATAACCTCATTGCCTTCCATAATAGCAGAGATCTTCAAGCCACGATCTGATCCACAATCCGTTTCACGAATAATAATATCTTGCGCCACATCAACCAAACGACGAGTTAAGTAACCAGAGTCGGCGGTCTTCAAGGCCGTATCAGTCATCCCTTTACGAGCCCCGTGAGTGGAAGCGAACATTTCTAAGACGGTCAACCCTTCACGGAAGTTAGACGTTACCGGTAATTCCATGATTTTACCATTAGGAGCGGCCATCAACCCACGCATCCCGGCGAGCTGAGTAAAGTTGGAGATATTCCCCCGCGCCCCAGAATCCGACATCATGAAGATAGGGTTTCGGTCATCCAAGGAATCCATCAATTCATTTTGCAGTTCTTCCTTCGCTACGTTCCAAGCTTCAATAACTCGTTCATAACGCTCTGCATCTGTGATTAACCCACGACGGTAGAGTTTGGTAATTTGATCCACTTTCTTATGGGCTGCTTCTAGAATTTCTGCCTTGGTATCCACAACAGTAATATCTGCTATACCTACTGTTAAACCAGCACGAGTAGAAATATGATAACCCAAATCTTTCATGCGGTCCAACATCTTAGAGGTTTCAGCAATCTTGAAGCGTTTGAAGACTTCGGCAATGATATTCCCTAAGTTTTTCTTCTTAAACGGTGATACCAACTTAGACTCTTTAATGACTTGACGAATGTCTGTCCCTGGTTCTACAAAGTATTTATCAGGGGTTTGAACTTCTAAGTTTTCAGCCGTTGGTTCATTCAAATATGGGAATTCATCTGGCATGATTTGGTTAAAGATAATCTTCCCGACAGTCGTTAACATCAATCGTTCTTTTTGCCAATCAGAGAATGGTTTTTCCTTCAAGGCTTTAGGATCGAAGGCAATACGCGTATGTAGGTGAACACAACCATTTTCATAAGCAAGGATTACTTCATCTACGCTAGAGAAGATCATCCCTTCACCATTCTTGCCTTCTTCTTCCATGGTGAGATAATAGTTCCCCAAGACCATATCTTGAGAAGGAGTAACAACTGGCTTACCATCTTTAGGGTTCAAGATGTTTTGAGCAGCCAACATTAAAATACGGGCTTCAGCTTGAGCTTCTTGGCTAAGTGGTAAGTGAACAGCCATTTGGTCCCCGTCGAAGTCGGCATTATACGCTTCACAGGCTAATGGGTGAAGACGGATAGCCCGCCCTTCTACCAAAGTAGGTTCAAAGGCTTGGATCCCTAAACGGTGCAAAGTAGGTGCCCGGTTTAATAGAACTGGGTGTTCTTTAATGACTTCTTCCAAGATTCCCCAAACGTCATTATCAAATCTCTCGATCTTCCGTTTAGCATTCTTGATATTAGCGGCCATTTCCCGTTCAACTAATTCTTTAATCACGAATGGTTTAAAGAGTTCAAGAGCCATTTCTTTTGGCAAACCACATTGATACATCTTAAGGTTTGGTCCAACGACAATAACAGAACGGCCAGAATAGTCTACACGTTTACCCAATAAGTTTCCACGGAAGCGCCCTTGTTTCCCTTTCAGCATATGAGACAGAGATTTTAATGGGCGATTACCAGGGCCAGTTACTGGACGGCCACGTCGACCATTGTCAATCAAGGCATCCACGGCTTCTTGGAGCATACGTTTTTCGTTTTGAACAATGATATTCGGAGCGTTCAAATCCAACAAGCGTTTCAAACGATTATTCCGATTGATTACCCGACGATAAAGGTCATTCAAATCAGAAGTTGCAAACCGACCCCCATCAAGTTGCACCATTGGGCGTAAATCTGGAGGAATAACTGGAATAACATCCAAGACCATCCAAGTTGGATCATTGCCAGATTCTTGAAAGGCATCTAAGATATCCAAACGGCGGATAGCCCGAGTCCGTTTTTGACCCGTTGCAGTCTTTAACATTTCACGTAGTTCTTCAATTTCTTTATCAATGTTGACATTGGCCAGGAGAGTTTTCACTGCTTCTGCACCCATGGCTGCTTGGAATCTGTTCCCAAATTGACGTTTGCGTTCACGGTATTCCCGTTCTGTCAACAATTGTTTCACTTCCATACCAGTATCACCTGGATCAGTTACCACATAGGAAGCAAAATAAATGATTTCTTCCAAAGCACGAGGGCTCATATCTAACAATAAGCCCATACGAGATGGAATGCCTTTAAAATACCAAACATGGGAGACTGGGGCAGCTAATTCAATATGCCCCATGCGTTCCCGACGTACTTTAGATCGAGTTACCTCTACTCCACAACGTTCGCAAACTTTACCTTTTTCACTCATGCGTTTGTGTTTACCACAAGCACATTCTAAATCTTTTACAGGACCAAAAATCCGTTGACAAAACAGCCCGTCATTTTCTGGTTTTAAAGTCCGATAGTTAATTGTTTCCGGCTTCTTAACTTCCCCATAAGACCAGCTACGAATCTTTTCTGGAGACGCTAAGCCAATGCGCATACTTTCAAATTTATTTACATCAATCAAAGGGCTAACCTCCCATTCCGATTAGCAATTCTAATCCATCGGGGTTTCATCAGAAGATGTTTCAACAGTTTCACTTTCATCTGCTAAATCTTCTTCTAAATCTTCCGTGTCATCGTTTACCAGATTCTTTTCTTCTTCATATTCTCTAGTAGCAGGTTTAGAAGAGAATGCTTCTACCTTGCCATAAGAAATGCTGGCTTCTTCTTCCATACCATTCAAATCAATTTCTTCGTCATTTTCATCAAGGATCTTCATATCCAAACCAAGCGATTGCAATTCTTTCACTAAAACGCGGAATGATTCTGGCACACCAGGTTTAGAAATTGGTTGACCTTTAACGATAGCTTCATAAGTTTTCACACGTCCAACAACATCATCTGATTTGTAGGTCAAGATTTCTTGTAGTGTATGAGCAGCACCGTAAGCTTCCAGAGCCCAAACTTCCATTTCCCCGAAACGTTGCCCCCCAAATTGCGCCTTACCCCCTAAAGGTTGTTGCGTAACTAAGGAGTATGGGCCTGTCGAACGAGCATGCAATTTATCGTCAACCATGTGAGCTAACTTGATCATGTACATAACCCCAACAGAAATGCGGTTATCGAACGGTTCACCTGTACGTCCATCATAAAGAATAGTCTTGGCATCCTTAGCCAAACCTGCTTCTTTAACGGTACCCCATACATCAGTATCTTGCGCCCCGTCGAATACCGGAGTCGCTACATAAATACCTAGCTCACGAGCAGCCATCCCCAAGTGCAATTCTAGCACCTGACCGATGTTCATCCGTGAAGGCACCCCTAATGGGTTCAACATGATATCAATTGGTGTCCCATCTGGTAAATATGGCATATCTTCTTGCGGAAGAATACGGGAAACGACCCCTTTATTCCCGTGACGCCCAGCCATCTTATCGCCTTCGTTAATTTTACGTTTTTGAACGATGTAAACTCGAACAAGCATGTTGACACCTGGAGCAAGTTCATCCCCATTAGCTCGAGTAAAGATCTTGATATCTCTAACGATACCGCCACCACCATGAGGAACACGTAAGGACGTATCACGAACTTCACGCGCTTTCTCACCAAAGATGGCATGTAAAAGTTTTTCTTCTGGAGAAAGATCAGTTACCCCTTTAGGTGTGATCTTCCCAACCAAGATATCTCCATCACGAACTTCTGCCCCGATACGGATAACACCCATTTCATCTAAATCCTTCAAGGCATCTTCGCTAACATTTGGAATTTCACGAGTAATTTCTTCAGGTCCAAGTTTCGTATCTCTGGCATCTGATTCAAATTCTTCAATATGGATTGACGTGTAGACATCATCTTTCACTAAACGTTCGCTCATGATGACCGCATCTTCGTAGTTATAACCTTCCCAGGTCATGAAAGCAACTAACGGGTTTTGCCCCAAAGCTAATTCTCCATCTTCCATAGATGGACCGTTAGCAATGATATCCCCTACTTCAACTTGCTCGCCCAAATGAACGTTAGGTCGTTGGTTATAGCAAGTTCCTGAGTTAGAGCGTTGGTATTTGACAATTTCGTACTTATCCAACTGACCTTCAGGACGGCGAATCCGAATTTCATCCGCATCAACATATTCAACAACTCCATCATGGCGGCAAATTAAAGCTGCCCCTGAGTCATGAGCCGACACATATTCCATCCCAGTTCCTACAAATGGAGCTTTAGGGTTAATCAACGGCACAGCTTGCCGCTGCATGTTAGCCCCCATCAAAGCACGGTTAGAGTCATCGTTTTCCAAGAAAGGAATACATGCCGTAGCTACTGCAACTACTTGTTTTGGAGAAACGTCCATGTAGTCCACTTGTTCAACAGAAACTTCGATATTTTCACTTACTCGACGCGCCATAACAACGTCTTCTACAAAACTACCATCTTCATTTAACTTGGAGTTAGCTTGGGCTACAGTATATAAGTCTTCTTCGTCAGCTGTGAGGTAATCAATCTTATTGGTTACCTTGTGCGTTCTCCAGTCAACACGACGATAAGGTGTTTCAACAAATCCAAATTTATTAATCTTCGCATAAGTGGACAAGGAGTTAATCAAACCAATATTTGGTCCTTCAGGCGTTTCAATTGGACACATACGGCCATAGTGACTGTAGTGAACGTCCCGAACTTCATAACCCGCACGGTCACGCGTCAACCCACCAGGCCCTAAGGCAGATAGACGACGTTTGTGAGCCAACTCAGAAAGAGGGTTCGTTTGGTCCATGAATTGGGACAATTGGCTAGAACCAAAGAATTCTTTGATCGCCGCCACTACTGGACGAATATTGATTAATTGTTGTGGGGTAACAGTAGAAATGTCTTGAATAGACATACGTTCACGAACCACACGTTCCATACGACTTAAACCGATACGGAATTGGTTTTGTAAGAGTTCCCCAACTGAACGAATACGACGGTTCCCTAAGTGGTCAATATCATCAGTTGTTCCCATTCCTTCATAAAGGTTAAGGAAGTAGCTCAAAGAAGCAATCACATCACTAGCTAATAAATGTTTAAAATCTTCATGAACATTTCCATTACCGATAACATGTACTACACGGTCTGAATCTTCTTTTGAATATACCTTAAATAATTGGATAACAATTGGCTCTTTGATCACCCCATCTTCAGATGGCGTTAAGGTTATTTCATTCAAACCCTTTTCCAAATAAGGTGCCAATTTTTCCATCAAAGCCTTGTCGACCACATCCCCGTCTTTAGCCAACAATTCACCAGTTTCTTCATCCACTAAGTTTTCTGCTAAGGTTTGATGCATCAAGCGTGTCTTCAAACTTAATTTCTTATTGATCTTATAACGACCAACTGGTGCTAAATCATAGCGACGTGGATCGAAGAAACGAGCGTTTAGGAGGTTACGAGCACTTTCTGCCGTTTTAGGTTCGCCTGGACGTAATCTTTCATAGATTTCTTTCAAAGCTTCTTCTGTCCGGCTATCAGAGCTATCTCTGTGGATATCTTTTTCAATCGTTAAACGTAATGTTGGAGAATCCCCAAAGAGTTGCAAAATTTGATCGTCCCCACCAAAGCCCAAAGCTCTAACAAGAACAGTCAATGGGATTTTCCGAGTTCGGTCAATACGCACATAAGAAATATGCTTAGCGTCTGTTTCATATTCTAGCCAAGCCCCACGGTTAGGAATCACCGTAGCTCCATAACTTTCACGTCCATTTTTATCCACTTTATCATGGAAATAAACGCCAGGAGAACGAACGAGCTGAGAAACGATAACCCGTTCAGCACCATTGATAATAAAAGTCCCCATGTCCGTCATCAATGGGAAGTCGCCAAAGAAGACTTGTTGTTCTTTTACTTCACCTGTTTCTTTATTCACCAAGCGCAAATTAGCATACATTGGTGCAGAGTAGTTCGCATCGTGTGCCCGAGCTTCTGCTACCGTGTATTTTGGCTCTTGCAATTCATAATCTAAAAATTCCAACGCCAAATTCCCTGAATGGTCTTCGATTGGAGAAATGTCTTGGAACATTTCAATCAAACCCTTTTCCAAGAACCATTGGTAAGAATTGGTTTGAATTTCGATCAAATTCGGTAATTCCAACACTTCACCGATTCGGGCATAAGACCGCCGTACCCGGTGTTTCCCATAATTGACATTATGTCCTAGCAAGATTTCCACCCCTATATCCAAAAAGTAATGCTACAGTTTTATTACGAATATTAACTTTGTGTTACAAATAAGAAAAGAGCCCTTTTTTTGACAAAAAAAAGACAAAAGTTCTGAATTCTCGGTAGAATTTTCCCTTTTGTTCGCAATTATGTGCACAGTGGACAATATTTCACTGGGCACAGACTATTTTCCAACAATCGTACCAGATAAATTATACAGATTTTTCCTCCTATATGCAAGCATTTTTCTGAAAGTTTTCCTTAACTGCTTGCTTATTCAAATGTTACAGCCCCCACTCCTATTTTATCTTCTCAAGCACCCCAAAACGCATCCCCCCCATTGAAGCATCGACTTAATTAAATTTATCCTTTTCCCCTTTCCTATCCTAGCTTTTAATACGACAAGGCTGACTCCTCCCCTAGAGAAAGAATCAGCCTTATATGTTTATTTATTCCCTATAGGATTTGTCATCAAAAAACGAACGAGATCCTTAAACAAATCCAGTCCTGTTATCAAATCCTCTTCGTTGAAATCAAAAGCTTCTTGATGATGAGCCGCCTTTAAATCAGAGCCCAACATAAAATGCATGGCCTTTCCACCATGTTCCTGTACCCTATTCAAGAACAAAGCGACATCTTCTGATCCCTTCATCGAAAAGTCCGATAAAGCATAGCCCTTGTTTTGAAGGAAGATAGTGAGTTGATCATGAAAAAGTTTATCCTTATCATACCAAGCTTCTGCGCGCCCCTTACAAGAGCTTTCTAAATGACAGCCATATTGAATAGCTGCTCCTTCTAAAATCCGTTTTACCCCTGCTTTTAAATCCTCCATGACTCTTTCATTACTTCCCCTTATTTCTAAGGCAAGCTGCGCATGGTTAGCTACGATATTCCTTCCACTCCCTCCTTCAATTTTACCTACGTTAATCCTTGCCAGTCCATTAGCATCTTGAGGTAGGCTATGCAATCCCAAAACCGCACTAGCTGCTGCAAGTATAGCATTACGCCCTTCTTCTGGGTGGGCTCCGGCATGAGCTGACTTTCCGGTAAAGATGGCATCAATTTTTTCGGTTGCCAGTATATCTTCAGTCCCTACACAAATTTTTCCACTGGCTAAACCCATCCCTATATGCATCCCAAAGAAATAATCTACTTGCTCTAACCACTTTCCATTCACTAAGGCATTGGCACCACGAACGCCTTCTTCAGCTGGTTGAAATACTACGATAAATTTCCCTTTAAGTTGCTTTGCATGTTGAGCTAACCATTTCGTGAACATAATACCAATAGCCATATGCCCATCATGACCACATGCATGCATTGCCCCTAGATGATCGGATTCAAAGTGTAATCGATGGGGAAGATGATCTTCATCCGTCGACTCTTTTAAAGGCAAGGCATCAATATCAAATCGAAAGCCAATAGTCGGCCCTTCCTTTCCGGTTTCGACTACAGCAATAGCTCCGGTATATCCCTCGAGAACCTCTTCTGCTTTTTCAATAGCTAGGTGTAGGCCAGACGAATAGCGTTCTTTTTCTTCTTTAGTCGGCAAGCCTAAACGCTCCCCAGCGTAAATCTCTTTTCCATAATGCAAGAGAATGCGATCATCTTGCAAGGCCTTAATTAAATGTTCCGTTGTACGATATTCCATCCAACCAGGTTCTGCCAAACGATGAAACTCCCGTCTTAACTCTATTAATGCTTTACTATCTTCTTCCATCTTCCTATCTTTCTCCTAACTCAGCGTCTCATTCATTTTTGAACTGATAAAATCCAATAGCCCTTTTCTCTCGCAAGCCTATCGACTGACCCGAAAGTTTTTTCTAAAGCATCCATTGCACTTGGCGCCCCCTGTTTTTTTTGAATAACGCAAACAAATCGGCCCCCTTCTCTTAAATGATCGTAGGATTCTTTTAATATGCGATGGACTACTGCTTTACCCGCTCGGATAGGCGGATTAGAAATAATCAAGTCATAGTCATATTTTCCAACTTGACTATAACCATCAGACAAAAAAACTTCACCTAACTTAATGCCATAGCGTTGTCGATTTAATCGCGTTAATTCTAAAGCCCTTTCGTTCACATCAACTTGGTCAAGTTCGATGGAAAATCCTCGGCTTAAACTAATTCCCATTACCCCATAACCACAACCTACATCTAAAAGAGAATGGGCCTCCTGCAACCATTCTTCTGGGATACTTTCAATCAATATACGGGAGCCAAAATCAATCCCTTGACGAGAGAAGACGCCATGATCAGTAGTAAATTCATAGTCTTTCCCACGTAATTTGGCTTGTACCAAGCTAGGTTTACTTTTTACATCAGGTTGCTGGCTATAATAATGACTCGTCATCAGCTTCCTCCTTTTTAGCTTCTAAAACACTTTTAATGGCTTTAGCAACAAAGTCTTCTCTAGCATTTTACCATCTTTCCCTAAAGAAAATGATCTTTTGCCTAACTTTCTCTCAAAAAGAAACTTATAAAACTGAAGGCAATTCCTTTCTATAAAAACCAGAGAGAGCAGTTAAACTCTCTCCCTTCATATGCTCCTATGATTGCTAAAAAAATAACTAGCATTCAATCAGCTGACCTTAAGTCTTTTTGACTTACAAATAGAAAAGAGGTTGAGAATGACATCTCAACCTCCTTAAAATGATAAATTGACGTGGATGGCAGGCTACTTGTCCTGCAAGAATAGAACTCGATTCATCTCTTAGACTAAAATCTATCAAGAGATATATCCTATGAGTTTATCTCTCAACTGGTCAAAGTAATTCCAACTTCATGGTCAAGCCTTGAAAGGATTTACCTTCACCACTTAATCTTAGTCTTCGATAGGAATCGCTTTAACTGAATCTTCTTCTACAGCTAAAGGTTTCTCTACATCCAAATGTAAAATTCCCTTATCGAATTTTGCTTTAATTTGTTTTTCGTTGACTTTATCTCCAACATAGAAGCTACGTTCCAAATATCCACTATAACGTTCTCTGCGAATAAAGTTACCTTCATCATCTTTTTCTTCTTCTTTATCGCTATGATCTGCCTTAATAGTCAAATAACCATCTCTCAAGCCAATTTGTATATCTTCTTTTGAAAAACCTGGAAGATTGATAGTTAATTCATAAGAGTTTTCACTCTCCTTAATATCGGTAGGCATGCTAGGAAAAGCTGTTCGGTTATTTCCCCATACATCTTTAAAAGGATCAAAAGACGAAGACATGAACCGATCAAAATCAGCATCTCTAAACAAGCTAGGTAACAACATACAGCATTCCTCCTTAATTGATCACTCTTCTTAAGTGATAGAGGTCAAATCTCTTTCTCTCAACCTCTGACTATAGCTTAGTCCTTTGGTCAGTATTTGTCAACATTTTTTACTGATTTTATTTGACCTTTATATTTGAGTTGTATTGTCAAGCTTTTAAAGAAGGGCTATTTTACAATTCATATCTTATAAAGGATTTAGCCTTATTCATTACCCTTTCTTCATTATAGCTAGTCGTCATTTATTTTACATTTTGCTCTCTACACCCACATGAAATTAATCGACCCGCTAATGAAGCACTGGGTAAATTTCTTGAAGGCTATTGAAAAAAAAAGAGAGATTTTATAAAGTGCAAAAAATCACTCCCCCGAAGAAGAGTGATTTTCTCTAAAAAATTTACAACAACAAAATTTGACAAAGTGCCCATACAAAAAAACGCCTTCCCATAACGGGAAGACGGCAGATAAAAGAATAGACTACTTCAATTCTACAGAAGCGCCAACTTCTTCTAATTTAGCTTTCATTTCTTCAGCTTCAGCTTTAGCTACGCCTTCTTTAAGAGTTTCAGGAGCGCCATCAACTAATGCTTTAGCTTCTTTCAAGCCTAAACCAGTGATTTCACGAACAACTTTGATAACTTTGATCTTAGAGTCACCAGCAGAAGCCAATACTACATCGAAGTCAGTTTTTTCTTCAGCAGCACCATCAGCAGCACCAGCAGCTACAGCTACAGGAGCAGCAGCAGTTACGCCAAATTCTTCTTCGATTGCTTTAACGAGTTCGTTTAATTCAGTTACTTTTGCTTCTTTAATGTCAGCAATGATTTGTTCAATATTTAAAGCCATTATTTTTCCTCCTTAGTTAGGTAAGTTCAGTTAAATCTTTATATATACGCTAGGCGACCATTAAGCAGCTTCTTCGCCCTTTTCTGCAACAGCTTTGACTGCCAAAGCAGTATTGCGGATAGGTGCTTGAAGAACAGATAGCAACATGGATAGCAAGCCTTCGCGACTTGGTAGAGTTGCAATTGTGTTGATTTCTTCGAGTGTAGCAACCTTGCCTTCGATAACGCCACCTTTGATTTCCAAAGCTTCTGCTTTTTTAGCAAAGCCAGCAACAATCTTAGCTGGAGCTACAACGTCTTCACCACCGAATACAACAGCAGTTGGACCTACGAAGCTATCATTCAAGCCTTCAATACCAGCTGCTTCAGCTGCACGACGTAAAATCGTGTTCTTGATAACTTGCATGCTAATGCCTTCTGCACGTAATTGGGAACGTAATTCCGTTACTTCCGCAACAGTAAGACCTAAATAATCAACGACTAATACAGAACCTGCTTGACGCATACGATCTGCTACTTCATCAACAATCGCTTGTTTTTGTTGAATTACTTGTTCTTTTGCCATTCTTTCACCTCCAAGCTTTAGTTAAAATAGAGTTTTTTTTAATAAAAAAACTCCATGCCTGAAGACATAGAGATACACATACACTGTATATTTCTCCCTCGGTAGGATATTAAGGAAAAGCCACCTACTGTCTTCGGAACATATCACTTGTCCGATTGTACCAACAAGGGCACAATCGGTCAAGTCTTTTTTACTAATTTATTAGACTAATTCATTAAAGTTAACTTTGACCCCAGGACCAAAAGTAGATGAAATAGTCATAGAGCGAACGTAGCGACCTTTAACAGCTGCTGGACGTAAGCGAAGAATGTTTGCATGGAAAGCTTTTAAGTTTTCGATTAACTTAGCATCGTCGAAGGAAACTTTACCAACTGGAACTTGTACATTACCAGCTTTGTCCGTACGGTAAGTGATCTTACCAGCTTTGATTTCTTCAACAGCTTTCTTCACATCCATTGTAACTGTACCAGTCTTAGGGTTTGGCATCAAGCCTTTAGGACCTAACACACGACCTAAGCGACCAACTTGGCCCATCATGTCTGGAGTAGCTACAACAACATCAAAATCAAACCATCCGTTTTGGATCTTTTCTGCTAATTCTGCTTCCCCAACATAGTCAGCACCTGCAGCTTCAGCTTCTTTAGCTTTTTCACCACGAGCGAAAACTAATACGCGTTGAGTCTTACCAGAACCATTAGGCAATACAAATGCTCCACGTAATTGTTGATCTGCTTGACGTGTATCCAAGTTCAATTTATAAGCTACATCGATAGATGCATCAAATTTAGCGAAGTCTAATTCTTTCACTAAAGCTACAGCTTCATCGAGCGAGTAGGCTTTGCCTTTTTCGATTTTTTCTGCAGCATTTACATATTGTTTACTCTTTTTAGCCAATGTTATTCCTCCTATTTTGTGGTTTTAACGGGTAGACCTCCCACGAAAGCTCTTTGGTACATAGGACCCTTGGCTGGAGCTTTCAATTGTCTAGCACCTTGCGAAAATTATTCTTTAACTTCGAACCCCATCGAACGAGCGGTTCCTTCGATAATACGCATTGCTGCTTCGACATCTGCTGCATTCAAGTCAGGCATTTTTGTTTCAGCAATTTCGCGAACTTGGTCACGAGTTACTGTTGCGACTTTCTTCTTGTTAGGTTCCCCAGAGCCTTTGTCGGTCTTAGCCGCTTTTTTCAATAAATCAGCTGCTGGAGGGGTCTTCGTTACGAAATCAAATGAGCGATCTTCATAAACACTGATCACAACAGGAATAATGTAACCTGCTTGTTCTTGAGTCCGCGCATTGAATTCTTTACAGAAGCCCATGATATTAACTTGAGCTTGCCCCAATGCAGGACCAACTGGTGGAGCAGGAGATGCTTTCCCTGCAGGAATTTGCAATTTAACGACATTTACAACTTTTTTAGCCACGAAACTGACCTCCTTGTTTGTTCGTGATGTGGTTGAATGGGATTCCTATTTCCCTCCCACACTTGTTCATGACTTGGACTTCTCCAGGACATGTACTGCGGTATTTTACCATAATGTAGCGAGTTTAACAAGATAGTATTCTACTTTTTTTCGCTATTTTTTGACTTTTATTTCAATTTTCCCATCTCTACTAGAGATCTTCCTTCTTCACTTGGAAGTATTCGATTTCTGCTGTCGTTTCTCGTCCAAACATTTCGACTGTTACGCGGAGCGATTGTTTTTCATCATTCTTCGCTTCTACACGACCAGACATCCCCGTAAAGGCCCCATCAGTAATCGTCACATAATCCCCAACTTCGATATCCAATTCAATTTTCGGTGTTTCCTTGCCCATACGGCGAAGAATAACTTCAATCTCTTCATCTAGTAAAGGCGCTGGTTTACTCCCTGCCCCATGTGAGCCTACAAATCCCGTGACACCTGGTGTATTTCGCACAACAAACCAAGCTTCATCAGACATAATCATTTGAACCAAAACATAACCTGGGAAGGTATTTTGAACTTTGGTCTTTGCTTTACCATCTTTGATTTCGACTTCCTCTTCTTCAGGAACAATAACGTCAAAAATATTATTCTCCATCCCCATGCTATTTTTTCTCAATAAGAGATTCTCTTTCACTTTATTTTCATAACCAGAGTAAGTATGTAAAACATACCACTCTTTACCTGTTTCAATTGTTTCCATCTTGGCACCTTTCCTTTTCCTTCAACATTCTTCCCTACATAATTCTCTCTTCAAACTTGCTTAATAGCCTATATTTTTTTCTAAACAAAAAACCTCTCCGAGGACGAAAAGGTTTGTTGCATAGAACTTCTACAAAATAGTTTACCACATTATCGGATGAATGTAGAGAAAAGTTTATCGATCCCGTAATCTGCCAGAGCAAAATAAACCACAAAAAGCATGACTGCACTGATAACTGTCACAGTATAACGATTCACTTCTTCGCTAGTTGGCCAAGTTGTTTGACGCATTTCATCCATTACGTTCTTCAAAAAACCCATCATTTCACCTCATTATTGCCTACCCACTCATGGGCTGTCCTACTTTTTATAAGTCTACTTTGTTTCCTTATGTGGCGTATGCTTGCCACAGTACCGGCAAAACTTGTTGATTTCAATCCGTTCCTGCCGATGATCACTCGGGTGAATAGTGTAATTACGCGAGCCACACACTGTACAAGCTAACCCTGTCTTTTTCTTCTTGACCAAGAGACAGACCTCCTTTGCCGATATCGCTCAACTTGTCCTCGATAATAGAGCTAACAAGTCCTCCTTAATCATAAAGAGGCCCGTCCTCTTTGTCAAATGAAAAATGCGCTTTTATCACTATTGAAATACATCCTAATCCTTACAATTGACTTTTCCTGTAACTAGATGCTTTTTTTATTTCTGAAAATCATCAGCTTAATTCTCTAGAGGTCTATAGCTAGCTTCTCTCTATCCCATTAGAATAGCTAACTTGATCTCTTGTCATGTGAGCAAGTGTCATCAGTTTTTAAACTAAGGTGTAACTTCTTCTTACATCTTCGCCTAGCAGAGCCGATTTGATCTACAGTCAAATGTAGATCATTGGCAATATTTTCATCAGAATAACCCGAAAGCATCAGTGTAAACACACGATCTTCCAAAGGGGACAGACTAGCACGATAAGTTTCTAGACTTTCATTGATTATAGCGGATGTCTCTGGCTTTTCAATAAAGGCAATCCACCTTAATATATCCTGTCCACTATCCATAGTCGAGTGGAAATCTTCTATCGATACCTGTTGTCCTAAACCTCGCCATTCACTATATTGTTTACGCATCAAGCTACATAGGCGATTTTTCCAAGCTGTTTTAAAATAAAAGGCAAATCCATATGCCTCTTGCTTTTTAAACATCTTCGCAGATTTAAACAGAACTATACAAGCTTCTTGAAAATAATCTTCTGCCGTCATCCCTTTGATCGGATAAAGGGCCTGATACTTATAGATCAAATTTTTGAAGCGCTCCACCAACTGAATAAAATAGTCTTCGTTCTCATCTTGCTGAAAAAGAACGACCAATTCATCGACAGTTTCCTCCATGGCTCTTCCTTTCTCACCATCAATTCCATCCTGTCAGATTAGTCGTTCTCTTTATTCTTTAGATGATCCATCTTCTTGACTCAAGTCATGCAACAAGTCTTTTAATTGTAGCAACTGATCCGCTCTCCAAGGAGAATGACGTTTGACCCCGTGTTTACGATAATCACGGCTCTCCAAAACGGCTCGTTCATGAGCCTCAGCCACATCCTTGTATAGTTCTCGAGCTGACTTTCTAAGGGCGCCTTGCTGAAAAACTAGCCATTGTTCAGCTAAATCGCTCGTTGCCACCGTAATCAAAAGCAAGGGCGAAAGACACTCCCTAACTGTCCGCTCAATATAACTATCGGCCGTTTCACCTTCCTTAGTGTAAACAACGGATAGTTGATACTGATCATAGACTTGTTCAATACCTGGGACAAACTGGGCATCAAAAACAACAACAATCGCAGTTTCTGTCAATTTAGCATACTCCGATAAGCGAAAAAGGAGTTCATCTCGTGCTTCTTCTAACTGATTCTTCTTCTGATAGTTTGCAAGGGTCGGCCAGGCGCCGATGATATTATAACCATCCACAATCAACAGGCGCCGCTTCATGACAACTTCCGCTTTCTTAAAACTTCATACGCTAGAACGCCGCAAGCCACTGAAGCATTCAAACTTTGAACATGTCCTATCATTGGAAGGGTAAGCAATTGATCGCAATTTTTCTTCACCAGTGGGGACATCCCTTTTCCTTCGTTACCAATAACTAGCACTAAAGGTCCTGTCGCATCCCATTCTGTGTAAGATTCACCCTGCATATCCGTTCCAAAGATCCAACAACCTCTTGCCTTTAAAGTTTCCAAAGTTTGGCTAAGATTGGTCACTCGGACAACTGGCACATGCTCTATAGCTCCTGTAGAAACCTTTGCTACTGTACCTGTTAGAGAAACACTACGATGCTTCGGAATAATAATCCCATGACACCCAACTGCATCTGCTGTCCGTAAAATAGAGCCCAAATTATGTGGATCCTCTATACCATCCAACATGATGATAAATGGTGGTGCCTGTAATTCATCCGCTAAGTCAAAAATAGCTTCCAAAGGCTGATAGCTATAAGCCGCTCGACTCAAAACAAAACCTTGATGGGCAGCCTGATGACTTAATTCAGCTAACTTTGTTTTTGGAACAAATTGGATAGGAAGCCCTTTCTCTTTAGCTAGCTTCAGTATAGTCTGGCTATCCTTTTTAGACAATCCATCCTGAACAAATAATTTGTTAAAGTCCACTTCAGAGGTCAAAGCAGCGTGGACAGCATGTTTGCCGTAGATCATCTCACTAGAGAAATCCCCGCTTTCTTTACCTTTTTTCAAGTTATCTTCTTTATTATCGTTAGCTTTTATCAGACGTTTTTTCGATTTAAATGTTGATTTAACGCCGTTCCTTCCTACTTTCGTCCCAGAGCGAGGGCGAGACGGACGCTCGTCTTTTCTAGCCATTAGCTTCCTCCTTCCCCTTTTCAGCATTCATTTCAATTACTTCTATAGATTTTTGGATCAGTTCCCCTAAGCGCTCCTCCTGCCCATCTAAGGACAAATAGCCCATAACCGCTTCAAACCCAGAAGCAATTCGATAGGTCACGATATCACTATTTTTGGCAGAAGTATGCGATTTAGCATTGCGCCCACGCTTAAATACAGCCAGTTCTTCTTCTGTCCATTCTCCTCTATCGATCATCGCTTGAGCAATTTTAGCTTGCGCTTTGGCAGAAACATATTGGGTGGCTTTTCGGTGCAAGCGATTAGGTTTAGTCAAGCCCGCCTCTAAAAGGTAGCGTCTAATCCCCACGTCGTAGACAGCATCCCCTAAAAAAGCTAGAGCCAATCCATTAGCTTGGCTCCTAAGAGGGCTTGCTTTTTCTGCATTTTCTTCTAACGATTTGAGTAAGGCCTTGTCCTTAATCATTATTTTCACGTCTCCAACGGGTTCCATGATTAGTATCTTCTAAGATAATCCCCTTAGCCTTCAATTCATCCCGAATACGGTCAGCTTCTCTAAAATCACGACCTGCTCGAGCTTCATTCCGCCTATCAATGAGTTTTTGAACATCTTCATCCAAAAGCTCTTTCGCATCTTCTTTTACTTCTATCCCAAAGACTTCCAACAAGCGAACCAAGAGTTCTCGTCCAGCTTTCAGCTTAGCCACTGAGGTCTCTTCTTTTGCCGTTTCCAAATTGAGTGCTTTGCTCAGTTCAAAGATAATTCCCAAGCCATTTGGCGTATTAAAATCATCGTCCATAGCTTCGATAAATTTCGAATAATAAGAGTTAATCTCCTCTTCTTCCTCTACCGTTAAACTTTTACCTTCAGCTGTTTCTTGTCCCAAACGGTAATCGATATTCGCCATGCAGGTTTTGAAGCGTTCTAAATTACTTGCAGCTTCTTTCAATTTCTCTTCACTAAACACGAGAGGGTGACGATAATGAGCAGAAGACAAATAAAGACGCACTACTTTAGGATCTACTACTTTGATTAAATCATGTACAAGAGTAAAGTTCCCTAAAGACTTACTCATTTTTTCCCCATCAGCCGCGGTTACAAAACCGTTATGTAGCCAATAATGAGCAAATTCTTGACCATTATGCGCTTCACTTTGGGCTATTTCATTTTCATGATGAGGGAAAGTTAAATCATGCCCACCTGCATGTATATCGATTGTCTTCCCAAGATAGTGCCCAGCCATAACAGAACATTCAATATGCCAACCAGGGCGTCCTTCCCCCCAAGGAGAGGTCCATGATATCTCTCCTGCTTTAGCACTTTTCCATAAAGCAAAGTCTACCAATTGCTCTTTCTTCCGATCGTCTTCAGAAGCCGTTCGTTCACTTGCACCAGCTTTCAATTCACTTAAACTTTGATCGCTCAACTTTCCATAATCTTTAAAGTGGCTTGTCCGATAATAAACATCCCCTTCTGATTCATACGCATAACCCTTGTCAATTAGATCACTGATAAAAGAGATGATTTCATCCATATGATCCATAACACGTGGATGGACAGTAGCTGCTTGAACGTTTAAAGCCCCAGCATCTTCAAAAAAGGCGGCAATATATTTGTCCGCTACTTCTTTCACACTTAGCCCAGTTTCTTTGGCTACACGAATGACTTTATCGTCCACGTCAGTAAAATTGGAAACATAAGTTACCCTGTATCCTCTAAATGTCAAATACCGCCGAATGGTATCAAAAGCAACCGCTGAACGTGCATTCCCAATATGGATATAGTTGTAGACAGTTGGCCCACACACATACATCTTTATTTCACCTTCAACAAGAGGTTTTAACGTTTCTTTTTGCCTAGTTAATGTGTTATATAAACGGATCATCCCTTCACTTCCTTTCTAAACTTCTCATCGGGCAGAGTCCTTTGATTTATCCTGTAAAATTGGACAAAAGCAGTCGGAATTCCGACTGCTCTTTCATCCTGTCTTTCCTATCTTATCTGTTTAAGCTATAGCTTTTTCAGCAATATCTAAATGATGGAGGACACGTTCTTTTCCTAACATTTCAATCATCTCACCAATAGCTGGCCCATGGGCACTTCCACTGGTTGCTACACGAATAGGCATGTAAAGATTCTTACCCTTGATTTTAGTCGACTTTTGAACAGATTTTATAGCAGCCATCACATTATCTGCTGTCCATTCATCGGTATTTTCAATTGCTTCCCTAAAAGCTTTCAAAACAGTCGGAACTTGTTCCCCTGCAAGAATTTCTTTTTCATGTTCCCCAAAACTAATAGATTCTTCAAAGAACAAGTGAGCCAAGTCAACAATTTGAGCTGCATAAGCCATTTGTTCTTGGTAGAGTCCAACAATACGTGTTAACCATTCTGCTCGTTCAATAGCTTCTTCCTTAGTGACTAAACCAGCCTTGATCAATTGTTCAATGGCTAGAGGAGCTACAGCATGTAAATCTGCTTTCTTGAAGTATTGGTTGGCAATCCATTCCAATTTCTTATTATCGAAAGCTGCTGGAGATTTCCCTAAACGATCTGCATCAAAGATGTCAATAAGCTCTAAACGAGTAAATAATTCATCTTCCCCAACTGGAGACCAACCTAAAAGGGCAATAAAGTTGAACAAAGCTTCTGGCAAATAACCTAGATCCTTATATTGTTCAATAAATTGCAAGATTGTTTCATCTCGTTTAGACAACTTCTTCCCAGTTTCAGAATTAATGATCAAGGTCATATGCCCAAATTTTGGAGCTTCCCACCCAAAGGCTTCATAGATCATCAATTGTTTAGGCGTGTTAGCAATATGGTCATCCCCACGAAGAACATGAGTGATTTCCATCATGTGATCATCCACTACTACAGCAAAGTTATAAGTTGGCATGCCATCACGTTTTTGGATAACAAAGTCTCCACCTACACTTCTTCCTTCGAAGCTAATTGAGCCCTTAACTATATCGTCAAAGTGGTAAACCCCATCAGTTGGCACACGGAAGCGCACCACAGATTGTCGCCCTTCCCTAATAAAAGCTTCTTCTTGCTCTTTTGTTAAATGGGCGTGTTGTCCTCCATAATGAGGCATTTCTCCATTTGCACGTTGAGCTTCACGTTCAGCCTCTAATTCTTCTTCCGTCATGTAGCAACGATAAGCCTTGCCTTCATCTAACAATTGTTGGATAAGGGGGTCATAGATCGCCCGACGTTCGGATTGACGGTAAGGACCATATTCCCCTTTGAAATCTGGACCTTCATCCCAGTCCATCCCTAACCAATGCAAATTAGACAATTGGCTACTTTCACCATCTGCTATATTCCTTTTCAAGTCGGTGTCCTCGATACGGATCACAAAGTCCCCACCATGGCGACGTGCGAATAAATAATTAAATAGTGCTGTTCGAGCGTTCCCAATGTGCAAATGCCCTGTTGGACTTGGTGCATACCGCACACGAATTCGATCTGACATATTTCTCTTCCCCTCTTTAGAAATCATTCAGCGCTATTATATCACAAATAACCCCCAAGGTAACCCGATCAGCCCATTTCTCTAGGACTTTGCAAGCATTTTTCACTACTCGCCTTCTTTTTTCAAAGATATACTTCAGCAATCGCCTATTTAATCTTCCTTTCCTCATCTTATCATGACAGCACATTTTTCTTAGAATCAACTCGAGAAGTCCAGCCTACAACAATAAAAACACCCATGATAGATGTGCCAATCATCCCCTAAAAGTATCTTTAACATGCAGACGCTTTTGGGTCAAGCCCCCTATCATGGGTAAACAAGTCAATCACTAGTTCTAGTCTAGTTAAATGGTTCGCCATCACACAATCCCTTTAAAAGTTCTTGAAACTCTTCTTCAGTAGTGACGGCAATGCTATGCGTATCCATACAGCTAGAGCAATCCTCTGTGGATTCTTCTACTTTCTCCTTCAAGCTTTTGTCCTCTAGAAGTTCTTTGCGAGCTTCTTCTTCAATTGCTTTTTTTCTTTCTTCATCCTTTAATGACATTTTTCTTCACTTCCTTTCCCTGCGCTAAGAAGTTCTCTAGTCACTTCATAAAACGTTTAATTACTACATATTGTTTTCTGTAAAATACCGCTCCCTAAAAGCCTTAAGTCGGTATTCCTAACAACTTCATTATACTCTTTTCTCACTAAGCAACCAAATAAAATCCCATCTCAAAAGCGACCCTTTAGAAGACTTTGTGAGCTTATTTTTACACTCTTTCCCATACACAGGGAACATCCTTACATTTCTCCCTCTACAGATCCAATTGCTTTAAAATAAAAGGATTAGCAACCCTCCCCCTCGTAATCTCTCTTTCTATCCCTTATAATAAAGGCAGGTGATTCCATGAAAAAAACAAACTATACCGATAACTTTTTAACAACAGGTCCAATGAATCGAGTGATTCTGACCATTTCTGTTCCGCTCATGTTAAATAACTTGGTAAGAACCTTGTTTAATTTAACTGACGGGCTTTTTGTGGCTCAAATATCCGCTATAGACTTTTCTGCAACAGCTTTTGTTTGGCCACTTAACTTTCTATTTATTGCTATCGGCTTAGGGATTGGCATTGGTTCCACTGCTTTAATCGCCCAAATGATCGGCGCAAAGCAAGCTACACACGCCAGTAGATACGCCCATAATGCCGTACTCATGACTTTTGTTATTGGCTTCATCATGTCATCACTGGGCTACTTCTTATCTCCTTCTATGTTGTCTTGGATGGGAGCAAGAGGTGAATTACTTGAAAAGTCCATCATCTACTTACAAATTAGTTACTTAGGTCTCTTTTTTGACTTTACTTACTTTGGCTTTCAGGCTATCCTCAATGCTCAGGGTCAAACTAAAGTCATCACACAGATCTCTATCCTTTCATCTGTGACCAATATCATTTTAGATCCCATTTTTATCTTTAAGCGTATAGACTTCCTTCATATCAACGGTCTTGGCTTAGGAATCAGCGGGGCAGCCTGGGCAACGGTCTTATCAAAACTTTTCCTACTCTTCCTCATCATTTGGCAAACTCATCGTCGGTCAAGCATCCGCTTTTCCTTCCGACGACTCCAGCCTGATATTGAAACTATTAAGGTCATTGCAAAAATTGCCGCTCCAACTGCAGTGGGCTATTGTGGTTCTGCCATGGGATTCACTATCCTCAACGGCTTTATCCAATCTTACGGAACAACTACCTTAGCTGCCTATTCCATGGTTAATCGTGTCACAGACCTTCTAACTCAACCACAAATGGGCGTTGGAGGTGCTCTGACATCCATTATCGGTCAAAATATGGGCGCTCAGCTCTATGACCGCGCCCATAAAATTTTTAATCGTGCCATGACCATCATCTTAGTCACCTCTGTCATTTCCTGTATTCTTGTAATTATTTTCAAATATCAATTGCTAGGTATCTTTATCAAAAACAATTCTAACCCAGAACTTTGGCGTTTAGCCATTGAGTATCTTTATTATTCTGCTTTTATTATCTTTTTCATGGGTATGTTCTCAGCTTACATTGGTTTTTTCCAAGGATGCGGTCAAACTAAATATTCCATGTATATGACAATTGGACGCTTGTGGTGCTTGCGTTTACCAATTATTTGGCTCTTAAAAACTTTTGCCAATCTAGGTCCTAGCACTGTATGGATTGCCATGTTGTTATCCAACTGTCTCATTGTGGTCTTTGGTTTCTTAGTCTATCGGCATAATGATTGGACAGCCTTAGCCATGGCAAATTCTACAGATAAAAGCTGATCTAACAATAGTCAATGAGATGTCAGTAATAGGACTGTATCGATCAGTCGACATCTAGTATTTTTTTCTAATTCCCCTTATCCGAGTAGGCAAAAAGAGGTGTTGATGAGTAGCTATATACTCAGCAACACCTTTTTCCTAACTCCTGATTAAAGTCTATTCCCAACTTTTTATTCCACTAATCGTCACTTTATGATGACCTTTGTCCATCTCCCTTTAAACGAAACGATTCTCTTCTATCTGTTGCTAACTAACTATGCTTTAGCTTTATTCTTGTTTGCATGCTCTAGAATTGCTTCTTTCATGCGTTGCATTGCCCTTTCTAGAGTTTTCCGTGGCATAGCGAGATTCAAACGAACGTAGCCTTTCGCATTCCCTACAAAAAGATCATCCCCACCTTCTAAAAGAATACCTGCTTCATAAGCAAAGAAACGTGGTAGATCATCAATATCTCCCAAATAGGCATTCAAGTTGACCCAAGCAAGATAGGTAGCTTGAGGAATTTCAAATTCTGCTAAAGGAAGTTCCTTAGCTAAGAAATCTTTGACATAGGAAAAATTTAAATCGAGATAGGTCTTTAATTGATCCAACCACTCTTCGCCCTCATCATAAGCCGCCTTGTGCGCCACGATAGACAAGGGGTTCACAAAACCTACATTTTTGTCCCTTAAAACAAATTGTTCTCTTAATTGAGGATCACGAATGATGATGTTAGAAAATTGTAGACCTGCCATATTAAAGACCTTACTAGCCGACATGCAGGTAATGAGTTTCTTATAATCTGTTAGTTTAGCCAGCGGAATATGTCGCACACCATGACGAAGAATATCGCAGTGAATTTCATCTGAAATCAACCACAAATCATTCTCTTCAGCAATACGGATCACCCGTTCTAACTCTTCCTTAGTCCAAACTGTCCCAGATGGATTTTGAGGGTTGCACCAAATTAAAAGTTTCATCTCCTTTTGAGAAGCTTTTCTTTCCAAGTCTTCAAAATCAACCCTAAAGTGACCTGAATCAACAATTAACGGAGAACAATCGCAAGCAATTTGATTGTAGTCAACCGCATGTTTGAAGAAGCCATATGCCGGAGTCACCATCATCGCTTTTTCTTTTGGCTGGCAAATTAGTTCAACTAGTTGATACAAGGCTGGAATAACCCCAGTAGAAAAACATAATTCTTCTCGTGGAAAAGACCAATCATATTTTTTTTGACACCATTTTGTTAGGGAGTTATGGTAGGCCGTGTCTAAGTTCATAATGGTGTAGCCAAATATTTTCCGATCCAATCGTTTTTGAATAGCCTGACGAATGGGTTCTGCACAAGCAAATTCCATATCAGCAATCCACATCCGAATAAATTCATCATCAGCATATGGAAACTTCATATCTGGACCGGCATGAAAAATAAAATCTCTAAAGCCATCCGTATTAATGGAATTGGTCTCTTGTCGATCAATAATCTCATCAAAATCGTAACGCATCTTCTCTTCTCCCTTTCAACACTTTCTTATTTGTAACCCCTTACATACAAGTATAGGCTATTTCAATAAAAAGTTAAAAAGGGGCTTTGTTTCCTTAAAGTAGAGTTCTATACCATAAAGTTTCTTTAAAATTGATTTATCCCCTTCTTTTCCCTATACTTAAACTTAAGGAGCAAGTTTCTAGCCCCCTCTATAGGGAAAATCAATTTTTAGGAGACTTCAAAATGGAAAATATAAGCCCTATTGTCGGAGATAATATACGTTTCTATCGTAAGCGTGCCAATTTAACCCAAGAATCTCTTGGACTCAAAATTAATAAGGGTAAGGCGACTGTTGCCAAATATGAGAGTGGTCAAATTATTCTTGATATTCAGACCCTATTTGATATTGCACAAGCTTTAGAGGTGACAGTGGATCAATTATTATATATACCAAAAGAAGAAGCTCCTCTCACGATTAGTCATTCCATTCCAAATTTTTTCAGAACAGTTAATAAGTTCTATGTCTATTTTTACGATGGTAGGAATAAATCCTTGAACGAATCCGTCTTAATCACCAAGCCTTATCCACAAGAAAAAGGTGTATTCGAAGCTAAACTCTACTTTAATATTTCAGATGTCAGCCGTTACCAATTATGTGAGTATACCTATGTCGGTAGACTTGTACACTATGATGTGATCAGCATTTTTAGTCTTCAAAATAAAACAATGGCCATGGAAGAATTAAAAATATCCATCCCTGCCTCCTATAATGATGAAGAGGAAAAATTCGCCTTATTTTCAGGGATTTCTTCCCGTCCTTTAATGCCAGTTACCTTCAAAATATTAGTCAGTAAGCGGCAAAAAACAAAAAATAAAGAACTCATTCGTCAACTAAAAATTTCTACATACGACCTGCAAATGATGAAATTTTATAATATGTTCACAGTCATATAATCCTCCTTCCTTAAGCAGATCATTTTACAAAAGCTTCTTTAGCCTATACCCTATAATTGTAAATCATTATTCTTGTTTTATAAGGAGGCTTTTCTATCATGAATTCTCAACTCACACCACTACTAGAAAAACGTCGCTCTATTTATGCCCTATCTAAAAATGTGACCACTAGCAAAAACGAATTGACTCAGCTAGTGAAAGATACAATCAAACATTCTCCTTCTGCCTTCAATAGTCAAAGTACTCGAGCAGCTATCCTTTTTGATCAGTCCCATGATAAATTATGGGATATCGTTTGGGATCACTTAAAAAGCGTTAATGCTGACGCTCCGCAAGAAGCCCTAGAAGCAACAAAAGCAAAAATAGATGGCTTCAAAGCAGCTTACGGCACTATTTTGTTTTTTGAAGACCAAGACACTGTTCACCAATTAGAAGAACAATTCCCTCTCTATGCGGACAATTTTCAACCATGGTCAGAACAAGCTAATGGGGCTGCAAGTATGAATGTCTGGACCAGCCTAGCTGAACAAGGTATCGGAGCTTCCCTCCAACACTACAACCCTTTAATTGACGAAGATGTTAAAAAAGCTTTCCATCTTCCAAAATCTTGGCGCTTACGCAGTCAAATGCCATTTGGCGCCATCGAAGCTGCTGCAGGCGATAAATCATTCCTGCCAATTGATAATCGTGTCCTAAGTTTTGACTAATTTTTTTATATCACCGCACACTGCCCAAATTATTCCAATGACGTCATTCTTCTGAACACATAGCTAAACATGCTAGTATTCTTGTTTTCTAGCTTTTACCCAACTAACACAAGTTGAGGGAAATAGGCTCTTGGATCAGCCTACCCTCAATCAATAGATAAAAAAGCACGCCAAATCGTACGAATAAACGTACAATTGACGTGCTTTTCTTTTTATAGAAAGGCCTTCTCCTAGCCCCTCTTCCTTATATTTTATCTCATCAAGTTTCCTTACTTTTCACTTCTACATCCGTGGAAGAAAAGATTCAATACAACTGCCGTAATTGTTCCTAAGACAATTCCTGAGCCAGTAATCCAGCTTAAGCTGTCTGGTAATTGTGCAAATACTCCTGGAACAGCTGTCACACCTAAGCCTATTCCAACAGAGCAAGCAATGATCATCATATTGCTCGAATCATCTTGATTGACTTGACCCAACATTTTAATTCCATATGCTAATACCGAACCAAACATACACAGCATAGCTCCACCGAGAACTGGTTGAGGAATGATGGTCGCTAAAGCTCCTATTTTAGGAATAGACCCTGCTAATAGCATTAAAATAACCATGTTGAACATAACAGCACGTTTCTTGACCCCTGACATTTGAATCAAACCAACATTTTGAGAATAGGTCGTGTAAGGGAATGTATTGACCAAAGCCCCCAACATGACGGCTAAACCTTCTGATAGGTAGCCTCTCCGTAAATCTTCCTCTTTGATGGCTTGCTTTGTGATATCTCCCAAAACGTAATAAACCCCTGTGGATTCAATGATCGACACAATCGCCACAATAGACATAGTCACAATACTCGGAAAATCGAATTTAAAAGTGCTTAAGTGAAATGGACTTGGTAATTGCACCCAGTGAGCCTCTGCGATAGGACTTAAATCGACCATCCCCAATGCCGCGCTAGCCAAAGTCCCTAATAACAAGCCAATTAAAATAGCAATAGATTGCAAAAATCCTTTAGAGAAGCGATAGAGGCATAAAATAACCAAGAAAGTTAAAAAAGCAACTGCCAAGTTCTTTAATGAACCAAAATCTTTAACCCCTTGGCCACCTGCTATATGGTTCATCGCTACTGGCATCAATGTTACCCCGATAAGAGTGACCACTGATCCCATGACGACTGGCGGGAAGAAGCGGTTCAATTTAGCAAAAATTGGCGCTAAAAGCATGACGACTAATCCAGAAACGAAAACTGCTCCATACATCACACCGATCCCCTTTGTTTGACCGATATGGATCATGGGAGATACGGCAGTAAAGGTACAGGCTAAAACTACCGGTAAGCCAATGCCAATATAACGTCCCCTATATACTTGCAGGAAAGTTGCCAATCCAGACATCATAATATCTGCGGCTACTAGATAGGTAGTTTGCGCTATAGTCATCTTTAAGGCCGAAGCCACTATCAAAGGAACAATGACTGCTCCGGCGTACATGGCTAGCAAGTGTTGAATCCCTAAAATAATATTACGAGGATCTTTCATGTGTTCGAAATGATTACTTGTTTGTTCCTTCATTATCTAGCTCTCCTATTCATCCCCATCAACAAAAGTCACTTGTCCATCTTCAAGTGATTGAATCCGACAAATGGAATACACATCTAGACCCATTTCTTCTAATAACTGACGACCTGGTTGAAAAGACTTTTCAATGACAATTCCCACACCTGCAACTGTAGCGCCAGCCTGACGAGCAATACTAACAAGCCCCTTTGCAGCTTCTCCATTCGCTAAAAAATCGTCAATAATTAAGATATGATCATCTTTGTTAATGTACTGTTTGGAAACAATGACATCGCTATCAGTGTTTTTGGTATAAGAATGAACTAATGCATGATATCTTTCTTGATTTTTCAAGGTTGAAGGCACAGTTTTCTTTGCAAACAACATAGGAACATTGAAACGATTGGCAACCATAATGGCAGGCGCTATCCCACTAGCTTCTATGGTCATGACCTTAGTAATTTTACGGTCTTTAAAGTGCTCATACATTAACTTTTCAACCGCATTAACTACAGCAGGATCAATCTGATGGTTTAAGAAGGAATCAACCTTTAAAACATTATTCGGGTAAACCTTTCCATCCTTCAAAATGCGTTCCTTCAAGTAATTCATTTTCCCACACCTTTCTTTTATTCTTGGCTCCATTATACGCTGTTATACTCAAAAATTCATCGGTAAGAAGAATTATAGCGAATAGTTATAGCTATATCTAGTTATTCGTTCGGTTTTTACTGGCTTTTTTTCTGATAAAAAAAAAGAATGCCCTATCCCTTGATAGTAAGCATTCCTTCCATTCATTTTAGTTATTTTCCTTCTAATTTGGCAAAAATCATCCGCCCTGCAGCAGTCTGAAGAGAACTTGTCACTTCAACATCGACATTTTCTCCGATATGTCCTTGCCCGTCTTCGACAACAATCATGGTACCATCTGCTAAGTAAGCCACCCCTTGACGCCGTTCTGTCCCGCTCTTAACAACCGTGACATTCATCTTTTCACCAGGGATAACAATCGGTTTGACAGCATTAGCTAGCGCATTAATATTCAATACTGATACACCTTGAAATTCGCTAACTTTATTTAAATTAAAATCATTCGTCACGACAGTTCCGTCGAGTTCTTTAGCCAAGTGAATTAATTTACTGTCCACTTCTGGCACATTTTCATAGTCGCCTTCCCACATTTCTACATCGACATCTTCCAACTTTTGTAAGTCGTTCAAGATGTCTAGCCCTCTACGCCCCTTGGAACGTTTTAGGCTATCCGATGAATCAGCTATCAATTGTAACTCCTTTAAGACAAAGTTTGGAATCAAAATAGTTCCTTCTAAGAAACCTGTTTTCAAAATATCCTGAACCCGTCCGTCAATAATAACAGAAGTATCCAAAATTTTTGGCCCTATTAAAGCTTGTTTTTTCTCCTTAGAAAGTATGAGAGCATCATGTTTTTCAGCATCTTTTGCTTCTTTATGGGCTTTCTTTCTTGAATATTGCAACAAAGCAAGAATGTCATTCATTCGAGTAGTTGTAGACTTGTAGCCTAAATAACTAAATCCTACTGCTAAAATAGGTGGAACAACCTGACTAACAATTGGCAATCGAAAGGCTGTAATCGCAAAAGAAATCAAGGTGGCTAATAAAAGCCCGATGACAATTCCTGTAATTCCCAATATAAGATTTGCTATAGACACTTTTTCAATATAGGCATCTGCCCTATCCAAGAGTTCTAGAATAAAATTCATACACACAAAAGATAATAAATAAAAAATAAGTGCACCAATCAAGATGTTAATGACAATATGATTGAAAGGTAGTTGAGAAAATCCCACAGTTTGCCAAAAAGCTGGCAGGTAGGATCCCCCTAAACTTCCTCCAATCAGTAAGAAGATAATACGAATGAGTCTTTTCCTCATCCTCTCCTCTCCTTTCTTTTTTTATTTTTAACGTTTAAACACTTGTCGAATAACCTGATTCACCGTTCGTACAGGCAATACTTCAATGGATGTCGATTTGTTTTGGAAACGGTTATTCTGAGGGACAAAAATACGCTTAAAACCTAATTTTTCCGCTTCGTAAATGCGCTCATCTATGCGATTGACCTGACGAATTTCTCCAGCCAAACCAATTTCGCCAACAAAGCAATCAGTTTCTTTGGTTTCTTGATCATAGTAACTGGATACAATACTCATCGCAATAGCTAAATCAATAGCTGGCTCATCTAAGCGTAATCCCCCAGTTGACTTAAAATAAGCATCTTGGTTTTGTAGGAAAAGACCTGCCCTTTTTTCCAATACAGCCATGAGTAAAGTAGCCTTGTTTAAATTAATACCGCTCGTTGTCCGTCTAGCATTGCCAAAAGCAGTTGGGGTCACCAAACATTGCACTTCTGACAAAATTGGGCGACTTCCTTCTAAAGAAACAGCAACTGCTGAACCAGAAGCCTCTGCTAAACGCTCATCTAAGAATAAACCTGATGGATTAGTCACTTCAGTCAAACCTTGACTGGTCATTTCAAATACACCTATTTCATTAGTTGCACCGAAACGATTTTTTACCGATCTTAAAATACGAAAAGATTGGAATTTTTCCCCTTCTAAATAAAGTACCGTATCGACCATATGTTCCAACATACGAGGACCAGCTATATTTCCTTCCTTTGTAACATGACCAACGATAAAAGTAGCCACATTCAGAGATTTTGCCAACTTCATAAAGCTAGCTGTAGCCTCCCTTACATTAGAAACAGAACCTTGCATCCCCGCCACATCTGGGTCTTGCATCGTTTGAATAGAATCCACTATCAAGAGTTTAGGCTGAACTGATTCGACCACTTGAACCACACGATCTAACTGACTATCCGAATAAACCAAGACCTCCTGGCTACTCACCGCCATTCGTTCTGCTCGAAGTTTAATTTGGTGTTCGCTTTCTTCTCCAGATACATAAAGGACTTTTTCTCCTCTATTAGCCATTTGCGCAGCCACTTGAAGGAGCAAGGTAGATTTTCCAATCCCAGGATCTCCACCAATCAACACCAGAGAGCCAGGGACTAAACCTCCACCTAGAACCCTATCCAATTCTTTATTTTCAGTAGTTAAGCGTTCTACTTCCTGACCACTAATCTCTTTCATGGCTTGAGGTCTACTATTATAGCGAGAGATGCTTTTTGAAGAAGTTATCGTTGCTTCTTGTGGCGTAAATGCCTTTAGCGCATCCCATTCCCCACAATTCGGGCATTTCCCCATCCACTTAGGCGATTCATACCCACATTGATCGCATAAATAAATCGTTCTTGCCTTCTTCTTTGCCATCTTTTTCTCTCAGCTCCCTGATTCTTCTTTATCCTTTCAACTTAGCGTTTAGATGAACCAAATCCACCTGTACGTTCACGGTCAACACTTTGATCTCCATCCGCTTTAAGAAATGGAAGAAAAATACCTTGTCCAATGCGTTCGCCTTTTTTTATGGTATAATCTCGTAACCCATAGTTCATCAACTGAAATTGAATATGCCCTTCATTATTTGGGTTGTTATAATAATCACTATCTACAATTCCAACCCCATTCGGCAAAATTAAGCGATGTTTCAATGGATTGCTAGAACGATTGGCAAGTTGTAAATACTCATCGTCCCCCATATACGCCTTGATTCCTGTTGGCACTAGACGAGGTTTGAGCAATTGATCGACTTCTTCCTCATGACATTTTGCTCCATCAAAAAAAGCTTTGATTTGCCCTAAAGAATACATAAACAATAATTTCCAAAATGACGGCAAAACTATCTCTTCAGCCGCTTCAAAATCATATCCAGCTGCCGTTTTGGTTTGACGTTGTGGTAAATGGATATTCTTTTCTGCATAAGCCTCCACAACTTCAAATCCTCTTTTTCTCATATTCTCACCTCCTTTAATGATAGCTAGTAAATAGTAAGCTTATACCCCTAAGCAGAAAAACTCTCCCTCTAAAAAGCTAGAAACAACCGCAACAAATGCATTCACTCATTGCGCTTTTCTTTAAAGTTTGATTCAAGCTCTAAAAAACTACGACAAGCTTTTGTCCATTAAGCTGGTTGACGACTTACCCTTTTAAAACTAGGTTGATCTTGTTGATTAAATTGGTCAAAATGATAGGAAAATTGCACAACTAGTTTCTTCTTTCCGTTATAACCTAAGACCCGAATTGACGATATACGATGATCCTTTACACTAATATGGGTTCTTATAGATAAAGTACGCACACTAGCCCCTGCTTGATTCAATTCTCTCAAAAATTGTGATACTTCAGAACGCTTAGTGAGTTGCAATTCACCAATCCATTCCTTTCCCTGAGTTTGGAAAGTCATATTCTTCAGTTGATGCAAGATCAACTTATTTCCATCACTATAACTCAAACTGACAATATTTCTAAGCACCGTCTTAGGTTCCAAAGAATGCTGCCATTGACCAGATCTTTGATGATAGTAAGCTTCCTTTCCGTTAGAAACTACCTCAATCTTATCAGCAAAGCGTCCATTCTTCTTATCAATTCTTGCACCTTCTCCAGAGCCATTTTCAAACAAACTCCCATTAGAAATGGTCTTGTCTGTCACATCCCCTGAATTGGCATCATAGTCTTCACGACGATATAAAAAGTGATAATTGTGAATATTGACGACCGATTGTTTTAACTGCTTAGGGAGCTTTTTTTCATCTAATGGTGCTTGACAAGCTGACAAAAAGATGATTAAAAGTCCCAAAAGACCTGCAATTCGCCATGCCCCTTGTTTCATTTTCATACCCCTCTTCATATCCTTATGACTTAGTTTACCATATTCTTCTTAATGATTAGATCAATTTCATTCTTTTTTAGAAAAATCCAATCCCTCTAAACTTTTTCAAACTTATCTTATTCCATATTGACTTTTTCCTAGATAAGCTTCTCTAGTTAGATTGTTGTTATTAGGGGAATTCAGTATAATGAAATTGCAATTATTCTGTTGCAGTTAAGGAGGAATTGCCATGAAAGCTGCACTCGTCTTACAAACTGACTTTGGCTTATGTGACGGAGCTGTCAGTGCCATGTATGGGGTTGCTCTAAGCGTTGACCCAAACTTGCACATTTATGATTTAACGCATGAAATCCCTCAATACATGATCTGGGATGCGTCTTATCGCCTCTTACAGACCATCCGTTACTGGGCTAAAGGAACTGTTTTTGTCTCGGTAGTAGATCCTGGTGTAGGTACCAATCGTTTAAGTGTTGTCGCTAAAACCGCTTCAGGCCATTATATTGTAACACCTGATAATGGTAGTCTAACCCATATACAAGAAGAAATTGGTGTCGTTGCCCTACGTCAGATCGATGAAACTGTCAATCGCCTCCCTAATTCAGGAGATTCCTACACCTTCCACGGTCGAGATGTCTATGCTTATGCCGGTGCTCGCTTAGCTAGTGGTCTCATCAGTTTCGAAGAAGTCGGCCCTGAACTAGATGTTAATCAATTAATTCGCTTACCAATTCATCAAGCAGAAGTAGCCGATAATGGTGAAATAATAGGCTCTATTGATATTTTAGACGTCCGTTTTGGAAATTTATGGACTAATCTAGATCGCAGCATGCTTTTTGATCTAGGCTTTACTTACGGAGATAAAGTATTGGTCACTATCGCCTCAAACCGCTCTGTGGTCTATCAAAATATGCTTACCCTCAGACATTCTTTTGCTGAAACAGCTTGTGGTGACGCCCTCTTATTCATCAATTCACTAGATAAATTAGGGGTTGCCATGAATCAAGGATCCTTCGCTCATGCCTACCATATCTCTGGTGGAGCGACTTGGCAAATTCGCTTAAAAAAAATAAAGGAGAATTAAGATGAAAAAAAATCAATTATCTATTCGTACCATTGTTGCTATTGGGATAGGAGCTGCCGTTTTTGTCATTTTATCTCGTTTTGCTGATATTCCTACCCCTATTCCAAATACTTCCATTAAAACGTCCTACCCTTTCTTAGCAGTTATGGCTAGCTTATTTGGCCCAACTGCTGGTATGTTAATAGGCTTCATCGGACATGCCTTAACAGACTTTACTAGCTATGGTTCTGTTTGGTGGAGCTGGGTTGTCGTATCAGGTGTAGTTGGTTTAGGTATAGGCCTTCTGACTAAAAATATAGGCTCTCTTTCTGGATCTTTAAGTAAAAAACAAATCTTACAATTTAACTTGGCTCAAATACTCACTCAAGCTATTGGGTTTGGCTTAGTTGCCCCTATCTTAGATATTCTCATCTATGCTGAACCAGCCAAAAAAGTTTTCACTCAAGGTTTTGTCGCTGGCCTAGCCAACATAATCACTGTCGCAGTCATTGGCACAGCTATTTTAGCAGCTTACGCTAAAACACAAACAAAGGCCAATAGTCTAACAAAAGAATAACCCCATACGTATCTATTGACATTTGGCCTTATTGGGCTAAGTAAGGAGGAAACTGTGGCGACCCCGATTATATCCTTTAAAGATTTTTCATTCAAATACACTAGCCAACAAGAGCCAACCCTCAAACATATCAATTTAGATATCTATGCTGGCGAGAAGATTTTGATCGCAGGACCATCCGGATCCGGAAAAAGCACCCTCGTCCATTGCTTAAATGGCCTTGTCCCTTTTTCTTACTCTGGTGAAATGACTGGATTTCTCACACTTCAGGGGATAGATGCCAAAAATATTAACCTTTTTGAGCGTTCCACACACATTGGAACTGTCCTACAAGATCCTGATAGTCAATTCGTAGGCTTAACCGTTGGAGAAGACATAGCTTTTGCCCTTGAAAATGATGCAGTAGAACAAAGTCGTATGCATCAAATGGTCGAAGAGGTTGCACATGCGGTAGATATGTCCCAAAAGCTATCCGCCTCTATCCACGAATTATCTGGCGGTCAAAAACAACGTACCGCACTAGGAGGCATCTTGGTGGACCATGTCTCCACCCTTTTATTCGATGAACCTCTCGCTAATCTCGATCCCTATACAGGTAAGATGGCCATTGAATGGATTGATCGGATACATAGAGAAAGTAAGAAAACAGTCATCATTGTAGAACATCGAATAGAAGATGTCCTCCACCGACCAGTCGATCGCATTATTCTTATGAATGATGGAAAGATTGTCGCCGACCTTTCTTCTAACGAATTATTAGCTAGCGACTTACTCAAACAATATCAACTACGAGAACCCCTCTATATCACGGCTTTAAAATCTGCTGGTATAAATATTAGGCCAGAATTACATCCTAGTTCCATTGATACCCTCTCTCTTCCGGAAGAGGATAAAAAGAAAGTTCGCCAATGGTTTAATGCTCATCATGACTTTCACTCCCATTTTAAGGGGCAGAAACTTCTCGAACTGAAAAATATTAATTTTTCCTATCAAGATAATCAACCCTTCCTCAAATCGATTAACTTTACCCTATCTGAAGGAGAAATGGTTAGTATCGTAGGGAAAAATGGAGCTGGTAAATCTACCCTATCAAAAGTCATCACCGGACTAGAAAGACAAGACAGTGGGCAAATTCTTTTGAGAGGGAGAGATATTTCTCAGGACTCTATTACACAACGTGCTCAAGCTATTGGTTTTGTGATGCAAAACCCTAATCAAATGATTTCCAAAGCTCTTATCTTCGACGAAGTAGCTTTAGGTTTAAGACTTCGAGGATTGAGTGAGGAAGAAGTCAAAGAAAGAGTAGAAGCTACTCTCAAAATTTGTGGGCTCTATTCTTTTCGTCATTGGCCTATATCCGCCTTAAGTTTTGGGCAAAAGAAAAGGGTCACTATAGCAGCCATATTAGTCCTAAAACCGGATATCTTGATATTGGATGAACCTACTGCTGGACAAGACCTACACCATTACACAGAATTCATGTCCTTCCTAAAAGAACTCAATCAAAAAGGTATGACCATCTTGATGATCACTCACGATATGCACTTGATGATGGAATATACCAATCGAGCAATCGTCCTAACAGATGGTAAAGTCCTAGCAGATGATGCTGTTGTCACTATCTTAGGCAATCAAGCGCTGACAAAAAAGGCTCATCTCCTCCCAACTTCTCTTTACCAATTAGCTGATCAAGTAGGGCTCTCTGATCGAGAAAAATTCGTAGCCTGCTTTATTCACAGTGAGGAGGTCAATCCTTATGGCGCGTGAACTTTTAGCTTATATTAACCGTCCTTCTTTTGTTCATCGCTTGAGTGGGCTCACTAAATTAGTCTTCTTTCTACTTTTTTCAACCGCTGCTATGGTGAGTTACGATACCAGGGTGCTTCTTTTTATGTTAATCATGAGTCTGATCATCTTTAAACTTTCTCATGTTAAATTCAAAGAAATACAATTCGTTTTTTGCCTCATCCTGCTCTTCTTGGCTTTAAATACCATCACTATCTATCTCTTCTCACCACAAGAAGGCGTAAAAATTTATGGGACTTCTCACGTTCTGCTAAAAGGAATCGGTCACTACAACATCACAGCTGAACAAGTTTTCTACCTTTTTAATGTCTTACTGAAATACCTCGTCGTCACCCCTACTGCCCTCCTCTTTATTACCACGACTCACCCTACAGAATTTGCTGCTTCCTTAAACAAAATAGGTGTCAGCTATCGGGTCTCTTATGCCGTTTCTCTTGCTCTTCGCTACATTCCAGATATCCAACGAGATTTCTTTGCTATTTCCAAATCTCAACAAATGCGAGGGGTAGATCTATCGAAAAATGCTAGGCTGTCTCAACGTCTTAAAAACTATGCCATGATTTTAATCCCTTTAATCTTGACTAGTTTGGATAGGATTGAGATTATCGCTAATGCTATGGAATTACGTGCTTTTGGTAAGAAAAATAAACGCACATGGTATAGCCAAAGCCCTTTAAAGAAAGCCGACTATCTGACACTAGTCACCGCCTGTCTTCTATTCATCTTAGCTATTGCCATTACCTTAACCAATAAAACACGCTTCTATAATCCTTTCCTTTAGACAGTAAAAAGATAGACTTTTTCTATAAAGGAAATTGGAAATAACTACTCAACTAAGCAATCGCAGTTTTGAATAGTAACTGCCCTTCTAAGTGAGTGCCTAGCATTTAACTTAAAGGGAGCAGTTCACATCAAGCTAAACCCCCCAAATTTATCCAACGCTCAGTGGACAAATTTGGGGGGATTTAGCTAACAAAGTCTATCTAAAAAGCTATTATTTACTTTCCTACTAGACAAAAAATGAGCCCTACAAGAGAGCTCATTCCACCATTTTATTCTACTAGCGATCTTTTGTAAAAGACTTAATAATTGAAATAAGTCTCTCGCTCCCACTCTGTTACTTGTTGACGGTAAGCTGACCATTCAACTGTTTTAGCTTCTACAAAGTTTTGGAAAATATGTGTTCCCAATGCATCTTGAATGACTTCATCTTCTTTAAGCTTTTGAATAGCTTCACGTAAGCTTTCTGGCAAATCATGGATACCAGCTTCCAGACGTTCTTTAGCTGTCATCTTGTAGATATTGCGATCAATAGATTTTGGAACTTCTATTTCTTCCTTAACCCCTTCTAAACCAGCCTTAAGAATAGTTGCTAAGGCTAAATATGGGTTAGCCGTTGGATCAACACTCCGAACTTCGATACGGGTAGATTTGCCACGAGAAGCAGGAATACGAATCAATGGTGACCGGTTTTGGCTACTCCAGGCAATATAGACTGGCGCTTCAAAACCTGGTACCAAGCGCTTATAGGAATTAATCGTTGGATTGCAAATAGCTGTCATGGCTGGAGCGTGTTTTAAAACACCTGCTAAGAAATGCAAGCAAGTTTGGCTGAGACCATTTTCTGCACTTGGATCATAAAACATATTTTCCCCATCTTTGAATAAGGAAACATTACAGTGCATACCAGATCCAGAAATACCTTGACGAGGTTTAGCCATAAAAGTGGCATGCAAGCCGTGTTTACGAGCAATAGTCCTTACAACTAACTTGAAAGTTTGAATATAGTCACAAGCTGTCACGACATCAGCGTATTCCCAGTCAATTTCGTGTTGTCCTGGAGCTACTTCATGGTGAGATGCTTCGACATTAAAGCCTAGACGTTCCAATTCAAGTGTAATATCTCGACGACAGTTTTCACCTAAGTCAGTAGGTGCCAAGTCGAAATAACCTCCATTATCATTCAAACCTTGTGTTGGTTGTCCTTTTTCATCCAATTTGAAGAGGAAGAATTCAGGTTCTGGTCCCAAGTTAAAGGAATCATAGCCTAATTCTTTCATTTCAGCTAATAAACGTTTTAAATTAGAACGTGGGTCTCCTGGGAAAGGTTTACCATCAACTGTACGCACATCGCAGATTAATCGCGCGATTTTCCCATCTTCACGGCTTAACCATGGGAAGATCAACCAAGTATCCAAATCTGGGTAGAGATACATATCACTTTCTTCAATCCGAACAAATCCTTCAATAGAAGATCCATCGAACATCATCTTGTTGTCTAAAACTTTATCTAATTGACGAATTGGCACTTCAACATTCTTGATTGTTCCCAAAATATCTGTGAACATTAGACGTAGATAGTGAACATTTTCTTCTTGGGCATTCTTCCGGATTTCATCTGCTGTGTAGCGTGGCATTTTTACACCTTCCTTTTAATTCATTTACCTCTGCGTCGAATCTAGGCGACTCAGGGTTAAAAATTCTTGATGAAACAATTGACGAACGTCTTCATCCGTTAGGCTTCCGACGATATTATTTCCCTCTTGACCTTGGAATTGTTGATGGATAGCCTCAATAGACAGACCATCTTCCAACATATCCTTAATGTCTAACAAAAGATCCACATCATCCAGTGAGTAAAGGCGACGATTCCCGTCAGTGCGCTTTGGTGAAATAAGCCCTTTTTCTTCATAATAACGAATTTGACGAGCTGTCAAATCGGTTAAACGAATGACCGTCCCAATAGGGAAAACTGATCTTGACTTACGCAGTGCCTTGCTTGCCATTCCTTTTCCTCTCCTTTATAATGAATCTATTTGCTAACGGAGTCTATTTTACTCTTAACTTTTTTCATCTGTCAAGAGTATTTACTTATTTCGTGTTACTTTTTATCACATCAGGCAAAGTAAAGGAGTTCATATGTCAGATTTTCTAACGTCAGATAGTGACTTAGCCATTAAAAATGCTGAAAAAGGGGCTAAACTTAGTCTACTGGTCTATATGATCATGGCGGTGGCCAAAATACTTGTCGGCTTTATTTTTCATTCACATGCTCTTCAGGCGGACGGTTTCAATAATTGCTCGGATACACTCTCTTCAATAACTATTATGGCAGGTCTTAAACTCGCCAGGAAACCCGTTGATTCCGACCATGCTTATGGCCACTATAAATATGAACCTATCGCTAGCCTTATTACCTCTATCTTCATGCTTTTTATCGGTTTTAGCGTCTTATCCAATGCCATGACCAGCTTTACGTATGGACCATCATCCACTCTAGATTCACACCCTCTAACCATACTCGTCGCCTTTTTGTCTGCTATTGTCATTTTCTCTATTTATCTTTATAACATGAGACTGGCCAGACAAACGAATTCCAAAGGGCTAAAAGCAGCAGCTAAAGATAACCTATCCGATGCTCTTATCAGTTTGGCTACAGCCCTATCCCTTATTGGAGCAAGGTATGGTTTCCTTTGGCTCGATCCAGTCATGGCTCTTCTTGTCTCTATTATCATCCTTAAAACAGCTATCGAAATTTTTAAAGAAGCTGTTTTTGATCTAACAGATGGTTTTAAAGTCGATAAACTTGAAAGTTATGAAGCAACTGTCTTTTCCCATCCAGCGGTTTCTCATGTCGATTCAATAAAAGCCAGAGTCTATGGGTCAAAAATTTATATGGACGTTACCATTTCTGTTGATCCTGAATTAAACGTGAGAGATAGCCACCATATTACGGAAGAAATTGAAAAGATGTTAGCTGAAAAGCACCATATTTCCTTCGTTGATATTCATGTGGAACCAGACGACATACCAGATGCGCCTGAAAAATACCAATAAATACAAACTCTGCCTCAAACTTTTTGAGCTATATTTTGCTTATATCGAATAAAGCCCTTAGCATTTGGTGGAAGAACTACACGAGTGAAACTCTAGTATATACAGATCAAAAAAAGCAAAGCGAGTATAAACGTTGTTAAATCAACATCTATACTCGCTTTTTTATTTTTTAACTGTCAAAGTCAAGACAGCTTTACCCGATTTTTTGTTTTTTTGGTGTCAAAGTCAGGAAGAAGTATATAGCCAATATAAGGAAAAGCTAGCCTTAAAGACTCCCTAATGGCACCTAAAAGACTAGCTTTTTCTATGGCATTATGCCTCTTTATCTTTAAAATTCTTCCCAAACGTTAATTAAGATATTAGTTTGATCACGATCTGGCCCCACAGATAGAGTAGCAATCTTTGCTCCAACTAATTCTTCTATGCGTTTCACATAATGTTGGGCTGCTTGAGGTAATTCTTCTAGAGAACGACAAGACGTGATATCTTCTGTCCAACCGTCTAATTCCTCATAGATTGGTGTGCAACCAGCTAATTCTTTCAAGCTGGCTGGATAACTTTCAATCCGACTGCCGTCAGCTTTTTCATAAGCCACACAGATCTTCACTTTATCTAAACCTGTTAAAACATCAATACAGTTTAAAGATAGATGAGTGATACCTGACACGCGCTTAGTATGCCGCATAACCACAGAGTCAAACCAACCTACACGACGAGGACGTCCTGTAGTCGTCCCATATTCATGACCTACTTCACGAATATGATGGCCTTTTTCATCAAACAATTCAGTTGGGAAAGGTCCATCCCCTACACGTGAGGTATAGGCCTTGCAAACACCAATAGCAGCGGAAACACGGGTTGGGCCAATACCAGTCCCAATTGTTACCCCACCGGCTAATGGGTTCGATGAGGTGACAAATGGATATGTCCCTTGATCGATATCCAACATAACCCCTTGAGCACCTTCAAATAAGACTTTTTTACCTTCATCTAATGCATCATTCAATAGAACAGAAGCATCTACAACATATTTCTTCAACTCTTGACCGTATGCATAATAACTTTCAAAGATTTCATCAAAGTCGAGAGCTTCATGCCCATAAATTTTGGTAAAAATAGCATTCTTTTCATCTAGATTGCGTTTCAATAAATCATGGAAAGTTTCCTTTTCCAATAAATCGACCATACGAATCCCAACACGAGCAGCTTTATCCGTATAGGCAGGCCCGATCCCCTTACAGGTCGTTCCAATTTTTTGATCGCCCTTCGCTTCTTCTTGTAACTTGTCGAGAAGAATATGATAAGGCAAAATGACATGTGCTCGATCTGAAATACGAAGACCAGATACATCTACACCTTGTTCAATCAATCCATTTAATTCTTCAACCAAAGATTTAGGGTTTGCCACTACCCCATTTCCAATAACGCTAAGCTTGTCACTTGAAAAAATCCCAGAAGGAATCAAATGCAATTTGTAGGTAGTCCCACCGAAAACAATTGTGTGTCCTGCGTTATCGCCACCAGCATAACGAGCAATCACATCAGCTTGTTGACTAAAGAAGTCGGTGATTTTCCCTTTCCCTTCATCGCCCCATTGCGTTCCAACCACGACAATTGAAGACATGTCGACACCTCTTAATTCTTAATTTATTCCGTTGAAAACCAACATTATCAGTGTATCAATAATTAATGATACCTGCAAGAAAAAACAGACTATCTTTCTTCTAGCTCAGATCTCAAATTTTCACTTTTTCTCTCCACAAAAATAAGGGGATCCCATTTCTCTGGAATCCCACTTTCTTGTTATAATACACTACATATCATTTTTTTCTGATCCCTAAAAACTTTGACAGCTTTACATTGGTGGAGCCATTGCTTCCGTTAGTCCTGGATTAGCTAGAGACGTAAATTTATTGTATTCTTTCATAAAAATTAACTGAACTGTCCCTCTCGCACCAGCCCGGTTTTTTTCAATAATTACTTCTATGATATTGTTATCTTCTTGTTCTTCCCCATCTTCAGACCGATAATAATCTTCACGGTATAGAAAGGCTACTATATCCGCATCTTGTTCAATAGACCCAGATTCTCGAATATCAGATAAAACAGGCCGTTTATCTTGACGCTGTTCTACCCCCCGAGAAAGTTGTGACAAAGCAATAACGGGAACAGATAATTCCTTAGCTAACTTCTTTAATTGTCGAGATATTTCAGAAACTTCTTGTTGCCGATTTTCTTTTCTTGAACCTTCGATTAGCTGTAAATAGTCGATCACCACTAAGCCTAAATCCCCTTGTTCTTGTTTCAAACGACGACACTTAGCTCTTATTTCTGCTACCCGAATACCAGGCGTGTCATCGATGAATATTTTGGATTGCCCAAGGGTTCCCATAGCCATGATCAAACTATCCCATTCTTCCTCAGAGAGGTTTCCTGTTCGCAAATTGGAGGCATCGATATTGCCTTCTGAACACAACATCCGATTAACTAGAGACTCAGCTCCCATTTCTAAACTAAAAATAGCGACAACCTCATTAGCTCTTGTTCCTACATTTTGGGCTATATTCAAAGCAAAGGCTGTTTTCCCTACAGCTGGACGAGCGGCGATAATAATTAAGTTATCATCTTGCAAACCTGCAGTCATTCGGTCTAAATCCTCATAGCCAGTTGGGATGCCTGTTACTGAAGAGTCATTTTTAGCTAAATTTTCTATCGTTTCAATCGACTGATCAATAACATCTCGAATTCTTTTAAAACCTGATCGATTTGTTCTTTCAGAAACTTCTAAGATACCTTGTTCCGCCTGATCCAAAACAGCTGCTACATTACCTTGGTCTTCATAACCTGTCTTCGCAATAGTCGTAGCGGTTTGAATCAAGCGTCTAAGTAAGCTCTTATCATTAACAATTTGAGCATAATAGTCAATATTGGCCGCAGTAGGTACACTAGACGCTAATTCAGCTAAATAGGTCAGTCCCCCTACATTTTCCAATTGACCTTTTTCTTCTAAAAGATTACTGATCGTCACCAAGTCAATAGCTTCATCACGATCGTTTAAATCTAGCATGGCTTGGAAAATTTGTTGGTGGGCTTTTCGGTAAAAATCATCTACCGTCAAATATTCCAACACACCAACCACTCGATCTGGATCTAAAAATATAGACCCTAAAACTGACTGTTCAGCTTCAATATTTTGGGGTGGAACTTGCCCTTGAAAAATATCCTCCAAGCTTATCCTCCTTTGCTATTCTGCGACAATATGAACCGTTACTGTTGCCGTTACTTCTGGATGTAATTTAACTTCCACTTGACGGTAACCTAAGCTTTTGATCGGTTCATCCAATTGTATCTTTCTTTTATCGATATCTAAACCGTATTGTTTTTTAAAGGCTTCTGCAATTTGTTTAGAAGGTACTGAGCCAAAAACTCTTCCTTCCTCACCAGCTTTTGTTTTTATTTCAGCTACTGTCCCTTCTTTTTCTAATTGTGCTTTCAATTGGCGACAATCTTCTAAATGTTCTGCTTCTTCTTTTTCTCTCGCTTTTTCTTGCCCTCTTAGTTTAGCTAAGGAAGCTTTAGTGGCTTCTTTAGCCTTACCTTGTTTGATTAAGAAGTTTTGGGCATAGCCATCTTTTACTTCTTTTACCTGACCTTTTTTACCTTGACCTTTAACATCTTGTAAGAAAATAACTTTCATCTCTTAGTCCTCCTCATCTTCTTCTACTTTTTTCTTCAAAATATCCATCAATTCTTTCTTAACTTCTTCGACGGATTTATCTTTAATTTGAGTTGCGGCATTGGATAAATGTCCACCACCACCCATCAATTCCATTATCGTTTGAACATTGAGAGTACCTAAACTCCTAGCACTAATCCCAATTCGACCGTCTTCCCTCTTCGTAATCACAAAGGAAGCTTCAATATCTTCCATAGATAATAAGGTGTCTGCTGTCTGAGCGGCGACAACTGGATTATAAAGACGTTCTTCTGACCCTGCTGCAATACCTATTCGCCCGTCTAGAACTTCTACCCGTTCAATCAACTCGCTACGTAAAAGATATGTATTAATATCTTCCTTTAATAATCGCTGAATCATAACGGTATCTGCTCCACAACTCTTCAAATAACTTGCGGCATCAAAAGTTCTAGATCCCGTTCTAAGCGAGAAATTGCGAGTATCGACGATAATTCCTCCAAGTATCGCTGTTGCTTCTATTTTCGAAATTGGATCCGCTTCGTTTGATTGATATTCAAACAATTCCGTCACTAATTCCCCTGCAGATGAGGCATATGGCTCCAGATATACCAAAACTGGATTTTCTGGAAATTCTTGCCCTCTTCTATGGTGATCAATCACAACAACTTGACGACATGCCTCTAATATCTCTTGGTTACATACAATAGACGGACGATGCACATCCACCAAAACAACTAAAGTTTTTGGCGTTATTTTATCCAATAACTCGCTCGATTCCACAATATATGGTGCAATATCACTATCTTTAACAATTTCACTCATTAACTTGCGGACATCATTATTTAACTCATCATGATTAATAGCGATATAGGCTCTTGTATTATTCATCTGTGCGATCCGCCTAATCCCTAAAGCAGATCCCAAAGCATCCATGTCAGGATATTGATGTCCCATGACAATAACTTGGTCCGAATCCTTCATGAGCTCACGCAAGGCTTGAGCTACCATTCTGGAACGTACACGAGTTCTTTTTTCCATTGGATTCGTTTTTCCACCATAGAAACGGGATTTCTCCTCCTTGGATCTGACTACTACTTGGTCTCCTCCACGCCCCAAAGCAAGATCTAGATTAGACTGAGCCACTTGTGCTATATCATGAAAGTTATCCATATCTTCATTTTCATCAGCATAAGAAAAACCCATGCTCAATGTTAGTGGATAATTTTGCCGAGCCGTTGTTTCACGAACTGTATCTATGACTTCAAATTTTTCATTTTCCAAAATAGATAAACGTTGCCTTGTAAGAACCGCTATAAAACGATCATCATCTACCCTTTTTAAATAGATGTTGTGGTGATTTGCCCAATTACTCAACTGATTGGTCACAAAATTATTCAAGTTCGACTTGCGCCTATCACTCAATGATTGGGATATTTCATCATAGTTATCTAAGAAAATGTGACCAAATACAATCCGTGAATCTTTATATTTTACAGCTATTTTTGAATAACGTGTCGTATCCATTAAAAAAACTGCCCGAATATCCTTTTGAACTGACACATCAATATAGCGATGATTAGTTTCTAGGGATACTAGTTCTTCATCTTCACTTTCTTCAATCACATCTGCTAACTTTTGACTAATTTCTGATACTGGTCTGCCTAAAATATCTTTCTTATTAAAGATTTTTTTGAAATATGGATTAGCCCACTGAATTTCCCCATTTTTGTTGTAAAGGATAATACCAATAGGCATACGTATTAATGCCTCTTGTTCACCTTGCTTAATACGATAAGATAGGTCTGTTATATAGTTATTGGTTTGGTCAATCAAATATTCCGAGAGAAATACGAGAACCCCCACGACAATAGAGAATAGGAATAGAATAGTTAAGCCAAACTTCCAATCATGAAAAAAAGAAATAACCAAAATGATGAATAGTAAGGTCAAAATGATTAGAATAGGAATTTTAACTCTATTTGCCCGTATAAACTCTGGGAGATGATCTATTTTCCAAGCCTTCATAAGATTCACTCCTCATAGTATTGGAAAAGTAATTAAGCCTATAAGTATCTACTATTATACCATTATTGGCTTTTTTTGGATACATATAGAACACACGTTCGCTTTTTTTAAGTATATTTATATCTATACGAACTTTCCTCTATAAGAGTTACTTTTTAATTATTTTGTATATTTTTTTTTAACTACATTATCAATAAAGTTTTCTTAATACCTAGCGAAAAAATTAATGAGTTTTACTCTCCCTCCCAAAAAATTTATCTATTAACTTTGAAAAGTTTAGTAAATTCTCTAGGTAAATTTTTTCTTTATAATTGTATTGAGACACTTTTTTCTTTTTATCTAAAATGAAACGGACGCCTACTTTTTTCAAATGTTTCACGTGAAACAATTCTTACACCCCTCTTTAATTCCCGATGTTCCACGTGAAACAATTCCTACATTCCTCTTTAATTCCGATGTTTCACGTGAAACAATTTATTTTCCTTCCTTTTTTGTTAATCATAAATCTTCTACTCTAAGTTTCTATCATAGCTGGGAAAGGGAAGAAACTCATATTTAGAATTAACGATTTAATTATACTGCGCTTACTAATATTCAAGTCTTAAAAGAGACAGTTTACAAAATGTATTTTTAGCACTAACATTTTTACTGATATTGCTCATAAAATTCACCAGTTCTCTATTTATTTCTTTAACAGGTGGACATAATTATTTACTATGTCCAGGAGAGGGGGGATTTATCTTTAGTTAAAGATAAAGAGTAAATTTTAAGAGAAATAAATTTACCTTTCCCTTTTTTCTTTTCTACGTATTCAAAAGGGGTAAAGTTTTAATCAGTCACTATCTTACTACTTTTAAAGGTCCTGTCCTTTGCCTATATGTATTAAAGAGCGGTAAAGTTCAGATAGGCGAGATTAGTCATAAAAATATTATTATTCTTTAAATTCTTTTCTCTATATTATCCCCCCTTAACTTTAAATTTACATCAATAGTTAAAAGTTTGAAAAACTATAGCGAAAAGACTGGAAGAAACTCTAAGAAAGATAAAATTTTAACCAGTAGAGTGTTTCACGTGAAACAGTCTGCTGGTCATTTTTTCTTATTTAGATTTTGCTACATAATAAATAATCCAATTTTTTAGACCCTCATCCTTATACTTAAATATCTGTTTTTGTCATACTTTTCTCTTTAAAATTTGTTTTGTAGGAATTTTTAAGTATACTCTGGATCAGCAAGTCTACCCTCTTATTTTTTTGAGTAGATTAACCTTTTATCCTTAGAGAGAAAATTCTGATAGTCTTTTCTTTGATTTAACCCAAGGGTCAATATAATATGACCTCTCTAAAAAAAGAATCAGCTCAACCCTATTTCTCTAGCTACTTGACCCATCCCCTTGGGAAAACAGTTTTAAGTGAAGAATTTTGCCAATATTTCTTCCCTCTTTTAGATCACATGACAATTTACGAATTATCTATAATCTCTAACAACTACAGTCCATCAGATAAGCCCGTCCAATCAGAATACTTAATATCCACCATAGCAAGAGTGCAATTTTTTTATTAATGGAGCTTTTTTGGGGACGCAGGAGTTAGAATTTTGAGACTTTCCTCTTTAACCACTAACCTGTAAATAATAAAACAACTGTTTCACGTGAAACATTTAATATTGATTTTATAAAAATCATTCTCCTCAATGCCTATTACTTATCCCTAGCTACACTCACGTCGAATAAATAATTACTAATTTTCTATCCCACCCCTATTCGTTTTAGTATGACTAAGCTTATAAACTTAAATTTCAAGAAGAATTGCTTGAATTATTGCTAGTTCAACTTCACATCAGTAAATTTATTTCTAAATCATCTCTCATATCAAATGAAACTCCCACGCACAGCCCTCGCCCCACGAATAGACATTGTTTTATCCCACGTTTTTTTCATATAGTTACTTCTTGACAGGCACTAACTCCTACATTTTGTGATTAATATCCGTACATATTTTTTTACATCCTCAAAAATTTTGTTAAGGTCACATCAATTCTTACTTCTACTTATACATAAGGTTGACTAAAGTTCTTTGGACTTTTAACAAAGTTCCATTAATAGAAAATTTTCCTACTCTTTCTAATTCTAACTTTTTTACCTTTATATCAAAAAAAGCTTCCTCTCAATTCCAGCTCCAGCCAAGACTCTTATGCTACAAATGAAGACTATTCCATTCAAAGTAAGTTTTTGCCTAGTTAAACTCTCTTAGATAAAAAGCTATCTCATCTTTTTTTACTTATCGGAAGTGTGTATATACACTTGTTAAATCTAGCAAAAAAAATACAAGTCGTTTCAACTTATTCCTTCGTAAGCAAAAACATGAACAGTATAAAGTTTAAACATAACTAAAAGACCTCCTCCTCAACACAAAAATACAAGTAGATGAAAAGTTTTAAAATGGAATAATTCCTTACTCACCACAAAGAATTCCTCTTTTAAATCTGTGGATAAGTTTTCAAACATTACTTATCCACAATTTTACTTTTACTTTGTATAAGGAATGATACTCTGGGATTTTTGTCAATCTACTCCTCCTTTTCACACAATTATCCACAGAATTTTCAAGAACATTAACTTGTTAAATTGCTTGATACTATCGTCTTTTTTTCTATTTTTTTCTTTCTACAGTATTTCTTATCCCAAATTTTATCCACAACTTTTTACCAAGCGTGTTTCTTGTGAATAAGTTGCATTAACCAATAAGGTACTCATTATACACACAGTTTATCCACAATAAAAAAGTTAAAAAAAAGTCTTTCCAAAAATATGGAAAGACTTTACTTTATACTATAAAGTATATTAGTCGTTATTTGTGAATGGTAGTAAGCCCATTACACGAGCGCGTTTAATAGCGATTGTAAGTGGACGTTGGTATTTTGCTGAAGTCCCTGTTACACGACGTGGCAAAATTTTACCTTTTTCGGAAATAAAACGTTTCAATAATTCTACATCTTTATAATCAATGTAGTCAATATGGTTAGCGGTGAAGTAGCAAACCTTACGGCGTCTACGTCCGCCTCGACGTTGTCCAGCCATTGAAATCCCTCCTTAGCTGAAATGATTAGCTCTCAAGTTATTTAGAATGGGAGATCATCATTAGAAATATCAATCATACCATCATCTGCAAATGGATCGCTAAAGCTTGGTTCGCTCGGTTGTCGATCGATTGGCGCATGATTAGTGCCCTGATATCCGTTATTATTCCCACCCATTGATGATTGGTAATTGTTTTTATATTGACCGGAAGATTGACGTGAATCACCTACAGGACGTTGTTCAGTGACTGACCTAGGTTCTAATAAGGAGAATCGATCCACTATAACTTCCGTTACATATACTCTCTGGCCTTGTTGATTTTCGTAATTACGCGTTTGAAGACGTCCTTCGATCCCTACAAGTGATCCTTTGCGCGTAAAGTTTGCAAAATTTTCTGCAGATTTTCGCCAAATGACACAGTTGATAAAGTCTGTCTCTCTTTCACCATTTCGATTTTGAAACGAGCGATCAACAGCTAGAGAAAATGTCCCAACAGCTGTAGAATTTCCGGTAAAGCGTAAATCAACTTCTCGCGTTAACCGTCCGACAAGCACAACATTATTTATCATTTAACTCACCTCTTTAAAAGCCAGCGCAATTCCATTCATTATTCTGGCAATTTAACGATCATATGACGTAAAATATCGCTAGAAATTTTAGCCAAACGATCAAATTCATCAATAGCAACAGAATCGTTAGCGTTTAAAGTAATCAAATGGTAGATCCCTTCGCGGAAATCCTTGATTTCGTAAGCTAAGCGACGTTTTGCCCAATCCTTGGATTCGACAATTTCAGCGCCATCTTTCACCAAAATATTATCGAAGCGTTCGATCAATTCTTTCTTAGCAGCTTCATCGATATTTGGGCGAATGATGTACAAGATTTCGTATTTGCTCATTCTCTGCACCTCCTTGTGGACTATTGGCTTTCTTTCTAAAGAAAGCAAGGAGAGTCCTCTTTTAGAGTACTCACGCCTATTAATTCTATCAAAAGACCTCTCAACTTTCAATAAAGACTTCTCTTTTTGTCTACTTTTTTCTTTTACCGACAAACATTATCCAGCTACTTTTATTTTTAGTCTATTTTCTCCTTAAATATTCGCTTGAACTTTTAACTCAGAGCTAATTTGAGCTAATTTTTAATGTAATACAGCAAATATATAACCCTCTTGTTTATAATAGCTAATTATGGCATCTAAAGCCTCTAAAGTGAGTTTTTTTCCAACAGCATCATGCATTAAAATGACGCGAATGCCTCTATCTGGAAAATAGTTGAGCGTTTTTTTATGAAAAGTGATCATGTCATCTTTAGTCTTTGGAGCTTGACTGTCATCTAATGCATCTCCGTTAGCTGCATTCCAATCAATCCATTGAATCCCTTCTTCACTTAATAATTGATCACTTTCCTCTAAATCTTTCCATGACATATGACCACCAGGATAACGAAAAACACTACTATGAAAATGATCCCCAAGTTGTTTCTTTAAAGCATCTTGATTAGCTTTAACTTCCTTAATGATGACATCTTTATTGCCTTTTCTTTCTGGATAAAGTTGATGGTAATCATGGGTAAATGAATGTAGAGCTATTGCATGCCCTTCCTTAATTTCCCTTTTTAAAATGCTTCTCTTTTCCTTCCCTATCTCTTTACCTACAGTAAAAAAGGTGGCAGGAACTTTTTCTTTTTTTAATTTATCTAATATTTTAGGGGTTATCACATTATTGGGTCCATCATCAAATGTTAAAAAAACTAATTTCTTACCCGTTATATGTTTCTTCCCCTGCAAAACTTCATTGACCCATTTTGCACTATATGCATAAGAAAGTGCTTGATAATTATGATTGCGATTAGGCATCAAAGCTTCTGGGGTAATTTTTTTTGCTTTCTCGCCTTCTTTTGACTGAATCATATCCTTATAAATAAGCTTTTTAATTGGTCTATTATCCCTTTTTTTAGAGGATACTTGGTTAACAAAACCATTCTCAAATGTCTTGTAAAAGTAAGGTAGGCTTGCTACTAAACTAACAAAAAGAAGCACAAAACAACATAATATTAGTGTTTTCTTTTTTTCCGGTCTTAGCATCAGAGAAACACTCCTTGTATAACTTTTTCCATATACTCTACTTGACTTATCTCTATCTCAATCGTATCCTCTTTACTTTTATCTCTTATTTATTAGTGTAGCAAGTAAAACGCTTTATACCTAGGCTAAAAGCCCAAAGACATTCATTCTTTGGGCTGTTTATTTATTCCTATTGACCTATCTGAAAAAGAAGATCTAATCATCACTAGAGTCTAACTTGTCTTCTTTCACTAATTCTGACGCAAAATCTTGTAAATGTTCTTTTACCGCTTCAGAAGTTGGCATAGATAAAGTTTCTTCCCCCTCTTCTTGCTGGTCTAATTTATCATCTACTATATTGCCATCATCTTTTTGATCTTCATTTTCTTCAGGATCAACTAAGGTCACAGCAGATAATTTGGAATTTTCATCAACTCGCATGATCTTCACACCTTGAGTGGATCGACCTGTTTGACTAATACCAGAGATACTGCAACGTATCACCACACCATTATCTGTAATCATCATGGCATCTTCATTACCATACACACAACGTAGAGCTACCAACTGTCCGTTTCTTTCAGTGAGATGAATGGCTTTAATCCCTTTACCACCACGTTTATGCACGGAATACTCAGAAGAAGGCGTCCGTTTACCATAACCCTTATCGGTAACCGCTAAAATTTCGCATTCTTGGCTAAAGGTATCCATGGCAATAACTTGATCCCCATCTTGTAAACTGATCCCTTTAACCCCGCTAGCTGTCCGTCCCATCGCTCGAACATCCTTTTCTTCAAAGGTAACCGATTGTCCTTTTTGAGTTCCCAAAATAACATATTGTTTCCCGTCAGTTAAGCGAACTTTGATCACTTCATCCCCTTCACGTAAACCAATAGCAATCAAACCATTTGTTCGAATATTTTGGAATTCTGATAATTTCGTTCGCTTGACAATTCCTAACTCGGTCACAAAGAAGAGATAAGCTTCTTCATCATTCATTTGGTTATCAATGTTCAAGACAGCTTCAACTGTTTCGTTTTCCTCGATTGGTAATAAATTAACCAGTGGCAAGCCCTTTGCTGTCCGACTATATTCTGGGATTTCATAACCTCTAATTTTATAAACTTTCCCTTTATTCGTAAAGAAGAGGATATCATCATGACTCGAGCAGACGAACATGTTTTCTATAAAATCATTGTCATGCATCGACATCCCTTGAACACCACGTCCACCTCTATTTTGTGTCTTAAATTCTTGATCTGGAAGACGCTTAATATAGCCATTATGCGTCAAGGTCACCACAACTGATTCTTCTTCGATAAGATCTTCATCTTCAAATGTTAAGGCTTCCCCAACTAAAAGTTCTGTCCGACGAGAATCACCAAATTTTCGACGAATTTCAGCTAGTTCTTCTTGAATAATACGGAAACGTTCTTGCTCACTTGCTAAAATCTTGTTATATTCCTTAATTTTATCCATCAATTGCGCATGCTCATCATCGATTTTTTCTCTTTCCAAACCAGTTAAGCGAATCATACGCATGTCTAGAATAGCTTGAGCTTGTATATCGCTCAAACCGTAATCTTGCATAAAGATTTGTTTGGCTTCTTCCCCAGTCTTAGATTGTCGCAAAATCGCCACAATCGCATCAATGTGATCTAAAGCTACTTGCAAACCTTCTAAGATATGAACACGAGCTTCCGCTTTCTTTTTATCAAAAATAGCCCGCCGTCTAACCACTTCTTCTTGATGGTTGAGATAATGAACTAATATTTCTTTTAGACTGAGTGTCCTTGGAACGCCATTAACAATAGCTAACATATTAAAGCCAAAATTCGTTTGAAGAGGGGTCAACTTGTAAAGGTTATTGACCAAAACGTGAGCAGAGACATCTTTTCTCACTTCAATAACAATCCTCATCCCATTTCGGTCAGATTCATCATTCAAATAGGTTAAGCCTTCAATTCTTTTTTCCCTATGTAATTCTGCAATACGAGACACTAATTTTGCCTTATTTACCATATAAGGGATTTCTGTAATGACAATTCTTTCTTTCCCATTGGCTAAAGTTTCAATATCTAATTTTGCCCGACAAACGATCTTTCCACGACCTGTCTCATAAGCACGACGTATCCCTGATTTTCCTAAAACTATACCACCTGTTGGAAAATCTGGTCCTGGCAATACAGTCATCAATTCAGCAGTTGTTGCATTAGGATTTTCCATTAATAAATCTAAAGCATCAATGACTTCTCCCAGATTATGAGGAGGAATATTGGTTGCCATACCAACAGCAATCCCTGTTGCCCCATTGACTAATAAATTAGGAAAACGTGCAGGCAGGACTGATGGTTCTTTTTCAGTTCCATCATAATTATCCATATAATCGATCGTTTCTTTGTTAATATCCCTAAGCATTTCCAAAGAAATCTTAGACAAGCGAGATTCGGTGTAACGCATAGCCGCTGCACCATCTCCGTCAATCGAGCCAAAATTCCCATGTCCATCTACCAAAGGGTAACGATAAGAAAAATCTTGAGCCATACGAACCATCGATTCATAAATAGCATAATCGCCATGTGGGTGATATTTCCCCATAACATCCCCAACAATACGGGCAGATTTCTTATGCGGTTTGTCTGGGGTAACCCCTAATTCGTTCATTCCATAAAGAATACGCCGATGAACAGGCTTTAAACCATCTCGAACATCAGGCAAGGCACGAGAAACGATAACACTCATGGAATATTGCAAGAAGGAAGTCCGCATCTCTTTAGAGAGTTCTACGGTGGATTTTAAACTATTATCCTTACTTTCAAAGTCATTAAAATCGCTCACCTTAATCCTCCTTCCTAAATATCCAAGCGATCAGCATAGACCGCATTAGTTTCAATAAATTCTCGACGAGGTTCTACACGATCCCCCATCAACATATCAAGCGTTTCATCTGCTAACTTAGCATCTTCTACTTTTACCTGTAAGAGATAACGCTTATCAGGATCCATCGTCGTTTCCCATAATTGGTGCGCATCCATTTCCCCTAAACCTTTGTAACGTTGGATTTGAGGTTTTGGCATTTCAGGTATTTCATTCAATAATTCTTGCAATTCTTCATCGCTATTGAGGTAAGCTTCACGTTTCCCTTGTTTCACCTTATACAAAGGAGGTTGAGCAATATAGAGGTAACCTGATTCAACCACTGGACGGAAGAAACGATAAAATAGAGTAATTAATAAGGTTCTGATATGGGCTCCATCAACGTCCGCATCGGTCATGATAATAACTTTATGGTAACGAGCCTTAGTCACATCAAACTCACTCCCAAAACCTGTCCCCATAGCTGTAAAGAGAGAACGAATTTCCTCATTAGCGAGGATGCGGTCAAGAGAAGCTTTTTCGACATTTAAAATTTTCCCTCGAATAGGCAGAATAGCTTGGAAATGCCGACTACGACCAGATTTAGCAGAACCACCAGCTGAATCCCCTTCGACGATAAACAATTCGTTAATTTCTGGATCATTACTGGAGCAGTCTGCTAATTTACCAGGCAGGTTAGAAATCTCCAAACCAGACTTTTTACGAGTCACTTCACGAGCACGTTTGGCGGCCATTCTGGCTTTTGCCGCTAAAATACCCTTATCGACTATCTTCTTCCCTATAGCTGGATTTTCAGATAAGAAACGATCTAAGGCAGATGAAAATAAGCGGTCAGTAATCGTTCTCGCTTCAGAATTACCTAACTTAGTCTTAGTTTGCCCTTCGAACTGAGGATCTGGATGCTTGATAGAAACAATCAAGGTGAGCCCTTCTCTAACATCTTCCCCAAAGAGATTGTCATCATTTTCTTTTAAAATATTTTGACGTTTGGCATAATCATTGATCACACGTGTTAAAGCTGTTTTGACACCTGATTCGTGTGTTCCACCTTCGTAGGTATGGATATTATTAGTGAAACTCATCAAATTTGTTTGATAAGTATTGGTATATTGAAAAGCCACTTCCACAACAATATCATCTTGTTCGCCTTCTAAATAAACAGGATCTGGAAAGAGAACTTCTTTCTTCTTATTCAAGAAGCTCACATATTCTTTAATCCCACCTTCGTAATGGTAATGAACTTCTTTTACCTCTTCTTCCCGAAGATCGGTTAAGCTCAAACGAAGACCCTTGTTCAAGAAAGCCAACTCACGTATCCGTTCATTTAAGGTATCAAAGACATAAACTGTTGATTCTCTAAAGATTTCTGGGTCTGGAGTAAAATCTACCCTGGTCCCATGTTTATCTGTCTCACCAACAATTTTTAAATCTTCTTCCACGACACCGCGCTTATAACTCTGTTCATAAATATGGCCATTTTTGAAAACTTGGACACGCAGTTTTTTAGAGAGGGCATTAACGACTGAGGCCCCTACACCGTGTAAGCCACCAGATACTTTGTAACCGCCACCCCCGAATTTCCCACCCGCATGAAGAATGGTAAAGACGGTTTCAACAGCAGGTCTACCTGTTTTTTCTTGAATATCTACTGGTATCCCCCGACCGTCATCGATAACAGTAATGCTATTATCTGGATTGATCAGCACTTCAATATGTGTGGCAAAACCAGCCAAAGCTTCGTCTATCGAATTGTCCACAATTTCCCATACCAAGTGATGGAGTCCCATGGCACTTGTCGACCCAATATACATCCCTGGGCGTTTTCGAACGGCTTCTAAGCCTTCAAGAACCTGAATTTGACTAGCATCATAGGAGGTGCTTGCTATATCTTTTTTGGTTTCATTACTCATCTATTTGACACACTCCATCTTTTATTTTTCCTTCTTCAATGCGGTAAATTGTTGGACGCTGGATCAATTTTTGGTTGATCCCTGCCAATGAGGTAGTTGTTAGGAAAGTTTGAACTTTATCTTGAATAGTCTTCAATAAAAAAGTTTGACGACGATCATCCAATTCTGATAATACATCATCCAGTAAGAGGAGAGGATAATCTCCCGTTAATGCCTTAGCTAACTCAATTTCCGCTAATTTTAAACTTAAGACAGCCGATCTTTGCTGTCCTTGTGAACCATATAGTTGGCAATTCTTGCCGTTGATGCAGGTAGAAAAATCGTCTCGATGAGGCCCTACAGTTGTGGTTTCTCTTTCAATGTCCTTTTCTTCTCCACTTGCCATCGTTTGAATGAGACATTCTCTCAACTGACCAAGGTCTTCAGTTTTATCTTTCATGGACAAGGAAGGCACATAAGATAAACTAAGATCTTCTCTATTCCCTGATAGCAAGCCATGCAAGCGATTAGCCAATTTCTCTAATCGTCCTATAAATTTTTGCCGTTCAGCTATCAAATAAGCTCCACTTTCAGAAAGTTGATCCGATAAGACCTGCAGATATATCCGATCTCTTTGTTGACCTCTATGCAAGGCTTTTAGATAAGCGTTACGTTGCTTTAACAATTGCTTATATTGAACAGAGTGGTGGAGATAAAGAGGGTTCAATTGACCAATCTCCCTATCCAAAAAATTTCGTCTTAGGTTAGGAGATCCCTTCACCAAACTTAAATCTTCCGGTGCAAATAAAATGACCGTCAGATGGCCAATATACTGACTCAGACGGGCTTGTTGCAAGTGATTAACGCAGGCTATCTTTCCTTTTGAACCTAAATACAAAGAAAGGGGAAGACGATCATTTTTCGTCTCCACATACCCTTTCACATAGGCTTCCTTTGCCTGAAACTCTATCAACTCACGATCATGTGAAGTTCGATGACTTTTAGTCAAGGCTAAAGTATGTATAGCTTCAAGAAGATTCGTTTTCCCTTGAGCATTTTCTCCAATAAAGACATTGATACCTGGACTAAATTCGATTACTTGCTGGTCATAATTCCTAAAGGCCTTCAATGACAGCTGAATTAATCGCATGTTTCCTCCTCAGCTCTAATGAAATATAGCCCAACACCAGGAACTTCCACTTGATCTTTTGGATAAATCTTACGTCCTCGTCTATTTTCTTCTTCACCATTAACAAATACGCTATATTCTGCTAAATAGGCCCTAGCCATGCCACCAGAAGAAATAATTTCTGCCAACTTTAAAAATTGTCCTAAAGTAATATATTCGCCTGTTATTGTAAGTTGACTTTTTTGCATATGTCACCGACTTTCTGGACCCATTGCTTCCAATCGTATCTCCTCTAATTATAGCAAATTTTTGAATAAACCGCAAAAAAGTCCCCTCTTGATTTCTTTTCAGAATGCCTTCTAAGAGGAGATAGCCCATTTTGGATAAAAATGCTTTTTCAAGTCGAAAATGGCTTATATGGCTCAAAAATAAAAAATCTTTTTTTCAACTGCTCCTTTGACAGTAATTTAACCCTGTTAGTCAAAAAAAGGACCTTGATTTAGCTATCAAAGTCCTATCCTAACTATATATTAAGAATGTGTACGTATTGGCGTAATCAATTGAATAAAGTTATGAGGAATTGGGTTTGAAGGATTAGCTTCTTCCATAAAGAATGGTTTATCTGATCCATTGAAATAGAGGCTTATATCTACCCCTTTAAAAGTACGAACAGCATCCATTAAGAAGATTGGATTGAAGTGAATAGCCACATCTTCTCCGCTAAATTCTTTAATTTGAAGGATTTCTTCCATTTTACCCACTTGCTGTTGCGAACTGTGGAAGAGAACTTTTTCTGAGGAAATGCTTAGGCAAACAGATTCTTGTTCCTCGTTATTGGCCAAAAGAGCCACCCTATCTGCTCCGTCTTCCAAATCTTTAGCAGCGACTGTTATTTTGGTTTGATAATTTTTCGGAATCAATCGACTAGTTTCTGGATAAATACCTTCTAGTATACGTGAGTATATGGCGTAATCTTGAATTTGAAAAAGAATTTTTGTTTCATCCACTACCAAATGAACATCTTCTTCATCTTCAATAATACGAGTCACTTCTTGTAAAGATTTAGCAGGAACAACTACAGAGATACTTTCTCCTTGAGCGACCCCCTCAACTTTCACTTGATCAAGAGGAATAATACGTTGACTTAAACGATGTGAATCAGTTGCAACTGTTTTTAACTGATGATCATCTAAAAAGAATTGCACACCAGTCAAAATTGGCCGAGATTCTTTTTTGAAAACAGAAACAATGGTTTGTTCAATCATATTTTTTAACAAGCAACCCTTAATTTGTAAACTGAATTTTTCATTCAATTCGACCATACTAGGGTAATTATTAGGATCATAGGCATTTATCGTAAAATCTGCTTGTTCAGAGACAATTTGAACGAGTACTTTGTCTTTGGTTCGAATAGTGACTTCTTCACCAGGTAATTTACGGATAATTTCAATAAAGAATCGACCCTTAACCACCATTGAACCTGTTTCTATAACAGTAATGCCATGCTCTAGATTCGTTGTCTCTAATTTTGCTTGAATGGTTAAATTTGAATCACTTCCAATAAAGATAAGACGATCTTTATAGACATCTATCTTGATTCCTTCAAGAATATCGGTAGTAGTTTTACTGGCTGTTCCCCGTTGGACATTATTCAACACTTTAGTGAGGACAGATTTTTTAATCTTAAATTCCATGGTCGGCTCCTTTGTAAAGAAATAGATATAAATAAATAGTACTAGTAGTAGGACCTGTTAATAATGTGAAGATTTACTCCAATAAGCTGATTTTGCAAGTTTTCACATGTGGATAACTTTTGGATAAAGCTTGGCATAAGTCGTCAACTTATCCACATGTTAATAACTATTTTTCTTTTAGCTGTTTGATGAGTCGTTCAACGTCATCCACTAGCTCTCGATTACCTTCTTCCAACTCTTGTTTAATTTTGTCATAAGCATACAAAACAGTTGAGTGATCTTTTCCACCAAATTCGTTTCCAATCTTTGGTAGAGATTGGTTGGTCATTTCTCTTGCTAAATACATAGAGATTTGTCGAGGGGTAACGATTGTTTTGTGTCTTTTTTTGCCTTTCAGATCTTGAACACTAACGTGATAGAACTTTGCAACTGTTTCTTGTATATCTAAAATACTCAATTCACGTTGCTTTTGATTTGGTAAAAGGGTTTTTAAAGCTTCAGCAGCTAAATCAACGGTAATATCTTGGCCAATAGTTGTGGCATAAGCTTGAATTCGAGTCAATGACCCTTCAAGTTCACGAACGTTGGAATCAATTTGTCCACTGATATAGTAGAGGACATCATCTGATATATCTAGCCCCATATTATCAGCTTTTTTCGAAAGAATGGCGATACGTGTTTCAAAATCAGGAGGGGTAATATCTACTGCTAGGCCTGATTTAAATCGAGAAACAAGACGTTCTTCTAGATTATTGATTTCTTCAGGAATTCGATCACTGGTGAGGACGATTTGATGCTCATTATTAAATAGAAAATTAAAGGTGTGGAAGAATTCTTCTTGCGTGGATTCTTTGTCAGCGAAAAATTGGACATCGTCTACCATTAAGAGGTCCAAATTCCTATATTCTTCACGAAAAGCTTCAGTGCTATTGGTACGAATCGATCGAACCAAGTCATTTGTAAAGGTTTCACTGGTAACGTATTTGACACGAGAGTTTGGTTTTAGTTGGATCATATAGTTCCCTATCGCCTGCATAAGATGGGTTTTACCTAAGCCAACTCCACCGTAAAAGAAGAGTGGATTGTAAATATTTCCTTCATTTTCGGCACAGACCAAGGCGGCAGCGTGGGCAAACTGATTTCCCTTCCCAATGACGAAATTTTCAAAAGTATAGCGTGGATTCAATTGAGAATTATTACGTTGAACGATAGTGTTAGTGGGTTTACTTTTAACTTCTTCTGGCATCTCGTCATTTTCAACGATGATAGGTTCTATATCCCGATGAAGAACCATATAGCAGGATTCAACCACTATAGGGAGTAAGGTTTTGCTCCAATAATTTTTATGAACAGGAGTTGGAACTTTGATGTAGAACTTGGTGGAAGTAAGTTTTAGGGGCTTAGTATCCCCAATCCAAGTGGCGTAGGAAACTTCTGTGAGGCGTTTTTGTAGGGTCGATTTTATATGGTCCCAAAGTTCGTCCATTTGATCCATAATGTCCCTCCTTTTGTATAGAATGGCGCAAACTCAATTGTAGCAAAATTCAGAATAGTTTTCCACAGTTGTTAATAAGGATATTTGAATTACTTTCAAGTGAGAAAAAGTTTTCCACTGATTGTGGATAATAAGATAAGTACTTGTGGATAACCTCTTTTTGCTCACAGGCTTTTTGTTAAAATATAAGCTGAAAAAGCTTGATATGGTTTGTTTTCATAGCTCTATCCCCATTATCCACAAGCTATTGGGAGAAATTTATTACAGACTTGTTGAAGTGGGGATAGAGTGGGAATCACTTGCGGATAAGTCTATAAGGTCTCATGGATGAGTAAAAAATTATCCACAGTTTTTTGGTCGTCGCTTTAGACTTGTGGATTATTTTTTGATGGCTATTTCTTTCATTAAAAGGTCTGCTATGAGCTAGAAAGAAAGTAGAAGTAGAAGCAGGAGCTTGAAGACAATAAAAAGTCAAATATAGAGAGCATGGATAGGAAGCAAACTAAAAATAGGAAGCTAAATGATAAGGAAAACTAAAAGTACTTTCCTTATTTACTTGAATTAAAAAAATAAAGGCGATAATGATCGGTCTTCTATTGGGGAATCTCTTTAAATTGCTTAAAAATGTGAAAGTAAAATCAAAAATGTTTATTCGCTTGAAACCCTTTTCAAATAGAGGTATTTTATAAGCGTGAAGAAAAGAAGAAAAGAGGGGTAGCATGATAGGACAAATCAAAGGCGAGTTAATTGTTTCTTGCCAAGCTTTACCAGATGAGCCTTTGCATAGTTCGTACATTATGTCAAGAATGGCAGTAGCTGCACGAGAAGGGGGAGCAAAGGGACTAAGAGCTAATTCAGTAGAAGATATTCGTGAAATAAAAAAAATTGTTGATTTACCCTTAATTGGAATTATTAAGCGTAATTATGAAGGTGTGGATGCTTTTATCACGGCAACGATGAAAGAAGTGGATGAATTAATGGAAGTTCATCCAGAAATCATTGCTGTAGATGCGACAGAATCTACTCGACCAAATGGTGAGCTGTTAGAAGACTTTTACAAAAAAATTCGTGAAAAGTATCCAGATCAATTATTAATGGCAGATTGTTCAACTCTAGAAGAGATGGAGAAAGCTGATGCATTAGGATTCGACTTTATTGGGACAACTTTAGTGGGCTACACCAAACAAAGTAAGGGAATAAAGATAGAAGCTAATGATTTTGAATTGATTAAAAAAGCGCTTACTATAGTAAAACATCCAATTATTGCTGAAGGGAATATTAATACACCAGAAAAAGTAAAGCGTGTCTTAGAACTTGGAGTATATAGTGTTGTTGTTGGATCAGCTATTACTAGACCACAATTGATTACTAAAACATTTGTAGAAGCTATTCATCAAAATTAGGAGGTTATGAACATGACTAAAGCTACAGGAAAAGATATTAAGGGGATTATTTCAGCATTATTGGTACCATTCAATGAAGACGGATCAGTGAACGAAAAAGGTTTGCGTCAAATAGTAAGGCATAATATAGATCGTATGAAAGTCGATGGGCTTTATGTCGGGGGATCGACTGGCGAAAACTTTATGTTAGGTAAAGAAACAAAGAAAGAAATTTTTGATATTGTTAAAGATGAAGCTAAAGATGATGTGAAATTAATTGCGCAAATTGGTGGGCCTAATGTTTATGAAGCCATTGAATTAGGTCAATATGCAACAGATTTAGATTATGATGCAATTTCTGCTGTAACACCTTTCTATTACAAGTTTAGCTTTGAAGAAGTGAAACAATACTATAAAGATATTACAGATGCTGTTGATAATGACTTGATTGTCTATTCTATTCCAGTCTTAACAGGCATTAGCATGGGATTGAATGAATTTAAGGAATTATTCGAATTGAAGCATATTATCGGGGTGAAATTCACAGCAGCTGATTTCTTCCTATTAGAACGCCTTCGCAAAAAATTCCCTGATGTAAAGATTTATTCTGGTTTTGATGAAATGCTTTTCCCAGCAGCTATTTATCAAGTGGATGGGGCGATTGGTTCTACTTATAACGTGAATGGTCTTCGAGCAAAAGGTATTTTAGAGGCAGTTGCTCATTCGGATCTAGATAAAGCGAGACAATTACAAAATGATAGTAACGATCTTATTGAAGCTGTTTTGGCTAATGGCCTTTATCCTACCTTAAAACGTATCCTACAACTTCAAGGATGCGATCATGGTGAATTTTTGAGTAGAAAACCAATGGCATCAATGACGGAAGCTCAACGGATCGAAGCGGAACGTATCTTTAAAGCTTACCTCTAAGAGGTAAGCTTTCATGAAGGGAGAGATAGTATGAGTAGTCAAGGCTTTACCAAAATAGACTTTGCCATATTGATTATTTATTTGTTGGCAGTACTTCTTGCAGGTTTGTTCTTCTCTAAAAAAGATATGAAGGGGAAGGAATTTTTTTAAGGGTGATGGATCTATCCCTTGGTATGTCACCTCTGTTTCTATATTTGCTACTTTATTGAGTCCGATTTCCTTTATGTCTTTAGCTGGAAATTCTTTTAAGGGAAGCTGGATTTTGTGGTTTGCTCAACTTGGTATGATCATTGCTATACCAATTGCTATTCGATTCTTTTTACCTATCTATGCACGTATGGATATTGATACAGCCTATGACTATCTAGAAAGGCGGTTTAATTCCAAATCTTTACGAGCAATCGGCGCTGCTTTGTTCATTATTTATCAAATTGGTCGTATGTCCATCATTATGTACTTACCTTCTGCTGCCTTAGCAATTTTAACTGGAATCAATGTAAATGTCTTGATTGTTTTAATGGGTGTTGTTGCCATTATCTACTCCTATACAGGAGGAATAAAATCTGTACTTTGGACAGACTTTATTCAAGGGACTGTTTTGCTTATTGGTGTAAGCGTTTCGCTAATCTTTTTGGTACATGATCTCGATGGAGGGATCGGAACAATTTTCCATTATATGGGAACAGGTAAATTTTTAGCTGCAAATGAACCTCTATTTAACCCTAATCTTTTAAAGACATCCGTTTTCTTACTAATAGTAGGTGGTGGACTAAATACATTATCTTCCTATATTTCTAGTCAAGATATCGTGCAACGTTTTACGACGACTCAAGATATCAAGAAGTTAAATAAAATGATGTTTACAAACGGAGCTTTGTCCATCTTTATTGCAACCGTATTCTATTTAATTGGGACAGGATTGTATGCGCTTTACCAAATTCAAAACCCAACGGATCCAGGAGCTAGTATTGCTCAAGACCAAGTGTTTACCTATTTTATTGCCTACCGTTTACCTGTTGGGATCACTGGGCTTTTATTGGCTGCTATTTATGCGGCGAGTCAATCGACTTTATCAACAGGTTTGAATTCAGTAGCAACTTCTTGGACGCTTGATATTCAAGATCTCATTTCTAAGGATTTGGATGATGCAAAACGGACATCTATAGCTCGCTTTCTATCATTAGCTGTTGGGATTTTCTCAATCGTGGCTTCCATTATCTTAGCAAAATCAGATATTAAATCAGCTTATGAATGGTTTAATGGTTTTGTTGGTTTAGTTTTAGGTGTACTGGGTGGAATATTCTTCTTGGGAATATTTACGAAAAAGGCAAATAAATATGGAGCCTATGGAGCTTTGATTACCTCCAGCATTGTGATGGTCTACATTAAATATGGTTTGCCAGCAGAAGCAGTTAGTATTTGGGCTTATACGATCATTTCCTTGTGTGTCTCTTTAGTTTCAGGTTATTTAATTTCTCATCTCTTTAAAGATGAAAGAAGTGAAGCACCAAAATTTACGACAGTTTATGATATTAAAGAAATCAAATCAAATTCAGATTGGTTGGTGAGAAAATAATGGAATTATATCGTTTAAATCATTTAGAAAGCCTCCATAGAGAAGACGTGAAAAGAGTGGTTGACTACATTAGAAAGCATGATTTATCTCAAGATCAGCCTGGACCTCATGAGATAGAAGATGGATTTTATTATAATGTCCTCTCATATGATTCAACAGATCCAGAAAATAGGATGTGGGAAAGTCATAAAGAATATTTGGATGTACATGTTCCAATTTCGGGTCGGGAAGGTATCCATCATTCCTTTATAGAGGACATGGAGCTAAAAGAATATATAGCAGCTGACGATTGGCAAAAAGGGGAAGGTGAAGCTCAAAATAGGCTTGCTATAGAACCTGGTCAGATACTTGTTTTCGATAGAGAAGACATGCACAAAACGGGCATTAAATTGGATCGTTCTTATCCTATCAAGAAAGCTGTATTTAAAGTAAAATATGAGTAGGGACTACTGGGGCTAGTACTAGTCCCAGTAAATTTTCAAGTGGATTGAGGGGGATAATATGACAGATGGATCCTTGGTTCCTTTGATTGAGTCATTGTACGAAAATTTTACGCCAGTAGAACGATTAATTGCAGATTTTTTCATTAAAGATCGTTGCCAAGGGGAAGATTTTTCTGCTGAGCGGGTGGCGAATAGTCTCCATGTATCCAATGCTTCACTAACACGTTTTTCCAAAAAATGTGGCTATGCAGGATATCGAGAATTTATTTTTGATTATAAAGAATCTACCCATCACAAAAATACGCTGAGTCAAGAATTAACAAAGCGGGTTTTGGATGATTATAGTGAATTGCTTTATAAAACTTATCAGTTAGTTGATGAAGAGCAGATGAATCGGATCATCCAATTATTTGTGAAGGCAAAACGTGTCTATATTTATGGCAAAGGGAGCTCCGGCTTAGTCGCAGAAGAAATGAAATTCCGTTTTATGCGTTTAGGTTTAATTTGTGAAGCAATAACGGATTCTGACATGATGAGGATGAATAACGCCTTGTTAGATGAGGATACTTTGCTTATAGGCATTAGTGTATCGGGAAAAACAAAGGCAGTGATTCAATCTTTGGAAATGGCTCATTTAAAAAAGGCAAGCACTCTTTTATTAACAGCTAACAATGATTTGAGTTTTATGGAGTTTTGCGATGAAATTTTATTAATTGCGGTCAAATCCACTTTAAGTCAAGGAAATATTATTTCCCCACAATTCCCTATTTTAATTATGACTGATATTTTCTATGCTTATTTCTTAGATCAGAACAGATCGGAAAAAGAACGTATATTCACTTCGACATTAAAAGCCTTAGAAAAATAAAACTTTTATATTTTGAGGGAAGGAAAGGCATAAAGGAAGAGGGTAAGATAATGCATATTTTAGCGGTAGATATAGGTGGAACGACGATTAAAGCGGATATTTATAACGAATTAGGTCAAAGTCAAGGAATGAAAGTCGAATATAAGACACCGGTTGACCTTAAAAAAGGCAGTAATAAGATACTCGATAGCATCATTCATATGATTGATGAAAAGATGGAACATTTAAAGCAATCTGGGAGAAAACTTGACGGTGTAGCTATATCCAGTGCAGGAGTGATTGATTCTGAAAAAGGAAAAGTCATTTATTCCGGCTATACTATCCCACAATATGCAAAAACGAACTTTACAGAAACGATTGAAAAGAAATTTGATATACCTTGCAAGGTTTTGAATGATGTGAATGCAGCAGCTTGTGGGGAGTTTGCCTTTGGAAATTATGAACCAATGGGGAATTTTGTGTGCTTAACGATTGGAACAGGTGTTGGCGGAGCGATATTAGTTAATGGTGAACTGGTTATGGGACACCAGTTTAGTGCAGGTGAAGTAGGCTATTTACCTGTTAATGGTCATAGATTTCAAGATATAGCCTCTACTACAGCACTTTGCAGTTACTATAAAAAAATAAGTGGGACAAAAGAAGCTAATGGTAGAGATATTTTTAAGGCTTATGATCAAGGAGATCATTTAGCTAAAAAAGCTATTGAATGGCTGACGAAAAATTTAGCAGATGGTTTGTTGGCGATTGTATACCTCTTGAATCCACGCTATATTGTCTTAGGTGGAGGAATTATGGAAAGAGGAGAAGTTTTAATTCCCTTGATCGAAGAATATTTGGAACAAAATTTAGAAAGTCCTTTCTTTATGCCAGAAAAAATTTGTCAGGCTAAATTAGGCAATTCAGCTGGCAGATTAGGCGCCCTACATTATTTCCTTCACCACCAATAAACTATTATCCTGATAGGAAAGCTTTTCACCTAGTCAATCATCACTAGAGATGGAAAAGAAAAAACTGAAAATACCACTGGAAGGAATGGATACCTCCAAAGTAGACAGGCTAATAACCTCAATCTACTTTGGAGGTATTTTTTGGCTTAAAAGTTCAAAATCTATGGAATGTAGGTTGTATAAAAAGAAAGAGTCAATATTAATAAAGAAATTCAATATCTAAAGATAAAGATGCTTTTTCCAATTCGTCATTTTTTTTATCAGAGATTATTACATCTATTTTATTCATTGAGGTAACAATAAAAGGGTGTTGGTGACTATATTTTGTGTGATCAGATAAATAAATCGATTTTTTGGCTAAGTGAATAAGATGACGCTTAAATTTAGCTTGATAGTAGTTTGCTTCATATATTGCGTGCGTATCAAATCCTGTGGTTGAAAAAAGACATAAATCAAAATTAAATTGATGAAGATAAGGTAAACTGAATTCCTTAACTATGCTCTCAGCATCTCTAATAAGTTCACCTCCAACTAGATATATTTTACTTGAATAAGATGTTTTATTTATAAGTTCATGAGCGAGACCTAAACCGTTTGTTACAATAACCAAGTTGGGAATATTATGAATAAAAGGCACCATTGCTTTTGTTGTACTAGAAGCATCCATGAATAGACACATTCCTCTTCCAATAAAGTTACTAGCTATTTCAGCGATATGTTTTTTTTCTTCGATTAATACATGATCTCTGTATTGAGGAAGGACTTCTTGATTCGATCCAATTTCAATCATAGCTCCCCCACGAAAGCGGCGTATGAGCCCTTCTGTTTCTAATTCTATTAATACTCTCCTTAGTGTAGCAGGTGAACAATATAGGAACTGTTGCATTGAGTCATTTGAGAGCTTCTTTTTACTTCTTAACAAATCAAGTAATTGTTCCTTACGGGGCATTGTTGTCATAGAATATATATTCTCCTTTAGTAAAGATGTGTTGTTGATTTTATTAAGCTTATTAGCGTTTGGATAATTTCTGAAGAATAAGATGAACTATCTTCAATTTACTTTTCAAGTATAGCATTACTAAAGTGTAAACGATACCATGGAATAAAGAGAATGATTGGAGATATAGAGATGAATAAAAAAAATGAATGGTTTAAAATTGGAAAATATGGACTTTTTATACATTTTGGATTGTATTCAATTGCAGCTCGGCATGAATGGGTTCAAACTTTGGAAGAGATTCCTACAGAAATTTATGCTCAGTATAAGGATTATTTCAATCCCGATTTGTTAAATCCAAAAGAATGGGCAAATAAGGCAAAAGAAATGGGATTTAAATATGTCATTATTACTTGTCGACACCATGATGGATTTTCTTTATGGGATACTAAATATTCAGAATATAATATCACTAATACGCCGTATAAAAAAGATTTATTAAGAGAATTGATTGATGAGTTTAGAAATGCTGGTATACATATAGGATTGTATTATTCCTTGTTAGATTGGCATCGAAAAGACTTTTTAGTTGATGGATATCATCCTATGAGAAATAATTCTAAATATATAGAAAAATACCCAGGTAATATGGATACTTATAGGCAATTTATAAGACATCAAGTTGAAGAGTTATTAACTCAATATGGGAAAATAGATTACTTGTGGTTTGACTTTTCGTATGAATCGAGAAAATGGGGAAAGTTAGTTGGCAAAGGGCCAGATGATTGGGGAAGTGAAGAACTGGAAAAACTCATTTATAAACTACAACCAAATATATTGTTAAATGACAGATTAGGGCTTAATCGAGGTGTCCAAACACCAGAACAATTTGCTAGAAGTAAAGGTATGGATAATGAAGATGATCTTTGGGAAACTGTTCAAACATTAAACAATAGCTGGGGTTATGATCGAGATAATTATAATTTTAAATCCTCAGAATTAGTTATAAAACAATTAGTGGATAGCGTTTCAAAGGGTGGTAATTTTGTTATAAATATAGGGCCTGATGGTAGAGGAAAATGGGATAAAAGATCAGTTTCGATCTTGAATGAAGTAGGGGAATGGTTAAAAATTAATGGCATATCTATCTATGGAACGTCCCCTTCGAAATATAAGGCTCCTGTAGATTGTCGTTATACTCAAAAAGGTAATAAATTATATTTACATGTTTTTAGCTGGCCATATAGAACTATTTTATTACCTGAGTTAGGAGGTAAAATTAGTTTTGCTAGATTGCTAGATGATGGCTCAGAAATTAGATTTGTAGATACGAAAGGTCTCACAGATGATAGACCAAGCAATACAAATTTATATAAAGAAATAACAGAAGTTCATGTGAAAGAGTCGTTGGATCCTACTATGGTCATGTTGAATTTACCTATTCATCAGCCAAACTCATATGTAACTGTGATTGAACTGACGTTAAAAAATAAATAGGAGGATGAGCCAAAATGCATTCAGTTATCCATTTAGTTTTAGCTTCTCATGGAAGATTTGCTGAGGGAATGAAAGATAGCATTCAAATGATTTTCGGATCAACGAAAAATCTTCACTATTTGGTATTTTATCCGGATGAGTCACCTGAAGACTTTCGAAGGAAAGTAGAAGTTTTAACAAAATCGTTTGAAGAAAATAGTAAGATAGTTTTTTTGACAGATATTAAAGGGGGGACACCATATAACCAAATAGAACAATTTAAAGAAACTGTTGATTTACCCATTGAAATTATTTCTGGGATAAATCTCCCTACTGTTTTACAATGTTACAGTGCTGTATTGAGTGGTGAAACAGATTTGGCAATAATTGTTAATAAAGGAGTAATCGAGGGAGAGAAATCTCTTCAATCAACAGTTGACAGAAGAAGTGATTGTCAAGAAACAGAGATAAGTAGTGAAGGGGATATAAAAGAAGCATTCGGTATCACTCATGTTAGATTAGATGAAAGACTTATACATGGTCAAATTGCCACACTTTGGGTAGGATATTTGAAAGTAAATAGAATTATGGTTATAGATGATGATATCGTAAAGAATGAAGTGGCGAAATCATCGTTAAAATCAGCTGTTCCTTCAGGAGTTAAATTAAGTATTCTTACTGTTAAAAATGCAGCGAAAAGAATAAAAGAAAAAGTATATAGTGGTCAAAAAGTATTGGTGATTTTAAAAAATATAGACACTCTGTTTAAACTTTTAGAATGCGGAGCACCGATACAAGAGATTAATTTGGGTAATGCAAGTCCTAAAGACAATACTGTTTCTATAAATAAGTCGCTATTTTTACCTCAAGATGCTATAGATAAACTATTATCCTTAGAAAAGTCTGGATTTAGGGTGACGGTTCAAATGGTTCCCATGGATGAAAAGAAGTTTTTAAACTATAAATAAAAGTAGGTGAGGACGATGGAAATTCAAATATGGCAAATTATTGTGCTATCTTTACTAGGAGGATTTGCAATTGTTGAGAATTTGAGTACTTGTGTTTTAGCTAATCAAGCATTAATGATGGGTACCATTACAGGGATTGTTATGGGGGACTTAAAAACTGGTTTGGCTGTTGGTGCTACTTTACAATTAATGGGATTGGGAATACAAGCGTATGGAGGAGCTAGTGTTCCTGATTATATGACAGCGTCTATTGTTGGAACTGCATTTGCAGTATCTAGCGGAAAAGGAATTGAATTTGGTATTGGTTTAGCAGTCCCAGTAGCCTTACTGATGATACAATTGGATATTTTGGCTCGTTTTGGAAATGTATTCTTACAAAGACAAATAGATAATGCTATCAAAGAAAAAAAGGAGTATTTAATTTCTCGTTACCATTATTTAGGTATATTGAATTGGGGATTATCTCGTGCTTTACCTATTTTCATTGTATTTTGCTTTGGACAAAGAGTTGTTGATTTGATTTCACATACTATTCCTAGTTGGTTAACTGGTGGATTATCTGTTGCAGGAGGAATTTTACCAGCTGTAGGTATCGCTATCTTATTACGCTATTTGCCAGCAAAGAATTATTTAACTTTTTTGATAATTGGATTTCTTGCTGTTGCCTATCTTAAGATGTCTGTTTTTGGGGTTGCATTATTAGGATTAGCTTGCGCTCTTTATGCTTTTCAACAAGCAATTAAGTCATCAGAAAATACCAGTTATATATCTGAATCGGAAAGTTCCATGGGGAAGGGGCTGCTTAATGATGAGTACGAAAATTAATGATAAAATACTTTCTAAAGTAAGTAAAAGATGGATTATTGGAAGTCAGCTTTCTTGGAACTATGAAAGAATGATGGGTGGTGGATATCTTTACTCTATTTTGCCATTTTTAAAAGAAAATTATGGAGATAAATCAGAAGAATATTATGAAATGGTTGATACTCATAGCCAATTTTTTAATACTACACCTCATATGGGTGGGTTTATCCTGGGGATGGATATGGCAACTGAAGAAGTAGAAGGATTGAAAGCTAAAGAAGCTATTACTAGTTTAAAAACTGGTTTGATGGGTTCTTTTGCGGGTGTTGGAGATACTATATTTGGTGTGCTATTTCCAACAGTATTCGGATCTGTAGCATCTTATATGGCCTTAAAAGGGAATAGTATAGGATTAATTCTATGGATTATTGTTAATTTAGGATTATTAGTATTTAGATATTATTCGGTAGGGATCGGCTATAAACAAGGACTAAAGTTAGTGGATACTATGTCTGGAAGAATGAAAGCACTCACACATTCAGCTACATTGCTGGGAGTGACAGTAATAGGAGCAATGATTCCATCGGTAATAAACGCAAAAATTACTTGGGTATTTACTTCAGGTAAGGTTAAATTAAATGTTCAAGATACTTTAGATCAAATTATGCCAATGCTTATTCCAGCTATTATAGTTGCTATAGTCTATTGGCTTTTAGGTAAAAAAGCATTCAATTCAACAAGAGTTATTATGTTAGTTATTATTTTTTCAATAATTATGCGATTATTACAGGTTATGTAGGATACAATAAAATTTAATACATGTTAGTTGTGTAGTATTAGTGAATAAAAAGAAAGTTTTTATGTAAAAGACTTCGTCCAGGAATAGCGAAGTCTTTTACATACGTAATATTGATAAATAAAAAATATAAAAGACAAGAAACATGTAAAATTATTAAGATGAACTTAATTTCAATTTTTCGATGTTTAAAAATTTCTGAATTGACAGAGAAATAGCTCCGCTTAGAACAGGATTCCATTTAATAGAGCTACTAATAACTGGTATACCATTAGTGTATTTATTTTTTAAGTGAGATTGAATTGTAGTAATTATGTCAGGAATTTTTTTTGTTAAAGGGCTGTTGAATACAACTATATCGGGAGCATATAACATGATTGTGTTGTTAACTGCTATTGAGAGATAATAAGAATATTCATGTATCATATTTATAACTTTTGAATCATTAGAATTATATAAATGTAAAACAATATCTGAATTAATTTTATTCAGGTGTTTTGCTTCAGCTATTTCTCTATAAATTATATTTGTAGAACAATACATTTCTAAACAACCCTTATTTCCGCAGGAACATACTCTACCATTTGGAATTAAAATCGTATGACCTAATCGACCAGCGTATCCTTTATTGCCAACATCTAATTTTCCGTCTTTTACAATACCCACACCTATTCCGCTATGGAGACTAATTGATACTAAATTATTTAGGTCAGAAGAAAATGTATACTCACCCAGAGCAGATAAATTTGCTTCATTTTCAATATAGACGGGATAGGAATATTCAGCGTTTAATAATGTTTCTAAGTCTACCTCTTCAAGATTACTGTATGTAGTACTGATAATTTTGTTATTTAAAATTTGCCCCTGTAAAGCAATGGTCATTCCTACTATGCCATGAAATGTAGGAGGTAATTTTAAAGTTAATTTCTCAACAACCTGATGAATTAATTTTTGGATATTGTACTTGTTAGCGTACGTATCTATAAGTTGAAATCTCCTGATTTCTGTACCATCTAAAGTTGTAAGTAAACCGTCTATATATTCAAATCCGACGTCGATCGCAATAGCTAACCCAGATTCCTTACCATTAAAGGTTAACAATATAGGTTTTCTACCTCTGTTCGTAGCTTCCCCAATACGGGTTTCAACTACTAGATGGTCTTTTATTAATTTTTTAACGATAGATGAAACGGATGCTTTATTTAGGGAAGACATTTTGCTCAAAGTAGCACGTGATATCTCTTTGTGTGTAATGATTTCATTTAGAATAATAGATTCATTTTGCTCTCTGATAGTATATTTACTAGAAATCATATAAACACCTCGCTTGTTTATTTGTACTGTATGTTAAATCCGACAATGAAAGTGTGTACAGTTGACTTTTACAGTAGCTTGTTGTATATTCAAATCACAATTAGTTTAACGTGCAAACTAAAAAAAATCAAGTTGTAGGAAAATGTAGAATGTTTTTATTTTTTTAACTAATTAGTTTAACGTACAAACAAATAAAGATTAAACTCACATCAATGTGAGCTTTAGAAATTAAAGGAAAATATCAAATGATTAGTAAATGAAAAGATGGTGAAAAAATGATCGATATTATGGATAGATCGTTTAGTAAAGCGTTTAACGATGAATTATTACTTGTGCAAGCTTGGGGAGATAATGCGATTAGGATACGATCGTTTGTAGATATGAAATATGTAGATCGCTTTAATGCCTTGTTAGATGAACCTATTTCTTCGGAAAAGGTAGTAATTAATAAAAATATGGATGGGATAGAATTAATTAATGGAAAGATAAAAGTTGTGCTAGATCATCGTAATCGTTTAACTTTTTATAATAATAACGATCAAGTGCTTTTAAAGGAGTACATAAGATTAAGAGCAGTCAAACATGATGACGGAAGTGAAGATGTAGGGACAGTTGATATTACAAAAGATTTTAATTCAACATTGAAGTTAAAGTCTAGAGAGTATCGTTCTAATCTATGTGGTAATTTTCAAGTAATCACTAGGTTTGAATCAGAACCGAAAGAAAAAATTTTTGGAATGGGACAATATCAACAGCAATTTTTGGATTTGAAAAACACTATATTAGAATTAGCACAAAGAAATTCTCAAGCATCGATTCCATTTTATATTTCTAGTATGGGATATGGATTTTTGTGGAATAACCCAGGAATAGGAGAAGTATCGTTTGCTAAAAATATAACTAGATGGAAAATGTATTCAAGTGATTATATAGACTATGTTGTTATTTCTGGAGACGAACCTAAAGAAATATTAAGAAATTACGCAAATATGACAGGTAAGGTCCCCCAAATGCCCGATAAATTGTTGGGGCTTTGGCAAAGTAAGCTACGTTATCGAACGGCAAAAGAAGTTGTTGATGTTGTCAATGAGTATAAAAGACGAGGTATACAATTATCAACTATAGCAATTGATTATTTTCATTGGCCCAAACAAGGTGAGTATCGATTTGACGAAGAATATTGGCCCAATCCACAAACATTGATAAGTCGTTTAAAAAATAATTATTGTGTAGAGCCGTTGATTTCTATATGGCCTACGGTACAAACGGATGCTAAAAATTATGAAGATTATTTTGAAAATGGATATTTAGTTAAAGTTAATCGGGGTGTTCCTGTAACTATGCAAATTCAGGGGAACACGATGTTTATTGATATGACAAATTCTGAAGCTAGGAATTACGTTTGGAGTCTTATTAAGAAAAATTATGTAGATATAGGTGCAAGATATCTATGGTTAGATGTTGCAGAACCAGGGTATTCAGTTTATGATTTTGATAACTACAGATATAAAAAAGGATCGGATCTATATTGCGGAAACTTATATCCAATTGGATATTTAACTATGGTTTACGAGGGGTTAAAGGATCACCAATCTGTAGTGACGCTTGTTAGAGGAAGTTGGGCTGGAGCACAGCGATATGGTGCATTGCTATGGTCTGGTGATATTGATTCAAGTTTTGAAGCTTTTCGAAATCAAATTAATACAGGACTTAATGTTGGATTGGCTGGTTTACCTTGGTGGACAACAGATATAGGGGGATTTCATGGTGGGAATCCTAAAGATCCAGAGTTTCGAGAATTACTAATTAGATGGTTCCAATATGCGACATTTTCACCAATACTAAGAATGCATGGAGATCGTCTTCCTCATAGTAAACCTCTTTCGAATCATGGTGGAGGCTCCATGGTTACAGGTGCACCGAATGAGATTTGGTCTTATGGAGAAAAAGTTGAAGAACTACTAGTAAAGTATGTAAAAATAAGAGAAGTATTGAAACCGTATATCAGCAAACTTATGAATGAGGCTCATCAATTTGGAGATCCTGTAATGAGAACGTTATTCTATGAATATTCAAATGATCCAGATGCATGGGATATAGAGGATACATATTTACTTGGAGATGCATTGTTGATTGCACCAATTGAGTATTATCAAGAAACAAGTCGACCAGTTTATTTACCTAAAGGAGATAAGTGGATAGATGTATGGAGAGAAAAAGAGTATGAAGGAGGGGAAAAAATAATTATTCAAGCAAACATTAATCAAATTCCTGTATTTATTAAAGCTAGCCAGAAAGAAGAATTTGCGGACTTATTTGCAGTTATCAAGGAGGAATTTTAATGGAAACGAATGCTCTTCAGCTGTTTTTAGTTATTCTATATGGTTTTTTTATCAATCTTGAAAAGAATTCAACAATGTTTGGAACATATCAACCTGTAACAGCAGGCTTTGTAACAGGTTTAATTTTAGGTGATGTTAAAACTGGGTTATTTATTGGTGGGACTCTCCAGTTACTTTCTTTAGGTATTAGTAATTTTGGAGGAGCTTCAATACCTGATTATCAAACTGCCAGTATTGTAGCAACTTTTATCACTATTACTACTGGGCAAAAGTCTTCTGTAGGAATATCTATTGGCATTCCAGTTGCTTTATTAATGGTTCAATTAGATGTTATCAGAAATACTCTTGGAATTTGGATGGTACATCAAGCAGAAGTTGGAGCTAAAAAAGGTGATTATAGCATGATTACCAAAATGCAGATGTTTGGAGTGTTTTTAACTGCAGCTACAACAGGAATACCAGTGGCGTTGGCAGTAATTTTTGGTCCATCACTGATTAACAAAATTTTATCTACTACACCTGGTTGGTTAACAAATGGGCTAACAGTTGCGGGTGGATTATTGCCAGCTGTTGGTATAGGTTTATTGCTTAGGTATCTTCCTGTTAAAGAGTATTTTAGTTATCTTGTAATTGGTTTTGTTATGGTAGTTTATTTAAAAATACCCTTATTAGGAGTAGCTATATTGGGTGCTGCGATTGCGTTGATTGTGTATAAAAATAATATTCAAAGTACAGGTCATAATAATATACTATACAATTCTGTGGGGAGTGTAGATGAAGATGAATAATCAAAAAAAGGTAAATAAAAGGGTTTTGTGGAGATGGTTTTTCACAAGTTCCGTATCATCTAATTACGAAAAAATGCAGGCTTTGGCCTACTGTTATGCGGTTTTACCTTTTCTTAAAGAAACCTATAAAAATAAACCGAAAAAATTACAAAGTGAAGTACTTAACCATCTACAATTTTTCAATACGAATCCTTGGGTTGCTCCATATATATTAGGTATAAATGTTGCTATGGAGGAAGATGGGGATAATAATGTTGAAGAAGCAGTAACCTCAATTAAAACTGGACTGATGGGGCCGGTAGCTGGATTAGGTGATAGTTTATTTGTGGTAATACCTTGGACTATATTTGGAGCTATAGCTGCTAATATGGCCATTGACGGGAGCCCCATAGGTATTTTTTTGTGGATAGCTGTAAGTGTATTTTTGAAAATGTTAAGTATTCCATTATTTGATTTAGGGTATACATCTGGAACAAAATTGATAGCAACTATTGAAAAAAGTTTAAAACAGCTAACAGAATCAACGTCAATACTGGGGTTAATGGTAGTGGGAGCGCTAATACCATCTGTTGTTAAAGCGAACATAGCTTTGAGTTTTAAACAAGGGAGTTTTACAATGAGCGGTCAAAAAATCTTAGACCAAATTATGCCTGGGTTATTGCCGGCTATGTTAGTTGCGGGGGTATATTTCGCTTTGAAAAAGAATATAAAACCAATATATTTAATATTAGGTGTGATGGTGCTATCTGTTGTATTATCCGCTGCAGGATGTTTGAAATAGATTAGGGGTAATATTATATGGAAATGAAGGGAATAAATAATATACGTATTGATGATCGACTAATTCATGGACAAGTTGCTACTATGTGGACAAATAAACTAGGAATTAATCGGATAATGGTTGCAAATGATGATGTGGCAAAAAATGACATTCAAAAGCAAATGCTAAGATTGGCTGTCCCAGCAGGTGTTTCTTCTTCTATTCTTACAAAAGAAAGGGCAATTGCTAATATAAAAAGCAAAAAATATGAAGGACAGAATGTTTTATTGATTGTAAAATCTCCAGTTGATTTGTTACCTTTTATTGAAAATGGATTAGAGATGAAACAAATTAATGTAGGAAATATGTCACATCGTACTAATACAAGTTCTCTACGTGCAAATATTAGTGTAACCAAAGAAGAGAGAGAGGCGTTTGAAACATTATTAAATATTGGTGTTGAAATTACTACAATCATGGCTCCGGATGACAAGAAAACATTTTTAAAGGATATTTTATAGTTTCTGAGTAGAATTTTATTAATTATACTCTTATAAAGAGTTTAGTTTGATGGAAGAGAGCATATCTTTTTGAAATAGTAATTGATGGAAAATGAATTTGGTAGTGGTCAATTCTAATAATTGTTTATTGTTGGTGTTACAAGGCATATCTAAATTCCGTCCTGTTGTAGTGACTTTATAGAGGATTTAGATGTGCCTTTATATATATACTTAGTTGTTGGTGAATATAAGCACTTATGAATAGAGAACTCAGTCTGACCGATCTGAAGGAAAGAGTCCTTCATCGGAAGTAGCGTCAAAGGAAGTCAAGCGAATTACTTGCTGTGCCGAAAGGCTTACAGCAAGTATGAGAATGACTAGCTGGGAGACCAAGGCTCCCAGTGGTCCCGCTACAATTATCCGATGAAGGCAACTCTTATCCGAAAGACTCGGTCATTTTTGTGTTTTATATTTCATATGCAGACAATCGTCTGTATTTTTCAACAACAACTAAGTATATATCCATTAAAGATAAGTTACCGTAAGGGGACGATCACTTGTTAAAATAGTGAAAAATGAAAATGAAATGAGTAAAAAACAAAAAAATCGACAAAAAGAGTTGACCTAAAAAGTAAAACTATGCTAGAATGCCATTAATTATTAAAAAAAGATTAAAGGAGTGTTAGAATGGTGGCTACATTAAAAAAACTGCTCGCTTACGTAACAGTCTTATGCGCACTGCTCTTGTGTGTAGGTTGCCAACGTGTAGACGATTCTGTGAAAACGAAGGGGAAAGAAGCTTCTACAGAAGTGAACGATAAGGTAAAAGCAAAATTCAAAGCCCTTAAAAAAGGAGAAAAATTCCATATCGGTATCGTGACAGGGACGGTATCCCAAGGTGAGGATGAATTTCGTGCAGCTGAAAAAGCCATTGAACTTTATGGCGATGCTAATAAAGGCGGTATGATTAAACATGATACCTATCCTGATAAGTATGAAGCAGAACAAGAAACCACCATTTCAAAAATTGTGGCTATGGCAGATGATCCTTTAATGAAAGCTGTTATTGTCAACCAATCGGTACCTGGAACTGTAGCAGCCTTTAATCAAATCCGTGAAAAACGACCAGATATCATTTTAGTCAATGTGATGGGTCAAGAGGATACCATGATGGTAGAAAATGCAGCGGATTTAGCTATCGATGCGGACAATGTTTCTAGAGGTTATCGTATTGTTAAGGCAGCTAAAGAAATGGGTGCGAAAAAATTTGCGCATATTACCTTCCCAAGACATATGTCCATCGAATTGTTGGCTTTACGCCGAGCTATTATGGAAGAAGCTTGTAAAGATTTAGGGATGGAATTTATTTCTCTTAATGCACCTGACCCAATTGGTGATATTGGTGTTCCAGGAGCTCAACAATACATTGCTGAAAATGTACAATCATGGATTGATAAGTATGGTAAAGACACAGCTTTCTACTGTACAAATGATGCGCATACAGAACCTCTATTACGCGGTGTTGCAGCTGGTGGGGCGATTTTTGTAGAACAAGATTTACCATCTCCAATCATGGGTTATCCAAAAGCCTTTTCAGTTAATATCAAAAATATGTCTGGAGATTGGAAAGCTATTAATGCGGCAGTTGAAAAAGCAGTTATCGCTAAAGGTGGCGCTAAACGTATGGGGACTTGGGCTTACTCTTTAGGCTATTCGACGACTTTAGGCTCTGTTGATCACTTGATTGAAGTGTTAAATGGCCGATCAGAATTGTTGAATAAGGACCAATTGATTCAAACGATTGGTAAACGTACTGAAGGATCCAACTGGATGGCATCTAATTATATGGATCGTTCTACAGGAGACGTCAGAGAAAATCATGTCTTGTTGGCTCAAGACACTTATGTTTATGGGAAAGGTTTCTTAGGAATGGACAAAGTAAAAGTTCCTAAAAAATATCTCAATCTTAATGTTGACTTAGAAGCCATCAAAGCATCTCAAGAAAAAGCTGAAGGTAAGGCTAAATAAATTAAGAATGAACAACTGAAAATAGGAAAAACAAGTGAAAATCAACGGGTTTCCGTTGATTTTCCGTTTATTCCAGATGGAGGTATCTTGTGAATACATTGCTTGAATTGAAAAAAGTCAGCAAAAGTTACGGGGAAAACCTTGTCTTGAAAGATGTTAATTTTTCTTTAGATAGTGGCAAAATTCTCGGTTTAGTTGGGGAAAATGGGGCAGGCAAGTCTACCTTGATGAACATTCTCTTTGGGATGAATGTTATTCAATCTACAGGAGGCTATAAGGGTGAGATTTATTTTGATGGTCAATTGATTCATTTTAAATCACCTATTGATGCATTAAAAGCAGGCATAGGTATGGTGCATCAAGAATTCAGTTTAATTCCAGGTTTTACAGTAGCTGAAAATATCACCTTAGATATGGAAAAGACCAAGTCGGGCTTTGCTTCTAAAGTCTTAGGTAAAAAAATGGCTACTATTGATATGGAAGCTAACTGTCATCTGGCTGAGAAAGCTTTGGGGACATTAGATGTAAAGATAGATCCTCATGCTTATGTATCAGAAATGCCAGTGGGTCATAAACAGTTTATCGAAATTGCTAGAGAGATCACCCGAAAAGATGTGAAATTACTCATAATGGATGAACCGACAGCTGTTTTAACCGAATCTGAAGCTAATAGTCTAATGGAAGCCTTGAAAAGGTTATCTGATATAGGGATAGCGATTATTTTTATTTCCCACCGTCTACGGGAAATTACGACGATTTGCGATCGGGTAGTTGTTTTAAGAGATGGGGAAATTATAGAAGATCGTGAGAATAAAAATTTATCTATAGAATCTATTGCAGGCTGGATGGTTGGCCGTCAAAAGAAAAAGAATTTGTCTGAGAAAGCGAGCAGAAAGAATCTGGATGAAAATAATTATTTGATGGAAGTGGAGCACCTAGCTGTTGATATGCCTGGTGAGGCAGTTTATGATGTCAATCTTTCTATTATTAAGGGAGAAATTTTAGGGATTGCTGGTTTAGCAGGACAAGGTAAATTGGGGATTCCTAATGGTATTTTAGGGAGCTACCCTGCTCAAGGGAAAATTCGTTATAAGGGAAAAGAATTACCTTTAGGCGATACTCTAGAGATTTTGAAACAAAAGATTGCTTTTGTGTCGGAAGATAGGAGAGGCGTTGGCTTACTACTTGAAGAACCAATTTTTTGGAATATTTCTTTCAATGCTATGCAAGTTCAGGAAAAATTTATCCAAAAAAGATTTGGATTGAAATTTAGAGATGAAGAAGCTATGCGCAAGTTATCTGAACATTATATTCAATCCTTGGCTATTAAAACGACTGGACCAGATCAAAAAGCAGGTCGCTTATCTGGAGGAAATCAGCAAAAAGTGTGCTTAGCCAAAGCCTTTGCCATGGAACCTGATTTATTATTTGTTTCAGAACCCACACGAGGAATTGATATTGGGGCTAAGGAGCTAGTCCTAGAAGCCTTGAAAAAGAGAAATGTGGAAGATGGGACAACGATTGTGATGGTATCTTCAGAATTAGAAGAATTAAGAAGTATTTGCGATCGTATTGCGGTGGTATGCGAAGGAAAAATTGCTGGGATTCTTAAGCCAGATGATAGTCCAGAAAAATATGGGCTCTTGATGAGTGGAGAAGTGGAGGCAATCAATGGTTAAAGTAAAAAGTTTGTTTAAAACAATAGGGGTTCCTCGATTCATTATTGGGATGTTTTTGATCAGTTTATTGATGATTGCACCATACGCAGGTGTATCTTTAACGGACTCCATTGAGAATGTTTTGGCACGCTTTGGAATGTTTTCCATACTGGTCTTATCTCTAGTTCCAATGGTGCAATCGGGATGTGGATTAAATTTTGGTGTACCAATAGGGATCGTTTCAGGGATACTCGGTGGAGTGACGTCCATTGAATTTGGGATCAAAGGATTTCCAGGAATTCTTTTGGCTATTATGATCGGCTCAGTAATAGCGGCTATTTTTGGAGCTGGCTATGGTTTTTTACTCAATAAAATTAAAGGGGACGAAATGTTGATTGCCACCTATGTGGGCTACTCCTTTACAGCTTTTATGTGTATGGCTTATCTCGTTCTCCCTTATAAAAACCCTGTTTCAGTTTTGAGCTATAGTGGGAAAGGTCTATCTCAACAGGTTCCAGTGGCCGATTATTGGATGACTTCTAGAATTTTAAAAGATGGGACAAAAGCTTCTGTTGGTATTTTGGACAATTTTTTAAGTTTTAAAGTTTTCGGCGTGAGTGTTCCGGTGGGGATGTATTTGATTTTTGCTCTTATGGCATTGATCGTTTGGACATTTTTTAGAAGTAAAACAGGGACAGCTATGACAGCAGTTGGATCCAATCCACAATATGCTAAAGCGGCCGGAATCAATATTAATCAGGTACGTTTGGTATCTGTCATCTTATCGACTATTATTGCAGCAGTAGGTATTATCATCTATCAACAATCCTATGGTTTTATTCAATTGTATCAAGCACCATTAGCCTTTACTTTCCAAACTGTTGCAGCACTTTTGATTGGTGGAGCAAGTATTAATAAAGCTTCCATTGGTCATGTTGTGATAGGGACTTTCTTGTTTCAAGGGATTATTACCTTAACACCAACAGTTATTAATGGAGCTTTGAATATTGATATTTCAGAGGTTCTTCGAATGATCATTACAAATGGCATGATTATTTACGCACTAACAAGGAGAAATGTAGATGAATAAAAAAACAGATGTTAATAAGCTCATGCGCCGTTTTCTGGTGCCTATAATCTTTTTAGTCATCGTCACTCTAGGTTTAATCATAGCCAAACCGCCTCTTTCTTTTGTGACTAATGAGCTAAGTAAGCGGATGATTCGAAATACCTTTTTAGTTTTGTCCTTGATTATTCCAATTATTGCAGGAATGGGGATTAACTTTGGTATTCCATTAGGCGCTATGGCTGGACAAATTGGGATTGTATTTGCACAAAATTGGGGATTTACAGGAGCAAGTGGTTTGCTGATTGCAGCTGGTCTTGGGACGCCAATTGCTATCTTGTTAGGTCAATTTTCAGGAAGAGTTCTTAATCGAGCGAGGGGAAGAGAAATGATTACCTCCATGATGCTTTCTTTCTTCATCCTTGGTTGGTATATGCTATTTTTGTATTACTTCTGTGGTACTTTAATCCCTATGCAAAATAAGGCAATGATCCTATCGCAAGGTTATGGGATCAAGAATTCAATTACTTTGAGTTCAGCACAAGGGTTTGATAATATTTTAAAATATCGAATTTCTTTTCCGCTAATGGCGGGTCAGTCCGTTCTTTTTGATGTACCAGTTGTGACATTAGGCCTCATTGTCCTATTATGTTTATTTATTGTATGGTTTAGAAATACGAAACTAGGGCACGATATGAAAGCTGTTGGTCAAGATCAATTAGTTGCCTCTAATGCTGGCATGCATTCAGATAAAATTAGGATCATGTCCATTGTCATTTCTACATTATTAGCTTGTTATGGGCAAATTATTTATTTACAAAATATAGGAACTCTAGCAACATATGCTGGTCAAGACCAAGCTGCCTTATACGCCGCTGCTTCCATTCTAGTTGGTGGAGCGAGCGTTTCGAAGGCCTCCATTCCTAATGTATTGATTGGGACAGCTTTATTCCATTTGATGTTTATTATCCTGCCACAAGCAGGGAGAGTTCTCACAGGGGATGCCATGATGGGAGAGTACTTTAGAACATTTATCTCTTATGGGGTCGTTACTTTAGCCTTGATCCTCCATGCAGTTGAAAGGAAAAGACAATTAGAAGCTAATCGTCTGAAAAATAGAGAAGCTCAATTAAAAAAAGAAAGTGCTAAATAGTTGATGAAAGAGCCTTCTCTCAATAGGATAAAGTGATAGAAAGGTTAAAAAACAGTTATTTCCTTGAAAAAAGCCAAAATAGACTTGGTTTTTAACGGACTTTGTGCTAAAATTCAACAGTAAATCATTTTTAATCGATTCGAGTGAATAAAAACCGAGCGAAAGAAGTACGAGGAGGTGTTCTAAACATGAAGCGTACGTATCAACCAAAGAAACGTCATCGCCAAAAAGTGCACGGCTTCCGTAAACGGATGAGCACAAAAAATGGGAGAAGAGTTTTAAAGAGTAGACGCCGTAAAGGTAGAAAAGTATTAAGCGCTTAGATCACTGACCGTCTCAGTGATCTTTTTTTGTAAGAATAGGGTCTAGTTGAAGGGACGAATTTTTTAGAGCTAGGCTATTTTTACGCATAAAAATGGTCAAGGGTGAGAGGAGGCTGGCGAAGTGGGGTTACAAAAGCAGTACCGTGTAAAAACAGAGAAGGATTATCAAGCGGTTTTTCGTCAAGGAAAGTCTTTTGCGAATCGCCAGTTTGTCATTTATGTTTTGAAGAAAGCAGGCCAAAGCCATTATCGGGTGGGTTTGTCTGTTTCGAAAAAGCTAGGGAATGCAGTAACCCGTAATCGGATTAAGCGATATATGCGGGATTGCATCCGTTTTTTTAATGACCAGCTACAGGACGACGTGGACATTGTCTTAATTGCTCGTAAGCCTGTTGTTTCCTTGAGCCTGGATCAACTGACTCACAACATGGAGCATGCTCTGTCATTAGCTCATGTTCTTAAAGATAAGAAAGGAATGAATCAGTTATGAAGCATTTCAGTAAAAAATCTTTTGCCCTTATTCCTCTAGCTTTACTTTTGACTGCGTGTGGGCGAGGTGACATTACTCATGAAAGCACAGGTCTCTGGGAAGGTGGCATTGTTTATTCATTTATTCGCCTGATCATTTGGTTATCAGATATCTGTGGTGGTAACTATGGGGTCGGCATTATTGTCTTTACAATTCTTGTGAGCATCTTGTTAATGCCATTGATGCACTTGCAATACAAGTCCATGAGAAAGATGACGGACTTGCAACCGGAAGTTGAAGAAATTAAAGCAAAATATCCTTTTGGTGATCGTGAGAGCCAAATCAAGATTCAAGAAGAAACTCAAGCGCTTTATAAAGCAAAAGGGGTCAACACCTTTGCGGGATGTTTGCCACTCTTAGCTCAAATGCCTGTTTTGATGGCCATTTATCAAGCGGTATTCCGCTCACCAGTGCTAAGGGTAGGAAGTTTCTTATGGATGAATCTAGGGAAGCCTGATCCTTACTTCATTTTACCTATTCTTGCTGGGGTATTTACCTATATCTCTACTTGGTTATCTGCTAAGTCTCAAATGCAAGAAAATGGGATGACTAAGGCTATGCAAATTGTGATGCCAGTGATGATTGCACTTATGGCAATTAACCTGCCATCTGCTGTTTCCTTGTACTGGGTCACTCGTAATATTTTCTCAGTTGGACAAATCATGGTACTCAACAATCCCTATAAGATTATTGAAGAACGTCAACGGCAAGAAAAGATCAAAAAAGATAAAGCACGTGCTGTCAGAAAGGCTTGGCATCGGAAAAAGAAAAAATAGTTAACCGTGCGAATAAAGAAGTTCTGTGATAGACTTGTAGTAGATTAGGTCAAGTGAAGACTTTGTTGATTTTATAGAGAATGGGGAGAGAGATAGACTAAAATAGCCCCTTCTTTATCCATGAACTTATGCTAAATAAAATAGTAATTAGGGAGAGAAAAGTATGAGCGATAAAGACACATTGATCATCGAAGAAGCGACGGTAGAAAAAGCTATCCAACGTGGTTTAGTGAAGATGCAACTCGAATCAAAAGATGTCACTGTTGAAATTCTCGACGAAGGGAAAAAAGGACTTTTTGGTTTTGGAGCTAGACCAGCAAAGGTAAAATTATCTCGTTTAGTCTTGAGCGGAGATGATTTAGAAGAAGAATTGGATGAAAATATAAACGAAGATGAAACTAGCCAAGAAGTTCTAGAAAATATTAAAGAGCTAGAGGATGAACTCGATCATGTTGCCGTTTCTGAAAAAGACGATGAAGAAGACGAAGATGATGAATTAGACGAATATGACGAAGATGATGAAGCAGATGAATATGATCCAGTGGATGAAGACGATGGAAAAGAATCTTTAGTCATTGATATGGCACATGAAAATGAAGTCATTGCTTCTGTAGCAACTTATTTAAAGGATGTCTGCAGAGCCTATGGGGTTGAAGCAGAAGTCGTTGGTAAGTTAGAAAGTCGTCGCATTACTTTCCAAATAGAGACTGAAAAGCAAGGATTAGTGATTGGACACCATGGGAAAATTTTAGATGCTCTACAAAACTTGGCTCAAGTTCTTGTCTTTCGAGATATCACCGGCCGTTATTCGGTTATTGTCAATGTAGGAGATTATCGTGAACGCCGTCAAGATATTTTAAAACGTCTAGCCCATCGGACAGCTAACCGAGTATTGGAAACAGGTCAATCGATTATTCTAGATCCTCTGCCTTCTTTTGAACGTAAAATGATTCATTCAGAATTAAGCCGGAATGAATTGATTCAAACGCATTCTGAAGGTAAAGAGCCTCATCGTTATTTGGTAGTAGAACCTAAAAAATAAAGGAGTAGGAGTATTCCTTTTCACAAACGCTAGAGCTATTGGTTATGAAAGCTCTAGCGTTTTTTTGGGCTCTTTCATCTCATAGGAGTTTTTTAGGGAAAAGATAAGGACTTGAAATAAGCTGTATGAGTGGGAGAAGGAGATTCAGCGCTAGCTTAGACTTTTAGGTAAAAAATAAAGGCACTTTGTCAAATTTTGTTGTTGGTAAATTTTTTAGAGAAAATCACTCTTCTTCGGGGG
>NZ_QXPZ01000037.1 GCF_003664595.1 Atopobacter sp. AH10
AGCCACAGCTCTCCCTTTGTGAAAAATTTAGGGGGTGGCTAACTTGTACTTGAAATTTACGGCGACTATTTTGTTTTAGAAAAAGAACAAAAATCGAAAGTGAAACGTCCAAGAAAGCGGCCAAATAAACGTCAAATGTCGAAAGATTTTCCAGATAAAAGAGACCTAGCTGTTGCGGTAAAAAGAGAAGCTTTTACGACAGTGAAGAAAGATTTTTCGGGTCCGTCTAAAAAAGCTAGTGAAGTTGAATTTTCAGTTCACCAAAAGAAGAAAAAAGCTTATCGTAACGATCGGAAAGTCTTGTCGAAACAAGCAGGATTTCAGTTAGTGAAGAAAAAGAAAGGTAAACAAATTGATGCGGACGTATAAAGGTTATGCTATTGATTTAGATGGCACGGTTTATTTTGGTAAAAATCGTATTAAAACAGCGGAAAAATTTGTTCAAGAATTGAACGAGCGAAAGATTCCTTATGTGTTTTTGACGAATAATGCCACCAGAACACCAGAAGAAGTGGTGGAGCATTTAAAAAATTATGAAATTGAAACAACTGTCAACCATGTCTATACGTCTGGGCAAGCAACGGTAGATTATTTATTGGAGCATTATAAAGGTCAGACCCTTATGTTGGTCGGTTCTCCGGCTTTGAAGAAACTGCTTATTGAGGCGAATATTCAGTTAGTGGAAGAAAATCCGGATATTGTTCTCCAATCTTTTTCTTATGATGTAGACTATCGGCAGTTGATGGAGGCTACTTTAGCCATTCGGCAAGGGGCGAAGTTTGTGGTGACGAATCCAGATAGCAATTTACCTAATGAACGAGGCTTAATTCCTGGATCAGGCGCGACAACAGCCTTTCTTAAAACAGCTACCGGTGTTGAACCGGAAATTATCGGGAAACCCTATGCGCCAATTATGGAAGGCGCCTTGCAGCACATGGGTTTATCCGCTGATGAAGTGTTAATGATCGGCGATAACTATAATACAGATATCAGAGCTGGTTTGGAAAATGGTGTAGACACCCTAATGGTTCTCACAGGCTTTTCCACAAGGGAATCTATTGAGGGTTTAGAACAACCAACCTATATTCTGAATGATTTATCGGAGTGGGATTTAGATGCTAACGAAGACTGAAGTAGTCATCGGGATGACTTTTCTTGTTCTTGCCTTGCTAGCTATTAGTGTTCTGGCTGTTCTGGCATCGACTTGTCTAGTATATCCTATAGCTATTGATTATTTTGGAATAGATCAGCTGACAGGCCTAAGCCGGGGAGAATTGATAAAAAATTATTCAGTTTTGATGGCTTATTTGACACGCCCATGGGTAAATGATTTGGTTATGCCTTATTTTAGGGCTTCAAGAGAAGGATTAATCCATTTTGCTGAAGTTCGACGACTCTTGCTCTTTAGTCAGTTAGTGGCAATTTCTTGCCTTGCCTTTACAGGATTTTGGTTGAAACGGCTACAAGGCTTAGGCCAACTGCATCATTTAAAGCGCTGGCTTTTGAATACTTGCGCGATTTTGCTTGCTTTTTGTGGGCTGATTGCTTGCGATTTTTCTCGAGCTTTCATCCTTTTCCATCGCCTGTTTTTTCAGAATAATTATTGGATATTTGACCCACGTTTTGATCCCGTGATCCTTGCATTACCACAAGGTTTTTTTGCTTGGTGTGCAGGCTTAGCTGTCTTCTATCTATTGGGGCAATTGATCCTTTTATATATTTTCTCTATCTATAAAGAAGGTCAAGCCCTTTAAAAGGAACGGCTCTTAAAAGCCAGGATAAAGCATTAAGAAGGATGGGTCAGGATAAAGAAGGCTCGTCCATAAATAAACACACATCAAATGTATTTTTATTCATACAAGTGATGTGTGTTTTTTTACTATAAATTTTTCATTATAAAAGGCTGGAAGAATGCATGGGTTGCACTCTTTCTTCAGGATGAATATAGGCGATAGCATTGTTGATAGCTGTTGGGGCTTCACCTAAGCCACTCGCTATAATTTTGATTTTGCCATCATAACAAGCGATATCCCCAATAGCGTAAATTCCTGGGCGAGATGTTTGCATCTTTTGGTTCACAGGGATACTTTGCCCATTAAAGTTAAGCCCCCAATTTTTAAGATGGTGGAGGGAACTAGAAAAACCATAAGATACAATGAATTCATCAACTGGGATAGTCAGTGTGTTATCTCCGCGAGACTCTTTTATTGTGATCGAATCTAAGTGCTTTTCATCGCCGTTTAAACTGCTTGGAACGTAGGGGGTTAAAATTTCTACAGATGAATTTTTTAATAAGTCGACGGAATGTTCTTGAGCTCTAAATTTATCCCGGCGATGGATGATGTAAACTTTTTTAGCGATTTTTTCTAAAGTAAGTGCCCAGTCTACAGCTGAATCTCCTCCACCGCAAATGGCCACAACTTTATCTTTGAAATGGTCAATAGCAGTGACATAGTAGTGAAGTTGATGACCTTCATAAAGGCTTGCTTTGTCAAGGTCTAAACGACGGGGCTGAAAAGGTCCAGCTCCAGAAGCAATGACGACAGCTCGAGAGAAGTGCTTTTCTTTGTCACTAGTGATTTCATAGTAGCCTTCTTCAGTTTGCTTAAGGTCCAAAGCTTCTTGATTAAGGGCGAGGCAAGGGGAAAAACGCATGGCTTGTTGGATCAAATTGTGACTAAAGTCTTCTGCGGATATTTCAGAAAAACCAGCGATATCGTAAATTTTCTTCTCTGGGTAAAGAATGGCAGGCTGACCTCCCAATTTCGGGGAGCTATCAATAATTTTAACTTTTGCCTGACGTAAACCAGCATAAAAAGCAGCAAATAGACCAGATGGCCCGCCACCAATAATCGTAATATCGTAAACTTCTTTCATAAATTCCTCCAATAATGATATCTGACCATATTATAAATAGACTTGCAAGAGGGCAAGGGCTACAAAATAACCTGTTAGAACCCCTCCTAAAATTTCCATAGGGGTGTGACCACGATAATGTGTGATTAATCGTCGATCACAATTCTTTAAATCGCTAAGTTGAATGAGTCCTTTTTCCTCCAATTGCTTTTCTAGAGCGGAGAGGAGTTGACCCTGATGTCCAGATTGGCGCCTTACTCCCATGGCGTCGAATAGGACGATCATCCCAAATGTCGTCGCAATGGCTACAAAAGGAGATTCAAAACCATATTCCAAGCCTAAAGCGGTAATTAAGGCAGAAACCGCTGCAGAGTGGGAACTCGGCATACCGCCCGTTGATGTTAAGATGTCAAGGGCGACTCTTTTTCCTCTTAACAGACTCAAGATATATTTCAGAACTTGTGCAATGATTATCCCCATCACACTTGAAACTAAAGGATAATTGCTGAGTATCCCCATCTTTTTCACCTCTTTATTAGAGTAGTTGAAGCAGATCTAAAGTTCAATGGATCTAGCTAGTTGTCTAAGGTTATTCTAGCACATTTAAACGAAATTAAAGAAGAATGCGGGAAGTGAATGCAATTTCTTCTGGAATCGATTATAATATAGCCGTATGTTTTTTTGAAAGGTAGGTGAAGATATGCTGATCCAAGCAGCAGAGGGGAAAAAAGCTAGAGTGAAAATTTCCACTTCTATGGGGGATATTGCCTTGGTCTTGTATGATGATTTGGCACCTCTAGCCGTTAAGAATTTTCTTCAACATGCTCAAGAGGGCTATTATGACAAGACGATTTTTCATCGAGTTATCCCTCAATTTATGATTCAAGGTGGGGATCCAACAGGAACTGGTCGTGGTGGTGAGTCCATTTATGGGCATCCGTTTGAAAATGAATGCCATCGTGAATTGTTCCATTTCAATGGGGCTTTGAGTATGGCCAATGCAGGGCCAAATACAAATGGCTCACAATTTTTTATTGTTTGCGCTGATCAAATGGATCCACGCTTCCTAGATCAAATGCGAGCAAATGGATGGCCAGAAGATGCTGTTAGTCATTACCAAAAGGTAGGGGGGACTCCTTGGTTAGATGGCAAGCACACAGTTTTTGGTCAAGTCTTGGAAGGGATGGAAGTGGTTAAAGCCATTTCTGAAACACCACGCAACCAAATGGATCGTCCACATGAGGATGTAGTGATTAACTCCATTCAAGTGGAGGAACAATAATGAAAGAATTAGTCATTGGGGATATCATGGAAGGAACAGTGACGGGTGTCCAAGCTTACGGGCTATTTGTTCTTCTGGACAATGGTCAGCAAGGGCTCGTTCACATATCCGAATGTGCACACGGTTTCGTTAGCAATCTTACTGAACAATATAAGGTTAAAGAAAGAGTCAAAGTGCAAGTCGTTGACCTCGATCCTTATACCAAAAAGTTGAGTTTGTCCATTCGAAGCTTGGAACACCTAAATTATCCCAATAAGCCAAAACGGTGGAGGTCTCGTCGCCACCAGCATGAAGGGAATGGCTTTTTGGCAATAGCCGAAGCCATGCCACGTTTTATCGATGAAGCGAATGATTAGGAGGAGACAAATGAGTATTAAGTTTGATAGTCGAAATGTAGAGTCCTTTATTAAAGATTCAGAAGTAGAACAATTACAAACGCAAGTCACTGCTATTGATCAAATGATTCGGGAAAAAACAGGGGCTGGGAATGATTTTTTGGGCTGGTTAGACTGGCCTTATGCCTATGATAAGGAAGAATTCGAACGCATCAAAAAAGCAGCTAAAAAGATTCAAGAAGAATCTGATTTCCTAGTGGTCATCGGTATTGGAGGATCTTATTTAGGTGCTCGTGCGGTCATTGAATTCCTATCTCACAGTTTTGCTGCGCAATTGCCAGATGAACGTCGGACGACACCACGCGTTTTATTTGCAGGGAACTCTATTAGTTCAACTTATCTATATGACTTGTTAGATGTGATTGGGGACAAAGATTTCTCTATTAACGTCATTTCTAAATCGGGTACAACGACTGAACCTGCTTTAGCTTTCCGTGTGTTGAAAGAAAAATTAGTCGCTAAATATGGTGAAGAAGAAGCTAAGTCTCGTATCTATGCGACAACTGACCGCAAACGTGGGGCTTTGAAGAGTGAAGCAGATAAGATGGGCTACGAAAGCTTTGTTATTCCAGATGCTATCGGTGGTCGTTTCACTGTTTTAACTGCTGTAGGACTCTTGCCAATTGCTGTGGCTGGCGGAGATATTGATGCTTTAATGTCTGGGGCTCAAGCCTCTTACGATCGCTATCAATCACCATCGTTGAAAGAAAATGACGCTTACCGTTATGCTATCATGCGGAACATTCTTTACCGTAAGGGTCGTGTGACAGAATTATTGATTAACTATGAACCACGTCTTGCTTACTTTAGCGAATGGTGGAAACAACTCTTTGGCGAATCTGAAGGGAAGGATCAAAAAGGGATCTATCCATCTAGTGCTAACTTCTCTACTGATTTACACTCCTTGGGCCAATACATCCAAGAAGGCTTACGGAATCAATTCGAAACAGTACTTTGGGTAAAAGAACCTCTTCATGATATCCAAGTACCAAGTTTGGAAGAAGATGTTGACGGCTTGAAATATTTGGAAGGTCGCAAGATGAGCGAAGTCAACCAAAAAGCTCAATTGGGGACAACTCTAGCCCACGTCGATGGTCAAGTGCCTAACTTTAAGATCCAAATCGACAAGATGGACGCCTATTCTCTTGGGGAATTGATTTACTTCTTCGAATTAGCCGTAGCTATGTCTGGCTACCTCAATGGCGTTAACCCATTTGACCAACCTGGAGTAGAAGCTTACAAGAAAAACATGTTTGCCTTGCTAGGGAAACCTGGCTTTGAAGAATTAGGTCAAGAATTGAATGCTCGTTTGCTAGATTAAGGGAAAATTGGGAAATATCCCCTGAATGCTCGTTTGCTAGATTAGGGAAATTGGGGAATATCCCCTGAATGCTCGTTTGCTAGATTAAGGGAAAATTAGGGGAATATCCCCTGAATGCCTGTTTACTAGATTAGGGAAAATCGGGGGGAATATTCCTTGAATGCCCGTTTGCTAGATTAGGGGGAATTTTGGAACTATTCCCAAAGTGACTTAAAAAGGGACTGTGATTAAGGCGCTAACCTGTAAAAGTTGAAAGCTTTGACCAGCTTTATAGGTAGTGCAAATGGTCAGCAGTCCCTTTTTATTGTAGGATTTCTTATTTTCTTATATAGTCAAGACAGAAGAACAAAGGCTTTACATTTCGGCATAATGAGGCGAGGTCAAAAGGGAAACCTCAAAAGTACAGGATAAAAGCAATGTAGCTTTCAGAAATAATGAGTTTTTTTAGTGCTATGTAGGCTTTTTTTAGGAAGTTAAAAAATGAAACGAATAGAATTACTAAATTTAGCTTCCTTTCTGGTGTATTCTTTTGAAAATTTTTGTTAAGATAGTTTTAGCGGATTTTTTTATCCAGCTATTTTAGATATGTCTTGTAACTAATGGATTGTGATCTATATGGGACAGCATTTATTTAAAGAACCGAATGGGCTTTGTTGAGACGTATTCGGTCAATTCGGGTTGAAACGCCAATTTTTTTGAATAGGAGAAAACAAGGTATGTGGATTTCAATTGTCGTCCAAGCGGTTGCTGGTCTGGGATTGTTCCTTTTTGGCATGCAACTAATGAGTGACGGTTTACAGAAAGTAGCCGGAAATAAGCTGAAACGGTCGATCGAAGTACTAACTAGCAATCGCTTCATTGCCTTATTGGTAGGGACAGTTGTGACCATGATCATTCAGAGTTCATCAGCGACTTCTGTTATGGTTGTGGGGTTCGTTAATGCAGGTATTATGGAACTAACCCAAGCTTTCGGAGTTATTCTGGGAGCTAACATTGGGACAACCATTACAGGACAGATGGTGTCTTTAGATGTGTCTAAGTGGGCGCCTTTTGCTATAGCTATTGGCCTTTTAATGAGAGGTTTGAAAAAAAGTGTCCGTGTTGGGAACATGTCAGATATCTTTATCGGTTTTGGGATTTTATTTATGGGGATGGATTATTTAAAAAATGGCCTAGAACCCTTAGGAAAATTACCAGAATTTCAAACCATGATTATTCAAAATGCTGAACGGCCATTGTTTGGGATTCTTATTGGTTTAGTGATGACTGTTGCTTTACAAAGTTCTTCTGCAACAATTGGGGTTTTAATTGCTTTAGCCTCTCAGGGACTCATTCCTTTTACGGCCGCTGTGCACGTGATTTATGGGGATAACATTGGGACTTGTACGACAGCTTTGATTTCAAGTATTGGTACAACACCAAAAGCCAGACGTGTGGCTATGATTCACTTGCTATTTAATTTGTTAGGAACTTTAGTCTTCTTAGCCTTCTTAAACCCATTAGTCGTTCCAATGATTGAACATTGGACGCCAAATAATGTTCCTCGACAAATTGCCAATATTCACACTATTTTTAACATTATTAACGTAGCAATCTTCTTCCCATTTGGTAACTGGTTCATTAAAGCAGTGAACTTCCTTGTGCCGGATAAGAAGAACGCAGAATTGATCTTAGATGATAATACGAGAACTTTAGACGACCGTATTCTTGCTTCACCATCTATCGCCTTACATCGAGTGATTGTGGCTATCCAAGAATTGGCTGATGAAGCTGGCCTTGCGGTGGAAAGTGCGATTAAAGCTTGTCAGTTAAGGGACAAGAATTACGTGCAAGAAACTTTTGACCATGAACAGCGTATTAATGCGCTTGAAAGACGAATAGTCGAATTTTTGGTTAAATTATCTCAAGAAAGTCTTTCTGAAGATGATTCAGCCCTTATTGATGAATTATTCCAAATGGTTGCAGATATTGAACGTATCGGGGATCATAGTGAAAACATTGCCGAATACGTTGACGCCAATATTGATGCCGGTGTTGAACTAGCTCCAGAATCTGTAGACGATTTAAATCAAGTCTTCAAGAAAGTCAAAGAAGGCTACCATTTAATGTCAGAAAGTTTAGTGGATGGGGATGTCAATAAGGCTCAACTGGCTATGGAAACTGAAAATGATGTAGACGATTTGAAAGCTATTGTCCGTCAACGCCATATCGAACGCATGAACAAAGGTTTAGCCACACCAATGTCCGGGATTTTTGTGATGGATCTCCTATCGAACTTGGAGCGCATTTCTGACCATTATCGGAATATCTGTGAAAGTATTCTAGAAATGGAAGGCGATATTCAAGTCAGTTAGTCAGTCAGGGTTAATCTTTTAGCATCTTAAATAAATAGTTGAATAGAATTAATAAGAGACAGCTGTTAACTCCTATCTAACAGTTGTCTTTTTCTTTTTGGCGCTTTTAAGGGTTGGGGTAAAATTCGGGCAAGGGGTGTCTCTTTATTTGACTAGCTTTAGGGTAAGTGAGTAGGTGAAGAAGAGAATGTTGTCCTTTTTCGAATACTATAGTAGGAAAACGGATGGGGATGCTGTAAGTTGCTTTTTTGCGACGGTGTCATTGTTGGAACACTATAGTAGAAAAATGGTGGAGATATTTTAGTTTGCGATGTTTCAATAGTGTCATCGCCCGAATAGTATAGTAGGGAAAGGGATGGGGATGCTTTAATTTTCAATTTTTTAATGATGTCGTTGTTCGAACGCTATAGCAGAAAAAACGGATGGAGATACTTTAGTTTGCGATGTTGCAATAGTGTCATTGCCTGAATACTGTAGTAGAAAAATGGATGGAAGAAGAGGAGAAATAGAAAGAAAGTGTCCGGGTAGCTATTGCAAAAGAGTGTTAGAAACTTTGTAGCCAGTAGAAACAAGGAAAACGTAGCGCATGATCTTGCCCATTATGCATTCAGAAAAGAAGAAGGGAGACGAAGGCTAGCGATCACTTAAAGCAGGTCGTTCTACTTTGAATAGAAAAGATAAAGCTGAATTCCGGTGAATAGGATCGTGATCTGATGGTAACTGGTTAATTTAGATAGGTAATTTTGGAAAAATTATCTTACGGATGACAAACTGATCAGTAGTGTATTTGTTATTTAGATCGGTAAATTTGAAAAATTATTTCACGGACGATTAACTTATGAGTAGTGTATTCGATATTTTGGTCGGTAAATTTAGAAAAATTTTCTCCAAAAAAGTTCACTAGGCCATAAAGACATTTGGGGAAAAGCTTGTCCTGTAAGGGAAAAAATAAGCTTATAGACTTATTTAAAAAAACTCCATTATTTTGTTGACATCTTCTTTGCGACTATGCTATTATTACTTTCGTGATCTGATCCGACAGCTTTCAAGCTTGAAGAGAGTTCAAAAAAACTTTTTAAAAAAGTGTTGACAAGAGATCACGATGATGTTATTATGTAATAGTTGTCGCTACTAAATACGACAACAGTTGACCTTTGACAATTGAACAAAAAGACGCACCAAAATGTGTAGGGGATGTTGACTCAAGCAGTCACATCAAACCTAAAATTTCTGATTGGTTTAATATAACCAATCATGCCAGTAGGCAAAATCGTTGAGCTAATTCAACTTTCTTTCATGAGAGTTTGATCCTGGCTCA
>NZ_QXPZ01000038.1:0-3176 GCF_003664595.1 Atopobacter sp. AH10
CGGCGCAAAGAAGCTTAACTGCTGTGTTCGAGATGGGAACAGGTGTGTCCTTCTTGCCATTGTCACCACACTATTGAGTGTTTGTTCACTCATAACTGAATCTAACGCTTGACCTTTACCGTAAACTACGTTTTCTTTCTTTCCTTTACTTACCTTCTTTGGATAAGTCCTCGATCGATTAGTACTAGTCCGCTCCATGTATCACTACACTTCCACTTCTAGCCTATCTACCTGATCGTCTTTCAGGGATCTTACTTTCTTAAAGAAATGGGAAATCTCATCTTGAGGGTGGCTTCACGCTTAGATGCTTTCAGCGCTTATCCATGCCATACATAGCTACCCAGCGATGCTCTTGGCAGAACAACTGGTACACCAGAGGTATGTCCATCCCGGTCCTCTCGTACTAAGGACAGCTCCTCTCAAATTTCCAACGCCCGCGACGGATAGGGACCGAACTGTCTCACGACGTTCTGAACCCAGCTCGCGTACCGCTTTAATGGGCGAACAGCCCAACCCTTGGGACCGACTACAGCCCCAGGATGCGATGAGCCGACATCGAGGTGCCAAACCTCCCCGTCGATGTGAACTCTTGGGGGAGATAAGCCTGTTATCCCCAGGGTAGCTTTTGTCCGTTGAGCGATGGCCCTTCCATGCGGAACCACCGGATCACTAAGCCCGACTTTCGTCCCTGCTCGACTTGTAGGTCTCGCAGTCAAGCTCCCTTCTGCCTTTACACTCTGCGAATGATTTCCAACCATTCTGAGGGAACCTTTGGGCGCCTCCGTTACACTTTAGGAGGCGACCGCCCCAGTCAAACTGCCCGTCTGACACTGTCTCCCACCCAGCTAATGGGTGCGGGTTAGAATGGTCATGTCACAAGGGTAGTATCCCACCAGTGCCTCCACCGAAACTAGCGTCCCGGCTTCCTTGGCTCCTACCTATCCTGTACGTGTCACACAAACACTCCATATCAAACTGCAGTAAAGCTCCATGGGGTCTTTCCGTCCTGTCGCGGGTAACCTGCATCTTCACAGGTACTATAATTTCACCGAGTCTCTCGTTGAGACAGTGCCCAGATCGTTACGCCTTTCGTGCGGGTCGGAACTTACCCGACAAGGAATTTCGCTACCTTAGGACCGTTATAGTTACGGCCGCCGTTTACTGGGGCTTCAATTCGAAGCTTCGCCCGAGGGCTAACCTCTCCTCTTAACCTTCCAGCACCGGGCAGGCGTCAGCCCCTATACGTCATCTTTCGATTTAGCAGAGACCTGTGTTTTTGATAAACAGTCGCCTGGGCCTATTCACTGCGGCTGACAAAGTCAGCACCCCTTCTCCCAAAGTTACGGGGTCATTTTGCCGAGTTCCTTAACGAGAGTTCGCTCGCTCACCTGAGGATACTCTCCTCGACTACCTGTGTCGGTTTGCGGTACGGGTCCTTCATTTCTCCCTAGAAGCTTTTCTCGGCAGTGTGACGTCAGAAGCTTCGGTACTTTATTTCCCTCCCCATCACAACTTGTCCTTAACCAGAAGCATTTGACTCCTCGTCAGACTTGTTGCTTGGACACACTCAACCAGCGGTGTGCTCTTCTTAGCCTCCTGCGTCCCTCCATCGGTCAAACGATTTGAAGAAGTACAGGAATATCAACCTGTTATCCATCGCCTATGCCTATCGGCCTCAGCTTAGGTCCCGACTAACCCTGGGCGGACGAGCCTTCCCCAGGAAACCTTAGTCATTCGGTGGACGGGATTCTCACCCGTCTTTCGCTACTCATACCGGCATTCTCACTTCTAAGCGCTCCACCAGTCCTTACGGTCTAGCTTCTCTGCCCTTAGAACGCTCTCCTACCACTGAACAAAGTTCAATCCACAACTTCGGTAATCTGTTTAGCCCCGGTACATTTTCGGCGCAGGGTCACTCGACTAGTGAGCTATTACGCACTCTTTGAATGATGGCTGCTTCTAAGCCAACATCCTAGTTGTCTGTGCAACCCCACATCCTTTTCCACTTAACAGATATTTTGGGACCTTAGTTGGTGGTCTGGGCTGTTTCCCTTTCGACGACGGATCTTATCACTCGCCGTCTGACTCCCAATTTTCAATACGTGGCATTCGGAGTTTATCTGAATTCGGTAACCAAAGACTGGCCCCTAGTCCAAACAGTGCTCTACCTCCACGATTGCCATAAATTGAGGCTAGCCCTAAAGCTATTTCGGAGAGAACCAGCTATCTCCAAGTTCGATTGGAATTTCTCCGCTACCCACACCTCATCCAAACACTTTTCAACGTGTCCTGGTTCGGTCCTCCAATGCGTTTTACCACATCTTCAACCTGGACATGGGTAGGTCACTTGGTTTCGGGTCGACGTCTACGAACTCATGCGCCCTATTCAGACTCGCTTTCGCTACGGCTCCGTTTCTTCAACTTAACCTTGCTCGCAAACGTCACTCGCCGGTCCATTCTACAAAAGGTACGCCATCACCCCTTAACGGGCTCTGACTACTTGTAAGCATACGGTTTCAGGTACTCTTTCACTCCCCTCCCGGGGTGCTTTTCACCTTTCCCTCACGGTACTGGTTCACTATCGGTCACTAGGGAGTATTTAGCCTTACCAGATGGTCCTGGTAGATTCCGACGAGATTTCTCGTGTCTCGCCGTACTCAGGATACACCCGACGGGTTATAAGTTGTCGGTTACAGGGCTATCACCTTCTTTGGCGCTCCTTCCCAGAAGCTTCACCTAACCTATAACGCTCATCATATGGGTGTCCTACAACCCCAAAGAGCAAGCTCTTTGGTTTGGGCTCTTCCCCTTTCGCTCGCCGCTACTCAGGGAATCGAAATTTCTTTCTCTTCCTGCGGGTAATGAGATGTTTCAGTTCTCCGCGTGTCCCTCATTCACTCCTATGTATTCAGAGTGATGTCACTGCCAGAAGCAGTGGGGTTCCCCCATTCGGAAATCTTCGGATCAAAGCTTACTTACAGCTCCCCGAAGCATATCGGTGTTAGTTCCGTCCTTCATCGGCTCCTAGTGCCAAGGCATCCACCGTACGCCCTTATTCACTTAACCATTGGTTAAGTAAAGGAATAGCGTATTGCTGTTTTCGTTAAGAAAATCGCAGTTTATTTCTCGGTAAATTATGTCAATATTGCGTTAGTATTCAGTTGTCAATGAACAAA
>NZ_QXPZ01000004.1 GCF_003664595.1 Atopobacter sp. AH10
AAAATCTTGTAAAATAAAGATTTTTGATCATTTTCTTTTGAGTATTGGATAAATTTTGGGGGATTTAGGGTATATTGTAGTGATACAAATAAATCTGCTATAAACTACATATAGCATGTAATAAATAAAAGTTTTAGATTTTAAAAATGATATTTTTTTAAAAAAAAAATAAAAGCTCTAGAGAAAAAATAGTAAAAGTGCTAATATCGTAAAAAAACAAGGGGAGTGTGTTTATTATAAAAAAGGCTATCCTAATTATTGGATACGGTGTGATGACTAAAGGCATCATAAAGAACTTGCTGCAATCCGATAGATATGACATTTTTCTATATAGTAGGCACTTAGAATACAGCGAAAGTGTATCTCTTATCAAAGAGGAGGAGCTGGGGAGTAAGTTAGCTTGTGTGGATATAGTTATCACATGTTTTAGGGATAGTAATGAATTAAGCAATTTTATAAACGATAAGTTAGCATTTGCTACATTTGCTCATCAGACAACAGTCGTTGATTTTACTACTTTAAAAATTTCAGATGTAAAAAAGTATAAAGAGTGCGTTGAAGCTAGAGGGGCGTGTTTTGTAGAAGCGCCGGTAACGGGAAGTAAACTTGGAAGTGAAAGCGGAAACTTGTCCATTTTTTTGTATATGGAAAAAGAAAAAGTGAAAGCTAAAAAAGAAGTGATGCAAGTGTTGGAGCTTATTTCCAAAAATATCTATATTTTTGAAAAAAGTACTGAGCCAACACGGTTTAAGTTGCTTTATAATGCATGGGGTGCTTACATTCTATATTCTCTCAAATTGTTTAATCCTAGGAAATATGGCTTCTCTTCAACATCTTTGGAATTAGCGAAAAAAATAGTTTGTAGCGATGGGTGGATGAGCTTAGTTTGTGACGCTAAACTAGATCAGATGGATCGTCAAGATTTTGATGATATCCATTTTAAAATTGATTATATGGTCAAAGATTTAGAGTATGCAAATACTTCTGTGTTTCATCGCCGTTTAAGGGAAATAAACTACTTAGTGGAAGAGTATAAAAATGCTTTGCATCATAATGCTGGAAGGGACTTTACGGCCATAGGACGGGAATATGACGAATAAGGTGTTAGTGGTTGAAAAAGATATACAAGCATTAATAGCGATCTTTAATCGCTATCAAGTCAAAGGGGTTTCAGTCATACTGACAGGATCTTTAGCTCGAGGAGAAGCTAGGATAGAAAATGGAGAAATGAAATCAGACGTAGACATATTGCTTGTTGTAGAGAATATAGATCAGATAGATTGGGTTAAGAACTTTCTGGTTAAGTTGTATAGTTGTCAGTCAAGAATATCTTTAATTTTTTGCTTAAAAGATAGGATTAAAAAGAGTAGGTATCGTGGTGTCATCTCCAGTATAAGATGTGTCAATAATATTCTATATGATGGTTTGTCTATAAAAAATGAAGTTGTGGAAGCCTTGGATGCTTCAGTGAACCGAGTAGAAATGAATCAATCTTTAGTGCAAGAATATTGTTATTATTCATCTAAATATTTAGCCGGAGCAAATGAGGCTCTGCTGGGGAAAATTAACAACATTTGGAGGGAATTACAGAAATTAAATAATATAGAGGAAAGAATTGATTGCTGTGATTTTAAAGCAATCAATAAATTATTAAAAAAACACCATATACAGATGCTAGGCTCAAGTCGATATTTTTTTACTTGCGTTGATTTTAATTCCCAGCTCTATGACCATGTCAGAAATAGAGTGTCATTAGAAAATCAGGGATTAACTTTTAATGAATGCGTATTTTCACTGGAGGATAAATGATACTCAATACATTAGGACCAAGAACGACAGATTGTGTTAAAGCAATTAGATATGTTAGGAGTAAATTCGATGCTGTCAAACTTTACAGTAGTTTTGATAGGATCATTGCCAACATCAGTAATTTAAGAGGACAGTACATCCTTATGCCTGTAGCTTTTGAAAGTTGTTTCTCTGATTATGGGTGGAAAGATTTCAATTTTGAATATCATCGACTATTAAGAATTGTAGAGGTTTTTCATTCATTTACTCAAACAATGGTTTTGGTGGAGAATAAGAAATACGTAAAGAATAAGGCTGTCATTCATCCTGCAACAAAATTTTTTATGACAGAGTATTTGGATAGGAAAAGAATGGATATTCCGATAGATTTTGCGCCGAGTAAGGTTGTAGCAAAAATGTTGTGGGAAAAAGAAGCGTATCGGTTCACTATAGTGAGCCAAGCCTTGCTTGATGATAATTTAGGAATTAAAGTTCGTGAAACTTTTTCTCCAGAAATGATATGGTGCTTGTACGAAGTGAAAGGATGACACATGTATTCTGAAATTTTAAACACATATGAAGTAATTGAACTCCAAAATAACGGGTTTACCAAAAATGAATGGTTTATAGGTTCAGCCTTAATGGGACAAGATTTTAGTCAATTGAGAGAAGGTGCCTATTTTTACTATCAAGAAACAATCTGGACAAAAGTCTTAGAATTGGAGTCGATTAATCCCTACTGGGAGATATATAATCGAACGGATAATTTTTTGTTAGTGGATAAGGGAAGCTCTTTTGAAATAGAGTTTTTGTTAGATGTTTTAACTGAGATAAAAAAATATTTAGCGAAAGAATTAGAATACTTTTTTGTGACGACCGATCCTTTTGCTAGTGAAATTTTGAAAAAGAATAAGTACGAAGTTATTTCTGAAGATATGCCTTTTTTTATTGGGGAAGAAAAGGTAGGGAGCTACTTAAAGGTTTTTGCCCATCATGGTCAACGATTTGTACCTGTTGTCGATTGCACAATTTTTAAATGGCAAGGGAAACGATATTTTGAGATAAATAGCAACAAATTTTATCTGGAATTATTAGAATATATTCTCTATAAAAAGATTCCTGCAAAATTTTTGCAGGCTGATGAAATTTTTAACTTGGGAATGGCAAGTGATTTTTCTGAATATATCGATTTCCAAGAGAACATCAGGCTAGTTTCTTTATTGGATTGTTTGCTTAAATTATCCGAAAGCCATGAAAAATTAACAGGGAATTACAGAGGACATACAACAAAGAAATTATTAAAGAAATTTGCCGTGTATGCTAGCGTGACCAAGCATGAGATTGAAAGAGCATGTTCAGTTTTGTCGCCTAGTTATAGTGATTTTTTAAAAAAAGAACTGGATAAGATGAAGGCATACTATCCACAATTAATGGCCAAGTATTCTAAAGATATTTTGCGTGATAGGTATGGGGTAACGGATTTGCTATTCCATCATTTATCAGGAGATTTAACCCTGACAAGAGTCAACCACAAGCTGGAAAATGTTCAATATTTTACAGATATACCATTTGTGGAGCAAGCTCTTTCGATCGAGCAGTTTAAAGCTACTATTGCAAAGATCATAGAAGGGAAAAAGTCGGCAAAGTATGATAAGATTACCAAATAAATTTGAAGGGGAGAATATAACCCTTGAAGTTGAGCTAGATCAATCAGTTGATATGAGTATATTATATCCGGATAAAAAGTATTTGGATGGATCGCTATTAGAGCAATTAAAGGCTACTGATCAACTGAATCTTACTGTATCTAAGATGCATTCAGAGATAAATGAGGATTGTGCAATTGATTACACAGAAGTATTGATTAAGATTCCTGTTCTTGTTGACGACAAGTCGTATTATTTTCCTATTGTATCTTACGTTTCTCATCCGTATTCTTTGATTAGAGGCTATTATTTAGGTTTTTACAAAGAACTTGATGAGAAGTTTAAATTTCAAAAAAAGGAAATTCATTTAGGAAAAGAAGGCGTATTTCGCTTTAATTTTTCTTTCAACAGAGATGAAAGTAGTTTAATGCAAACTGACTCAGTAGATCGGAGACCGTTGATTTTATTCAATCAATCCAACTTGATCTATAAAGAGGAAAGCTACAATTTATTAGACATTACAGACTATGAATTACTACAAAGAGAAGTTTTTCGATTTTCTAAAATTCAAGTAGGTTGTCTTCTTGGTGTGGCTGCAAGGACAGAAAAAGTTATTTTTGATCAAGATAAATTCCAAATTCATGGGATAAAGAAACTGGAGGCATAATATGAAGAAAAGCTTGTTAGTGACCGGTGGAGCAGGCTATATTGGATCGCATACCGTCTTAGATTTACTTGAACAGAACTATGAAGTGGTTATTGTGGATGATTTAAGTAATTCTAGTAAAAAAGTTATCGACACGATAAAAAAGATTTCTCAAAAAGAAGATAGTTTATTTTTTTATCAGTTAGATTTAAAAGAGTATGCCAAGCTAGAAAAGGTTTTTGAAGAACATCATTTTGATGGGGTGATTCATTTTGCGGGTTATAAAGCTGTAGGAGAATCAGTCATGAATCCCTTGATGTATTATGAGAATAATTTTTTCTCAACCATTAATTTGCTGAAGTTAATGAAAAAATATAAAGTCTTTAACTTTGTTTTCAGTTCATCTGCAACAGTGTACAAAAATGTTCCTGAAATGCCCTTCCATGAGGAGAATCCATTGGGAGCTGCCAACCCATACGGGAGAACGAAACAATTTATTGAACAGATATTAAAAGACTTATCTTATTCAGACGATCATTGGAAAATTATTTGCCTGCGATATTTCAATCCCTTAGGAGCGGATAAGAGCGGGGATTTGGGTGAAGATCCTAATGGAGTTCCGAATAATCTTGTCCCCTATATTGCTCAAGTTGCAGTTGGAAAATTATCACATCTTAATGTGTTTGGGACAGATTACGATACACCAGATGGTACCTGTATTAGGGATTATGTCCATGTTAATGACCTAGCGTATGGGCATCGAAAAGCCTTGGAGTTTATATTTAGTCAAGATAAAGGGCTATATGAGGCGATTAATTTAGGTAGTGGCCGTGGCTATAGTGTGTTTGACATCTTGCATAGTTTTGAAGAAGTGGTTGGAAAAGCTATCCCTTATAAAGTAACGGATAGAAGACCAGGCGATATTGCACGATCACTTGCAGATATTTCAAAAGCTGATCAATTGCTTGGCTTTAAGCCTAGAAGTGATATTAAAGAGATGTGTCAAGATACGTGGAGATGGCAGAAGAAGCATCCAAACGGTTTTAGTGAGGAATAGCCATCTATTAGAAAAGGAGAAATACTATGCATGTTGTTCTATTTAGATATTCTGCTAGAGTGGTAAAGTTAGACTGTATAGCGCATAAAAATGTTCTCGTCATAGCGCCTGAAAATCAGCGAAAAAAATACGATAGTTATGGCCAAGAAGGGCATCCGTTGCCAAAAGTTATTTTTTTAGAAGATTTCGTTTTACCAAACATTATTGCAGAAATAAGGAAAATAAAGCAGAATGAAGTTATTGAGAGCATTACGACTTTAAGTGAAGAGGATATCGATATAGCGGGCTTTTTGCATGATCATTTTGTTTGCCATAATAGTAAAGCTGTTTCAAACCTCTTGTTTAAAGATAAGTATTATATGCGATCGTTTTTGTACGGAGTCGTTAAGCAACCTTATTTTAGGCTGTTGGCATCTAAAGAAGATATGGATTATTTCTGGGAAAAATGTCGGACAAGGACAGCAGTTTTAAAGCCTAGAAATTTAGCGGGAGCTATGGGGATCAAAAAAATAGGGGCGGAAGATGTAGTGGGAGAGGAGTATTATAATGGAAACTATCTCATTGAAGAATGCGTAGACATCGACAAAATGATCACCTGCGATGGATATGCTCTTGGGCAGCAAATCAAACGCTTTTACATCCATGAATATGAAGAGCTATTGCTGGACTCTTTAAGGACGAAAGGCTACTACTTGATCAGAACGAGCACCCTATATGAAAAAGGGAAAGATTTCCTGCAAGTGGCGTATGAAGCTTGTCAAAAAGTCCTTGAGGTATTTTCAGTTGAGGGAGAGATTACGCCTTTTCACTTTGAGTGGTTTTACGATTTCAGAAGTAAAGAAATAGTTTTTTGTGAAGTCGGAAAAAGATTCGGCGGAGGAGATATACCTCAGTTAATTTTAGATAGCTATGGAGTAGATGTGATCAAAGAATATTGGGAAATATTGACGGACAAAGCTTATCTAGAAAGAATAGATTATTCTGACGTATTAGCCAGACCGCAACGTATTTCAGCTACTTTCTCTTTGTATAGGGAAAAGGGGAAGGTGATTGGGGCTCCATCTCAAGACACGATGAATTGGGCGAACAAGGTATATATTTTTGTTAAGCCGGGTGATTCGTCAAATGAAGCGAGAGATGTCGTTGAAAATTCCATGTTAGTTCAGTTCTCGTGTTTAAGTGAGGCGGAACTAAAGCAAAGGGTAGAGGAGCTTAGAAATATTTCTAAGGCATTTAAATATCAAAATTAGTGGGGCGCGTTAATCCTTGATTGGATGAATAAGATGGATAAAAAATTTAATCATCAGACAAGATAGGACTAAGCGGGTGTAACTATTTATATAACTTAAAAAAGCTTAAGGGTTGGCTGATAATATATGGCTAAATCCTTGAGCTTTTTGCGTTTCGTCAATTTTTTACGATCAATTGAGCTGGGAGATTTTGGCACTTTGTCAAATTTTGTTGTTGGTAAATTTTTTAGAGAAAATCACTCTTCTTCGGGGGAGTGGTTTTTTATATTACAGATGATATTTATCCTACTTTGCCCTAAACAAGCTCATGCCTATTAAAGGTACTCTTGGCATAGAGCGTTTATTGGATAAAGTAAAAGTGCGTGTGAGCTTTACACCGCTACTGACAAGCGATTCATCTTTAAAAAGCATCTTTTCTTCAAGTGCTCGAAATTGCGAAAGCCGTAGGCAGTCTTCTTGATGGTTTTTATTTGATTGTTCCACGCCTCTAAATGACCGTTGTTATAAGAATAACTATAGGCGTTGAGAATGAAGTCCTTATACTTATTAAATGTCTTTAAAGGCCTGTTAAAGTGCCTAAGAGCTCCTTCGAGTTTGTAAGAAAGTAAATGATCCAACGGATATTTTGACAATCGTTTGAAAATGAAGAGACCTTCTTGATAAATATCATAAGCCTTCTTTAAGGTATCAGAATAGCTTAATAGCTGTTCAACGACTTGAGATTGATTGAGTAAACCTTCAAATAATGAATAATTTTTATATGCACTTTGCTTGAGTTCAAAACGATTTTTGATCAGTAATTTCCAATAACGCTTAATCCTTCTATAGCCTTTCTTATCTTCTGAATTTCCTTTATTTAATTGATTCATTATTTCTATTCTGACTTTAGTAAAGGCTCTTGCCCAATGCTGAATAATATGGAATCTATCTAAGATAATTTTTGCATTTGGGAAAACTTTGCTCACTAAAATCATATAAGGTGAGTAGATATCCATAGTCACTGTTTTAACTTGTAGCTTGACAGATTCTGGATATTGAAGGAAATAATGCGTAAGAAACTGTAGTTTTCTATCTGGTAATATATCCATTGGTCGATGAGTTTTGGCATCGCTAAAGATAAAACTCATCGCATTAGGTGAACCATTACCTGCATTGAATTCATCAAAAGACAAATGATGAGGGAGATAAGATTTGTGTTTTCTAGGTGTAGGTAAATCCTTATCTAGCACCCTAACAACCGTTGAAGGTGAAACATTGACTTGTTGAGCAAGGTCTTTCATGGAAATGTTTTTAGTTAGCTCCATCAAAATTTTACGA
>NZ_QXPZ01000039.1 GCF_003664595.1 Atopobacter sp. AH10
ACCATAAAATTAGGATTTGTACGACTTAAGCTCGTTATTGGTTGGGGAATTCAGGATATAAAGCGCAAAAATGAGCCTTAGCTTATTCTAATGACTAATAATACTATATTCTCTAAAAACAAAAACCCCCTTCAAAAGAAGGGAGTTGATAGATCTATTGTTTAAACTACTTCAACCGAACCGCAAAGTCTGGACGGAACCATTGGTGAGATTGGATCGTTACAGATTGACCAGGTTGAGGGCTGTGGATGTACTTGCCACCGCCTAAAGACAAACCTACGTGGTAAGTTGATCCTGGATTACCCCAGAAAACTAAGTCTCCTGCTTGAGCTTGGTCAGAACTGATCCGTGTCCCGGCAAATTCTTGGCCAGTAGTTACACGTGGTAATTGACGTCCAACCTTGTTGTAAACATATTGAACGAATCCAGAGCAGTCAAATCCAGCTGGTGTAGAACCACCCCATACATAAGGTGTTCCAATATATTGTTTAGCAATTTCCGTTACAGAAGAAGCGTTAGCAGCTGGTGCTGGCGCAACTTGACGAGCTGGAGCAGCAGGTTTTGGAGCTGCTGGAGCCGGAGTAGCTGGAGTTGGCGCTGGCGTAGCTGGTTGAGCTGGCGCTGGAGCTGGTGTTGCAGCAGGCGTTTGAGCTGTTTGGCTTGGTTGAGTAGCAGGTGCTTGAGTTTGAGCTTGAGCATTTGCTTGAGCTTGAGCTTGAGCTTGAGCTTGAGCCTCCGCTTCTGCTTTTTCTTTAGCTTCTGCTTCAGCTTGCGCTTTTGCTTGCGCCTCTGCTTCTGCTTGAGCCTTAGCGGCAGCTTCTGCTTCTGCTTGTTTACGAGCAGCTTCTTGTTCAGCGATAACTTGTTGTTCTACGACTTGTGCGTCAGAAGCAAGTTTATTTGCTTCAGCTTGTAAAGCACCGGCTTGGCCATTCAAATTATCCTTCAAGCATGCTAATTCATATGCATATTTTTCTTGCATAGCTTGTTTAGCATCTAACTCTTCTTTAGCTTTATCCAATTCTTGTTTTTGTTGTTTGTGTTGTTCAACAAGTTTGTTGTTGGCTTTGATCATTTCAGAAGCCACTTGGCAACGGCTAACAACTTCTTGGAAGTCCTTACCACCGAAGATGAAATCTAACAAGCTCATGTTTGAACGTTTTACTTGGATAGAACGTGCTTGTTGATCAACTTTTTCTTGACGCTTGTTAATTTGTTCTGTCTTAACAGCGATTTCTTTCTTTAGTTGGTCAATTTCTTGAGCTGTTTGGGCTTGCTTAGCCGCAATTTCTTCTGCTTGTGCTTGAGCTTGAGCCATTTGGTCGTTCACGTAAGCCAAGTTAGCTTGGTTTTGTGCTTGACGTTCTCTAATAACTTGTAACAATTGTTGGCTGCTTACGCCAGCAACTGTTTGTGGTTGGTTATTTTCGTCATCAGCATGAACTGATCTTGGCGCAACTGAACTTACAGCAAGCAGCGAACCGGTTAATAATACCGCTAAAGATTTCTTCATCTCGTGTGTACCTCCTAAATAATCGATCCCGACGTCTCGTCGTTTACTTTTTTATACGAAATTCATTAGTCTGTCAATAAGGCCTTTAACCTTACTGGATAAATCATACCATAGTAGGCTCTTAAATAAAGTGAATTATAGCAATCGTATCTTAACTGTAACATTTTTGTAATTTAAGACCTGAGTCTGATATCCTTTAGGACTATAGGATGTCGACGTTTTCACAACGATCCTATTTTCCCTTTTATCGTTTCATTCTTATACGGCATCTTTTTCGAGACTTTTTTATTTTACATGAATTAGTCTATTAGGTCAAAAAAACTTAGTTGAGTAGCTTTCAACTAAGTTTTTCTATGCTAATTTTTTTAGAAAAAGCCTGCAATTTATGTGTCTTTTTTGTTTGCTATAAGCTGGAAACTGGCACAAGATAAATGAGGTCATTTGCCTCCATTACTTCTACTTATGCCTTTTCAACCATTTAGCTCCCATTTTTACCACTTGATGGGCCAGCCTTTTCCCAGTTTTGAGCCTATCAAATAATTTCGTCGAAGAATGTTGCTGTGGACTTTCCCCTTTTATCAATCTTTCTGCTCTATCTAATATAGCTTGATGAAATGCTTTATCTTCTTTTCCTTCCTTTATTTCCTTTTCCTCTATGCGCTCCGTCTGGCTAGTCGAGTTTGAGGCGTCTTGATCATTTCTTTGCCTAGACTCCTTTAGTCGATCCGACAGGGAGTAATGCTGTTTGAGACGTGACTTTGTTTTTTGACTTAAAACTTTACCGAGTTCTTTTGCGTCTATGTCTTTCCCTTTCGCCATCAAGGCCAAAATTTCAATGTAAGAATAGCCCAAAGCTGTCGTTAATGACGCTGCCGTCGTTCCACTGATAACGGCACCGACAATCGTTCCTAGACCAGGCAACATTTTCGTTAAATTAGCCACAATATACCGCCCTGCAAAAGTCGCTCCTGTTGTTCCACCGACCGCCCCTAATACAGCTGACAGAGTTGCTTGATCCATCGTCACCCCAAATATAGCTGTAATATGTGCCATCATAGTAATTTGCATTGGCACTAAAAGGCTAGCATCTGAAAATGGAATAGGGGCGAAACCAATCCCAAAAGTGGTGTAAATATATTTTTTGACCCACCTTCTCGCTTCCTTGGTTTTTCGAGCAATATCAATTTGTTGAACATTAGTAAAGGCTATACGATTTTCTTCCGGAATAGATTCAAAAGATGCTGCGATTAAGTCTTCAAGACCCCATCTAGGAATAGTGACATCTTCATAAATAGGAAAGGGTTCAGCCATAACTGGATAGATGCCTTCAATCGGCAAATGTATCCCTTCGATAAAATGTTTAAATTCATTAGCTGAAGTTCCCATTGATTGGGTTAAGACAACGATAACAGGGACATATTTTGCCAAAGCTTTAATCAGGCTGATTTCTTCATCTTCAATCCTATTAGTTTGGGAATTTATGCAATAGTAAACTAGGTGTATTTTTTCTCCTTGATATTTTTCATTCTTCGTAAGTGTTTCAAGGAGTTCTTCCCGTATCACTTCACGTACATTCTCGTCTAGCTCCAATCCCCTTGTATCATACAAAACCATGGGCACACCATCTTTAAAGAGGCGTTGCACATATTGGGTCACTGGCTTCCCTACCCCAGTAGTGGCCATTTTTTCACGGAAGAGGTTATTAATCAGGGTACTTTTCCCTACTCCCGTCTTCCCCACTACCATAATACGAATAGTAGGCATCTTATCCACATGATCTTTTGTTTGATGGAGCAACTCGCTGACCATATTAAAATCTATCGTTAAAGACATGCCTGTCCTCCTCTTACTTAAAACAGCTATTCAGGACTACAATTGTCGTCAAAATACTACTGTCCTTTCCGTTTGACGTCATTCTTTCCATTCAATAGATCTAGTATATAACACTTTTAATCCAAAGCACTCCTGCCAAAGACTGATCCTCCATCAATTTTACTCTTATATGTCGAACTGCCCCCTAGCCATTAGCCAGGGAGCAGTTTATCGACAAAACTCTTCTTATCCTATCCATTTCACTATAGCCTATGCAATTTGCTACAGCCAATGGATCTAGTTCTTTCCTATAAATTAATTCTACTCTATGAACTTCATCTAGACTATGGAACTAATGCTATCCTAGTATGAGTAAGTCTAGCTTATACAATTAGCAAGGCGGTCTAGGACTTTCTTCAATTCTTCTGTCGTTGCAGACAAATTCACTCGCACAAATCCACGTCCAGCCTCCCCAAAAGTAGATCCATCTGTGAAAAAGATGTCCTCGTCATACAGTCTGTCCATCAAACTATCTAAATCTTCCACATAAGCTTCCAAGTTGACCCAAGCCAAATATGTCCCTTCCATTTGTGCCATGTAAGCCTTTGGAAGTTTTTTCGACAAAAAGTCTCCTAAAACCTGAATATTTCTTTCAACCAAAGTCAAGTAGCCCTCTAACCAAGCTTCTCCCTGAGTGTAAGCAAGCTCCATTGCTTTTAAACCTAGAGCATTAGCGCCATGGCACGCATTTAACTCCATCTGTTCCTCAAACTTTCTTCGTAATTCTTCATTGGGAATAATAATAACGGATGTTTGTAGGCCTGCTATATTAAAAGTCTTACTTGGAGCGGTAAAGGTCAGCACATGTTCTTTCGTCCAATCGTTCAATTGCGCTAATACCTGATGAGTGTAACCCGAACGGATCAAATCATTATGGATTTCATCACAAGCAATGATGACTCCATATTTTTCTGCAATGCTCGCTAATCGAGTCAGTTCATCTTTAGTCCAAACCCTTCCTACCGGGTTATGTGGCGAACAAAAGAGCAACAAAGTAATACGATACTCTTTGATCGCTTCTTCTAAGCCATCAAAATCAATCGTAAAATGATGATCTCTTCCTTCCTTTAAAGGAATATCCACTAAAAGGCGATCATGCAAGGTCACGGCTCTATAAAACGGAGGATATACCGGTGTAAGAATAGCCACTCCTTCCCCTGCTTTGCTAAAAGCTTGGACAGCATAATGCAAAGCGGCTACCACTCCACAAGTAGTTAAAATCCATTCTTTTTTTACAGGGAATTGGTGGTGTTTAGCCTGCCAATCGATAACGGCTTGATATTGAGCATCTGTCATCGATGTATAGCCTAAAACCGCTTCATCCAAATAGGCTTTCAATCCTTCACGAATTTCTGGCATCAGTGGTATATCGCTATCAGCTACCGAAAAGGGAACAACCCCTTCCCTTACATCAGGGCGTAACTCTCTCATCGCCATCCACTTACGACTCCCTTGTTTCAAGCGGTCTACTGTTGTTTCAAAATCATATATCATCCTAAGATCTCCTTTGCTAAGAGTAGCGCACTTATCAAGCAACTATTTCTGCCTCTACTCTATCATAAATACCAAAGGATTTTTGCCCTTTTTTACGCTTTTTCTAGCCTAGCAAGGCAATTTATCCATCTCCACTTTTACGTTTTTTAGCTTTACACTTATTTCCGATATTCCCTCTCTTGTTAAGGAAGCTTCTAACCAATTTCACCCGCAAGCTTAAGTCACTTGCTTGATTCCAAATTAGAGATTACACTTGCCATTACACCGCCAATATTCCTAAATCTATCAACAGCAGTATCACAAAAGCGCTTTGAGCAAAATTGTTGTATTATGTTCACTCTTTTTATTATTTTCATGATAAACCCGTATAAGCTATTGCTATTTCCTCATTTCATCACATCGTCATTTTTAATCATATTTGTTAAAACTTTATATAACCCATATCCAATGCATAGCAGACTGACATTTATACTTTGTATGGTAAGCACGTTCAATAAATAAGAATGTGCCACAACATTCCCAATACACGCGATTAAAACCACCGCTGTAATTAATGCTATATTTGTAGACTGATGTTTTATCCCCAGAACTATTGAACATAAGAGGATAATCACACTTACCAGTACCGTTAATATTGAAGTGCTACAAGAATATAATAGAATAGCAAAAACACGCGCGGGGACACTAAATATTTTTGCCCCCTCAAACACAAAAATATATGCCGTATTCAGCAAACATATACAAGCCAAAAACACTGACGAATACCTATATATTAATCCGAGTGTTCTTTTTTGAAAACGTTTTCTCTTCCTGACGGATATATATATGACCTTTCTCTGAAATCCCCCGTATATCTAACAACCAATCTTTTGTCAATGATATATATGCCATATATCGTTAAAAAACTCAAGGTTACCGTTGATGCCAATACAGCTATTCCTTTTCCACTTTTCAAAATAAAGTCCGCATCTATTTCTTCAAACTTCCCTACGATCGAGAAAAAAGCCAATGAAAAGATATGAATAACAATAGTCCACAAAGCTATATTTTTAAAGCTTGTTTTCGAAAAATGCTTTTCATAGCTATTCATCATCCTCTCCTCCCTTCATCATTTCAAAAAATTCATCCAAGCTATTGATACCTTTCTCAGGAAATAGATTTACATCTTCTGAAGCTATTATTTTCCCACTATCCAACACGATGACTTCATCAATAATATCTTCCAGCTCTCTAAATGAATGGCTTGAGATAATTACTATCTTATTATTTTGTTTAAAATCATTCATTACTTTTTTTAAATTATATATACCAGTTCTATCTAATCCATTAAAAGGTTCATCCAGCAACAGTAAATCAGGCCGATGAGATAAAGCAAGTGCTATATTTAATTTCTGCTTCATCCCAAGTGACAGGTCGGATATTTTGGCATTAAGATTGGTATTTAATCCTAGCCTACTAAGAAAACTACTTATACGATTAATTTCTGGGATACCCATATAAAAACAATGCTCTTCAAATATCTCTTGTATAGTACACTTTTCATAAGCTTTAGGGAAAGGCATGACAACGCCCACACGTTTAAAAAAGCCATCATTTCTGTAATTGCTTTCTTCGATTCCATCGATATAAAACTTGCCACTATATTTAGTTAATCCTAATACCGTCCTAAAAAAAGTTGTTTTCCCCGCTCCATTGTCTCCGATAAGACCATATATTTTATTTGGCATAAAGCTGAGGTTAACATCCTCTAAAACAGTCCTGCCTTTTATAACCTTGTTTAGTCCCTCTACTCTTAAATACATAATTTATCCCCTCCTTGTTAATACATACAATGAGGACAAAAAGGAAATACTTCCCCAAAATAAAATAACAATATAATTCATTATTTTAAAATCATCTAATCCAAATAAACAAAATCTTATAATTTTGCTTACTGGAACAAATGGGAGATAGTTATATATATACGCCATACACATAGGTAATCTATCCGCTGAATAAACTATTGGTGAAAACATCAAGCTTCCCATCATAATAACTTGAGTTATTAAGGGCACAATATTCGCTGGAAATAAGTAGGCAATTGAAAAGCCAAAAAAAGTTAATGCCATCATTATAAAGATCAAACTTACGCAACTAACCATATTTATTTGTGGATTCATATTGAAATATAGTGAACCAACAATCATAGAGGCAAAAATACCCGGCAAAGAAATTACTCCCCATATAAATAAATCTGCCATTATAATGCCCACTCGTGCTATCGGTAGAGTTTTTTGATAATCTAACACTCCATTTTGTTTTGCTTCACTTACAATTTGGGGAGACAAAACACAAGTGATTGCTATAATATTTATAGTAATTGCCCCAGTGCATAGAAAAGTCCTTGATATTTTATCAACAGCATTGGTGATAAAAGAGAACCCATATATTACTGATACCGATAACAACATTTGAACTATAACAAATGCAGGTATATAAACTTTATGTCTAATTAAGCTCCATTTTATTAATCCTACAGAGCTGTTATATATATTTTTTATCATTTCTACCTACTATCTCCTCATAGCTGTCATACAAAGAGCCAATCTTCATCCAAATACTAAGTAGATGCCTACTATTTAAAAGTTTCTGATCTATTTTCATATCAACTTGAACACTACCTTTGTCAAGTAAAATATACCTGTTTGCATACCTTTCCACTTCTAAAAGGTTATGTGTTACGATTATGATTATTTTTCCATTATCCGCAAGTTTTCGTAAATATTTCCACATAAGAACCCTTCTTATAGGATCCACATCATTTGTGGGTTCATCTAAAACTATTATCGGAGAATCATCTGTAACACTTATCGCAAAAGATGTCAGCCTTTGTAGTCCTCCAGATAATTTTTCCCCCGATACATTTTTCCATTTATTTATTTGCAAAAAGTCAATGATATCTTCAGCTTTTCTTTTCGAATTTTCCCTTGAATACCCTTTAACTCTTAAAACACTTTCAATAGATTGAATAACTGAAACTCCTTTAAGAGGAAGTTGAAATTGTGGCATTGACGAAACTAGTTTCCTTGCAATTGCAGGTTTATTGGTTACTTCCATCTGATTAACGAAGATGCTCCCACTTGTAGGTTTTATAAGCCCTATCATCTGATTTAATAGGGTCGTTTTTCCTGCCCCATTGTGACCTATAAGCGCTGTTATTTCTCCAGATTTAAATTCCAGTGTTATATTATCATTGGCTTTCATGTTATTTTTATACGACTTACTCAGATTTTTGACATATAAATTTGTAAAATTCATGGTTTTCCCCCCATCCATATAATCAGCTTATATAAACAAGGTACCGCCCAAAACGTCAACATATATACATCAATCGACATCCCAACAACTTTCATAGTTCTCCAAATATAGCACTCTTTTTCAGTTAGTAGTTTTTTTTTTTATAATCTGTATCTATCATTGGGTTGTCTAATAACATCATTACAAAATACAAAACGTTATATTTTAACTACGCTGCGTAACTATTAAATGACAATCCACCATGCCGTTGCATTTGCACTTTCTGCTTTACGCACTTTAATATTTTTCATGTCAACAATCTCCTTCTTAATTTTTTCATTATTCATCAGCTGATATAGTAGTCCTACTTTTGTACATATCACTGGTATCCATCCAAACAGAAGCATACCCTTGGTATGTTTCTATATATTAACATACCAAGGGTATGCTAATCAACACCTTAATAACAATTTGTATATTCATAACAAACTTATCTCAATAAAAAAACGCATGGTGGATATTTAGCTTCCAATCATGCGTTATAAATACTGGCTATTAGGTAATCAATCTTCCATTTTACTGATCAATTCCTCATCGAATAACTTGACCCCGAATTTTTCTAACATCATGTTAATTACTTCCATTTTATTTGATACTTTTATTTGCTCATTTTGCCATATCAGTGGATTTAACCATAAATTCAGTAAAACAGCAATCATTTCTGCTGTTTCATTTGGATATTTAGTTCTTATACTACCATCTGCTATACCTTCATTTATTATAGGCTGAATATACCGAGGAATTGTTATATCCCTTATTTCAATAATAAAGGCCGAAAGCAATTTAGGATTATCCAACAAATTAGGAGACATGCGTGTGATAGCTTCCATGTTTTTGTTGTCAAAACTTGATTTTACGATTTTTATTAGTTTTTCAGCTCCCAGTAAACTTTTATCTCTTTTTATTTCTTCAAAGATTTGTATGTTTTTACTTCCTATCTCACTGACAACCGAATTAAAAATATCTTCCTTAGATTCAAAATAATGATATATTGCCCCCTTGGTTAATCCATCAAGTCCATTTATAATATCTGAAATTCTAGTTTCTTCGTAACCCTTTGTTATAAACAGTTTACTTGCTACACTTATAATTTTATTTCTAGTATTTTCTTTATTATCCATCGTCCAATAGCCCTTCTACATTAAACTTGTTTCGTTGTACTATTCTCATAAAAATCATCAAAAGAGAATACATCGTTAGGTGTACAATCAAGTGCCTTACATATTCTTTCTAAATTTTTCAATGTTATCGGCTTATTCTTGCCCATTTGTGCCATAACATTTGTGGTAAGCCCAGCCATAGCAATGACATCTTTCTTTCTTAATCCTTTTTTTGCAAGTTGTATCCACAACGGTTTATAGTTAAGTGTCATAAAATTCCTCGCTATTCTTTAACTCATTCTTATTATATCATCTTATATTGGCTGCGTTCAATTTTTTATTGATTCCATAGGGATACCTCTATACTTTCTGGCCACATTACTCTTTATCTTAATATAAACCTCTTCACCAAAAGACTAGCCGCCCTTTTCCAAAAGGATCCTTAGCAACTTGTCTGACATAAAAAACAGCCTCGTCGGAATCTCAAAAACTCCCACGAGGCTGTTCTATTCTTTAGATTAACTCAATTTAGTCAATAGTAATATTTAATTTTTCTTCTTCTGGCAAGATGAGGTTCAAGGCTACACCAGACAAAGCACATAGGGTTGTCCCAGATAAAGTCACTAAACTTCCTAAATGTAAGACTGCTCCACCTAAGCCAAGCACTAGCATAGCTGAGGCAATGATCAAATTACGAACTTGTTTAAAGTCCACACGGTTTTCAATCAACACTTTCAACCCATTAGAAGCGATAACCCCATAGAGTAAGATGGACATCCCGCCTAGGACACAGTTTGGAATCGTGGCAATAATCGCCGTAAACTTTCCTAAGAAGGATAGCCCCATAGCAATGCAGGCAGCTCTTTGAATAACACTTACGCTAGCTACACGGGTCAAGGCTACAACCCCTGTATTTTCACCGTATGTCGTATTAGCTGGACCTCCCAAGAAGGCAGAAACAGTCGTCGCAATCCCATCCCCAACTAAAGTCCGTTTCAATCCTGGGGTCTTTAAAAATTCTCGACCACAAATCTCACTTAAGACGGTATGATCCCCAATATGTTCAGCAATAGTCACGATAGCAACTGGAACGATCGCCCAGCTTTCCGGTCCAAAATACAGATTGTAGTGATCAAAGTAAGGTGTCTTAAATGGCAAAATAAATTGTGGGGCTTGGATCCATTTAGCTTCAAGCACTGGAGTAAAGTCGACTAAACCAAAGGCAAGAGCTGTTAAATAACCTCCAACAATACCGAAAATGAATGGGATAATTTTGATAAAGCCTTTCGCTTTCGTATTAATGAAAGCAGAGATCAAGAAAGTCACCACAGCAACCAACATCCCTCTCCAATCCCCTTTTTCAACAAAACCTGCATTTTTTACCGCAGATCCGGATAGTCCCAAGCCGATAACGATAATCATCGGTCCAATAACAATTGGTGGTAAGAGGCGGTCAATCCAACGAGTTCCTAAATATTTAACAAAGAAAGCTACGATAACATAAACCAAACCCGTTAGCATAATCCCTGTTTGAGCTGCTTTAACGTCCCCGTGCATTTGTTTCATCGCAAAAGCCATAGCTGTAATAAAGGCAAAGGATGACCCTAAATAAACAGGCACCTTATACTGTGTAGCAAAGCCATAAATCAAGGTCCCGATTCCACTAGCAAACAAGGCTACCGATACAGGCATCCCCAAAATCAAAGGTACCAAGATCGTCGCCCCAAACATAGCAAAAACATGTTGCACACTCAAAAGCCAACCCAAACCAGCTGACGGTTTTTGATCCACATCATACCGCAAATTGACATTATTTGTTTCTAATTCCACGTGTCTCTCTCCTTTTGGGCACAAAAAAGAGCCCTTTCTTTCCTAAAGGACCCGCTTGACCGGTCATATCGAGCGAGAAACTCTCCCCAACTCGCCATAACTCTCAACTGGTTGAGCTTTTTTTGCCTCACGGGACAAAATTAAAAGTCCTTTAATCTTTGATCATTTTACCAAAACGCCCCAACTTGTCAAGTGATTCCAGTTACTTTCCCTTAATTTTTTAAAGTCTCTTTCACCGGAAGTCATCTTCCCTCAAATTGGTTTTCATTATCTTATCACTATATTTTTAGGATAGCTTAAAAGCAAAAAAGAGCAGCCTTTTACTCCGCCTTACTGACGTAAAAAAATTCTGCTCCATTTAACTTCGCTAAAGGCAAGCGTATCAGTCTAACTTATTTACCCGTCAGTCTATCCGCCTAACACCTTAGCTAGCAGCCAATCGCCCATCACTTCCGTTTCCTTATCATATCGTAGACTTGAACGGGTTCTTTAACCGGCATTTGACAGATCATCATGGCATGAGGTGCACGATCAATAGCTAGTCCATTTTCATCCTTTAGCTCTTCAACCGTTTGGGTAAAGTGGCGCATACCTGGCCCGTAAAATTCAACCTCGTCCCCGCAGCCAAAATTATTTCTTTGTTGGATGGTCGCTATCCCACTTGCTTCATCATATGCTATGACTTGGCCTACAAAGGCATATTGAGGAATCTTGCGACGTGGACCAAAGAGTTGTTCCTCTTCAGTAGGCGTCCCGTAGAAGAAGCCTGTAGCGAGTTCTCTTTGCGCAACTTTCCACAACTCATCCACCCATTCCTTTTTCAATTCGTAATGATCTGGATCAGCGCAATAAGCATCAATCGCCTTCCGATAAACATTACATACAGTAGAAACATAGTGAATAGACTTCATCCGGCCTTCTACCTTCAAGCTATCGATCCCCGCTTCCACTAAATCAGGAATATGCCCTAGCATAGATAGGTCAACCGCACTCATAGAAAAAGCTTCTTCCACGCCATGTTCTTCTCCAATAGTATGTTTGAGCCCTGGCAAGTCCATATCAAACAAGCCGTATTTCCAACGACAAGACTGAGCGCAGCCTCCACGGTTCGCATCACGGTTCGCCATATGGTTACTTAAGACACAACGCCCAGAATAAGAAATGCACATTGCCCCATGAACAAAGGCCTCAATTTCCACATTCACTCGTTCCCGCATATAGCGAATTTCTTCCATACTAACTTCCCGAGCCAAAACCACCCGTTCTAAGCCCTCATCTGCCCAAAAATTGAGGGTTTGGTAATTGGTTGCACTAGCCTGTGTAGATAAATGAATCGCTAGGCCTGGAGCTTCCGTCACTGCAATTTCCATTAAAGCTGGGTCTGAGACTAATACCGCATCTATCCCTAAATCGCGAACAGTCCGATAAAATTCCCCTGCCCCCTTTTCATCTCCTTCATGTGTAACCATGTTAGAGGCCAAATAAATTTTTGCTCCATGCTCGTGCGCATAGTCTACTGCTTCTTTCATTTCTGTAAAATCAAAATTACCTGCACGACTACGTAAACCATACGCCTGCCCCCCAATATAGCAAGCATCTGCTCCATAATGAATCGCCATCTTTAATTTTTCTAAAGTACCACCTGGAGCTAATAGCTCTGGTTTTTTCGTAATGACGCGGCCCATGCCACTCCTCCTCATTCTTACTGTCTTCATACAAAAGTCCTCTATACCGGACTCCTTCTCCTACTCTTATCTATTAAGCCAACAAAGACTTCTCCCTGATCATCTCTATCAGTCATACCAGTTGCTTTCCCTGGCTTATCCCAATCTTCTTTGTCATCTGCCTTAACTTGCTTTCATCAATCGGATAGAGGCCTCTGCTCATGAACTTAAAATAGACGACTAAGGCTATTGCACTTCTTTTGGATCCTTAAAGTAAAATCCTGTATCAAAACTCCGATTAGCTCGATGGTAAGCATTTAAACTTCGATTAGCTTCTTCTGCACCTTCTTTAGTCCAACTACCATCTAGCACTGCTTCTACTTCTTTCTTAAATATCTCCACAATCGAGACAAAAGATTCAGCATCCGTAAATAGCCCATCCAATTTAAGCTGTCCTGCTCCCATATCTAGCAATTCTTTTAATTGACCGATCATATTTAAATCATTGCTGGCAAATATATGCGTGCCATTCATGTCTTGGTAGATGGAATAGTGCGTATTTGGCTTCATTGGTTCGCTCAAAAAAAGATCTCTTTCACGAGTTACTTCTTCATCTTCATGGACATAATTGAAGTAATTTTCAAGCAAAGGCCGTTTGGATTGGTGAATACAGGTCGGTCCATATACTTGCACCTCTACTGGAACAATAGCCTTTTCTATAATCAGCGCTAGTTCTTCTCGAGGAATTTCCCGAGCCACAATAGCGCTCTTAGCTCCACGTTTAGCCCAGAAATTAATTTGCTTGGCATTCGTCACCATTACTTGCATGTCATAACGAAAGTCTGGATGCCTTTCTAAGCCTTTCATCACTTGCACGACTCCAGGATCGCCAACTGTGATAGAATCTGCCCCTTTTTCGTTTAAAAAGCGCAAATACTCTTCTACTCTTTCGATGCGATCATTATGAAATATTCCATTAACAGCAAGATCTGCCTTTTTACCATATCGATGAGCTAGGTCTATCAATTCTGCTTGTTGCTCTCTAGAGAAAGATTTTTTCAAGCGCAAGCCAAAATAATCCTCCCCAAATTGAATACGATCCACTCCTAATTTCAGTAAAGCTTCAGCCTGCTCTAAAGATTCTACTGTCGCAATAATTTCCGGTGTCACCTTATTCCTCACTTTCATGTTTTTTCCGCACATGTTTCCTTGGTTTTTCTTCAAAAGATTGGTAGCGCCCTTGCTCTTGCATTTGCTCATACAAACGTTCAGCTTGAATCTTTCTTTCACGATCCGTCACCCACTTATGGGCAAATGGAATAGCAAAAGCTCCAACTAAAACACCTACACCTACACTGGCCCATCGTTCCATTCCACAAGCCATCGCAATCACCATGGCTGCTATCCCAATGATCATTCCATAATTCTTTTCTAACACAATAGTTTCCCTCGCTCTAACTTGTCTCTCTTCTTGGCATGAAGTCTATACTATCAGTTTTTCGCCCTTTATGCTAGAAAGAAGGCTCAAAATAAGCCACTTTCCCCTTCTTCTCTAACTTTTTGTCATTAGCTCACTCATCCTCTATTATAGCACGTCGAGTGTATCATATTGTCTAATCTCTTTTCTCCTCTTATTTACCTTCCTGAGGGATTCCCTACTTATAAGTATTACCCTTTCTTATTTGACTTTCTGAGGGATTCCCTACTTATAAGTATTACCCTTTCTTATTTGACTTTCTGAGGGATTCCGTTTACCTTTAACTTATAAAGATTTCAGCTAGAAAAGGAGAGATACTTGATGACCACCATTGAAAGGCAATTAAATCATAGAAGCATTCGAGACTTTACCGATCAATCTGTGGATGAAGGCACTATTCAAAGTTTATTAGCAGTCATGAATCGAACAGCCTCCAGTCGCGGACTGCAAAGTTGTTCGATTATTCGCTTGACTGATCAAGATAAAAAGGAGGCCATTGCCACTATAGCTGGTCAACCCTACATCGCTCAAGCTCCAGAAGTGTGGATATTCATTGCCGACTGCTACCGCAACTATACTATCTTGCATGAAAAATCCGCTAAGTCAAATCAACAACCGACTCTAGACTTTTTATTTGAAGCCATTTCTGATAGCTATCTAGCTGCTCAAAATGTGATGGTCGCTTTAGAATCGCTTGATTTAGGTGGTGTTTTCTTAGGGAGCATCATGAATGATTTAGATGCTTTGGTTGAGCTGTTAAATCTACCAAAATTCACTTTCCCTCTATTAGGTATCGCTTTCGGACATGTAGCTAACCCTTCTCAGCTTAAGCCTCGCATGTCACTTGACCTCAAAGTAGGAGAAAATAGCTACCCTCATCAATATTCCTATACTAAAGCCTTAGAAAACTACGATAAAGAAATGACAAACTATTATGATACCCGTCAACACAATCGACGGTCAGATAGCTTTACAGATCAAGTTCTAAATCATTTAACGGCTGCATCACATAAAAGCAAAAGTTTATCCACTTTCTTACAAGAACAAGGTTTCATCTTAGACCGTTAACAGGAGTTGTTGCTTCAGCTTTAAACCTGTAGTTTCCAATCTACTCGTCCTATTCACAGAGAGCCTTTTCCTCTTATAACTACTCGCTACTAAAATCTCCTAGTCCTTTGACTGCTCCTTAACCAATAGGGGCAGTCACTCATCTAGGCTAACAAAATCACAATCAGATTATCTGCAAAAGAACTAGCTTCATTTTTTTATTCACTAGGCCTTAATCTATTGGGACGAATTGACTCTCATCAACAACTCCTCTCGTCTTCACTGCTTCCTATAAAAAATAGTCCATCTTTACTTCCCTCAAGTAAAAAAACTTGCTCAGTCTTTACTTTCCTATCTGACTTCGCTATAATATGGCATGTGTCGCCGAAATAGCTCAGCTGGCAGAGCAACGCACTCGTAACGCGTAGGTCGCAGGTTCGATCCCTGTTTTCGGCATTTGAATAATAAGGAGGCCAAAAAGCCTCCTTATTTTTATGTTAATGTTCATTCATTTACCTTTCCTAAGCTTTTGGCTTAACTAGCAAATGCTTTCGATTCCAGAGACTTTTGCCCTTAAAATGGCTACTTCATCTGTCGAATACAGGATACTTTTGCTATACTAAAGAAGATGGATTGATTCACCAAGGAGGCTTTCTATGCTCACCGTTCTTACTGCGCTTATGTTTTCTATTATGTCATTCACTGTTTTCCGCCAACTCTCTTCCGCCATGCAAGTCCTCATTCGTCAACCCTTACTAACATGGCAAAACATCGCCAATATTGCCTTCTCGTTTTTTACCATCCTATTGGCTTTTTTAACTCAAGATACTTTAGGTTGGCTAGGAGCCTTAACTTGGCTAATGATTGGCCTTTATAGGATTTGCTTCATTTTTTCGACTGGACTAACAGATCAAGCCTGCCTCTATTTTTCCGAAAATGATTGGCGTAGCTTGTCTAACCATAAACTAGTCTACACAGATCTTTTAGGGGTGAATATCTTACCCGGACGCCAACAAGAAGACATTCGTGTGGTTTTTATGCAAACCAACAGTAAGGTCACTCTTATCTTTAAGAAAAAAGATAAGGAGCAAATTATCCATTTACTTAAAGACAAACTCCCTATCGCCGATTCTACACGGCATTCTAAATAAGCATGTTCGCCCACTGCTAGAGTGGGCTTTTTTTTTGCTCTCCTCTATCTACCTGCCCCCTTAATCTCTTATATGTTGAAGACTTGCCATATTTAGCAGGGTGCCATATTCCTAGCTTAGCGGAGAAATCTATCTTCCAGAAGGGAAAACGCTTTACAATTTTAGAAAAGATTAGTATAATGAAGTCACTTCATTAACGCAACCGTTTGCGCCATAAGAACTTGCGTTATTAACATTCCCTTAGCATAAACACTCACTATTTAAAGCATGTGTTTATGCTATATGGGTGTCACAAAAGGAGAGGTAGAATGAAAACGTCATTCAAACAATTGTTTAGTTTCGAATTTTGGCAAAAATTCGGCAAATGCTTAATGGTGGTCATCGCTGTCATGCCAGCTGCTGGTTTAATGATTAGTATCGGGAACTCTATTCCTATGATTAACCTTCACTCAGCATTTTTAGCATCACTAGGAAATATCATTGCTCAGATTGGGTGGGCGGTTATCGTCAACCTCCACTTACTCTTTGCTTTAGCCATCGGGGGGAGTTGGGCTAAGGATAGAGCTGGCGGTGCCTTTGCCTCAGGACTTGCTTTCGTCTTGATTAACCGCATTACCGGTGCTTTTTATGGTGTATCCGGTGAAATGCTTGCTGACCCAGAAGCAAAAATCACAAGCCTTCTTGGAACTCAGATGGTTGTTAAGGACTATTTTACAAGTGTATTAGAATCCCCAGCTTTAAATACAGGGGTATTCGTAGGTATTATCGCCGGTTTCGTCGGCGCAACAGCTTATAATAAATATTATAACTACCGTAAACTTCCTGAAGTACTGACCTTCTTTAATGGGAAACGTTTCGTACCTTTTGTGGTCATTTTACGTTCTATTATGGTCGCTCTGGCTTTAGTTGTTGTTTGGCCACTTATCCAATCTGGTATCAATAATTTTGGTATGTGGATTGCTTCTTCACAAGATTCCGCTCCTATTCTTGCCCCATTCTTATACGGAACCTTGGAACGTCTCTTGCTCCCATTTGGTCTCCATCATATGTTAACTATTCCAATGAACTACACAGCCCTTGGTGGAACTTATGAAGTGCTAACAGGCGCAGCGCAAGGGACAAAAGTATTCGGTCAAGATCCATTATGGTTGGCTTGGGTAACTGACTTAGTTAATCTGAAAGGATCTGACGCTTCAGCTTACCATCATTTACTCAGCACCGTTACTCCTGCACGTTTCAAAGTAGGTCAAATGATCGGTTCTACAGGGACATTGATGGGTCTTGCTTTTGCCATGTACCGTAATGTTGACGCTGACAAGAAAAGTAAATATAAAATGATGTTTATTTCTGCAGCGGCAGCCGTTTTCTTAACTGGGGTAACAGAACCTCTTGAATACATGTTTATGTTTGCTGCCATGCCACTCTACATTGTTTACGCTCTTGTCCAAGGGGCTTCCTTCGCCATGGCCGATCTCGTCCACCTTCGCGTCCACTCATTCGGTAATATTGAATTATTAACCCGTACTCCTATGGCTCTAAAAGCTGGCCTTGGAATGGACTTGATTAACTTTATTTGGGTTTCTCTTGCTTTTGCAGTCATCATGTACTTTATTGCTGATACAATGATTAAGAAAATGCGTCTAGCAACAGCAGGACGTTTAGGTAATTATGATGCAGATATGGTCGATACTGACACATCTAAAGCTGCTTCTGGTCAACTAGTTAATAGCAATTCCCAAATCGTCCAAATCATCAACCTTCTAGGCGGGCCTGACAATATTGATGATGTCGATGCCTGCATGACTCGTTTGCGGGTAAGCGTTAAAGACCCCGCTAAAGTTGGGGCTGAAGAATATTGGAAAAAAGCTGGCGCTATGGGCTTAATTATAAAAGGTAGCGGTGTTCAAGCTGTATACGGCCCTAAAGCAGATATCCTAAAATCAGATATTCAAGACTTGCTGGCTTCAGATGCTATTATTCCAGAAGTCAATGTCGAGGCTATTGACAGCAAACCTGTTAATACCGCAGATTTTAAACAAGTCACAGAAAAGGTTTTATCTGTAGCAGATGGGACAGTTTTACCAATCACAGAAGTTAACGACAAAGTTTTTGCCGACAAGATGATGGGTGATGGTTTTGCTGTTGAACCGATTAATGGCAATATTTATGCACCGGTTGCAGGTTTAGTAACCAGCATCTTCCCAACTAAGCACGCTTTTGGTTTACTCACTGATAACGGCCTTGAGGTTCTTGTCCATGTCGGTCTTGGAACGGTAGCCTTAAACGGTGTACCATTCTCAGTAAAAGTATCCGAAGGGCAACGTGTTTCTGCAGGTGACCTATTAGTTGTCGCTGATCTTGAGGCTATCAAATCAGCAGATCGTGAAACAACTATTGTCGTTGCCTTTACTAATACAGCAGAGATCAAAAATGTGAGCTTGGTCTCTCAAGGTGATCAAGTTGCTAAACACTTAGTCGCAACTGTAGAACTTTAATACACAATACAAGAGTCTTTTATCAAGACTAGCCGCATCTTTCATACATCACAAAGAGAGTGATAGGTACAGGTCATGTTTCCTGTTTAACCTATGACTCTCCTTGTCTTATAAAGGAGAAATTATGGTCAAAGTATTAACACTCAATACACATTCTTGGATAGAAGCTAATCCTCTCAAAAAATTAGTCGATTTGGCTGAACATATCCTAAAAGAAGAATATGATATCATTTGCTTGCAAGAAATCAATCAAGTCATGTCAGGGGAAGTCGCAACAGACTTATCCCTTTACCAAGCCCTCCCTAACACACCTGCCATCCACCAAGAGCATTATGCCCTTCTTTTAACTCACTACCTTAAAAAGAAGGGGCTCGATTATTACTGGTCATGGGCCTACAATCATATAGGCTACGATTTTTACCATGAAGGTGTCGCCATTTTATCGAGAGAGCCTATTGAGGTTTCTGATATTCTTCTGTCAGATACAGACGACGAAAAGGACTATCATACAAGACGGGCTTTACTGGCTAAAACAAAATTGAAGGGCAAAGCAGTCACTATCGTTAGTATGCATTTATCTTGGTTCAACAAAGGCTTTCAAGCTGAATGGCAACGCCTAGAAAAAGAATTGCTCACTCTGAATTCTCCCTTATTATTAATGGGCGATTTTAATAACCCAACGGATCAAGAAGGTTACCAAATGATTCTAGAAAGTCCCCTGAAATTACAAGATAGTCACAAAGTTGCTCGTCAGGTTTATGGTGATCACAGTATTAAGGCCGATATTGACGGTTGGGAAAATAATCAAAAAGCCTATAAAGTGGATCATCTCTTCTCCAGCAAGGACTTTTCTATCAACAGTTCTAAGATTACTTTCGATGGTTCACTTGCTCCAGTAGTCAGTGACCATTATGGGCTTTCAGTGGACTTAGATTGGATTCACAATTAGCCTATAAACAACATTTTTTCTATACTAAAAGCATCTAAAACTTGCTTTAGCTATCTATAAAAAAGGGGGTAGGCACATGAATGCCCATTATGATAATTTCGAAGAAGTCAGCTTAACAACGCAAATTGTGAGCGAAAAAAACGGCTATTACTCCTTTGAAGATACTGTTTTTTACGGAGAGAAAGGTGGTCAACCTTCTGATCACGGCAGCATCAACGGTCTTCCTTTAGTTGACTTGAAATGGGAGGGAGATATTCTTTACCACAAAGTTTCGGGACAGTTAAGCAATCCTATTCATATGCAAGTAGATTTAAACACCCGATGGTTAAATACCGCTATTCAAAGTAGCTTCCATCTATTAGATGGTTTTTATGAATCCAAGGGTTTAAAAATAATCGCTGTCAACGCCAACCCTGACAATACCTGGTATGAGCTTGCTGTAAAAGATTTGTCGCAAGATCTAATAGATGAGTCTCAAAACTTTTTGCGTCAAATGATTCGATTAGATTTTCCAGTCGAATTTACCTACATGAAAGGATCCGATTATCCCGATGAATTTTATCATCAATTTGACGAAGTTCGTATCGTTCATTTTAAAGAAGTAAACACCCAACCCTGTGGCACCTGCCATGTCAATCATACCGGGCAGATCGGCTCCTATAGTAATCTCTATAGCGAAAACACTGCCAAGGGAACTCGGGTGCATATCGCTGTCAATAGCAGTTGCAACAGTTTGTTAGAGCAACTTTATCTCCAACAAAAGAGCTTAAGTCAATTGCTCAGTGTTAGCGGGACAGATATTCTAAATGCCGTAAAAAAACTCCGCCAATCTGACAAAGAGTCCAAAAAGGAAATCCAACAGCTTAAAAAGAGCCTTTTACTTCAAAAAGCCGATCGCCTTTCAAAACTAGGTCAAAAGATTATCCATCTCCAAGACATTGACCCTAAGGAACTACGTGAATTATCGCAGTTAATGACCAAAAAAATCGTCGGAAATCAGATCTTATTCACCGAGGAATCTAACAGTATCCATTTCGCCATTATATCGGCTGAAAATCGTTCAAGAGATTTATTCGGAATTTTAAAAGAACAGCTAGATCAAGTCACTGGCGGTGGTGCTCCTCATCTGGTTAGCGGAAGAGCTATAGCCAATGTCGAAACTTTCCAACGAATCGCTGAAGGCCTATTTTAGCTCCCCCTCTCTGTTTTCCTTCGTTTCCTGCTAACTCCTAACTTTTTATAAAAATCTCCCTTCCCTATTTGTGGATTAACATATATAAAGCTCCCTTCAGTAGCCATCACTACTAAAGGGAGCTTTTCACTTTCCTTTCACATCCTATAAAGGTCAAACTAGTTGTATTATCCCAACAAGAAGCATAGATCCTATTCTTCTGCCAGTAATTCATCATAGGCTTCTAAAGCTGTACTAGCATAGTTAGCTTCAGGCCCTCCACCCATCACAACAGTAACCCCAATCACTGCAACGAGTTCTTCACGAGTGCCGCCTGCATCATAAAAGCCCTTGACATGGGTAGCAATACATGGCTCACAATGACGAGCAATCGCACAAGCCACAAAAATCATTTCCATTGTTTTGATATCTAAAATATCTGTTTCTGCAATAGCCATGGTCATCTTGCCTATGCCAGGCATCAAGTCTGGAATAACTTCTGCATATTTTTGTTTGCGTTTCATATATTCCCGACGTAGTTCCTCATATTTCCCCATTTGACATCTTCCTTTCTGACTATACTTACCTTTTAATTATCAGAAAGTTCTTCAGAATTGTCAACGCTTTCAAGCTGACTTGCCCGCTTTTCGGTAATCAAATCGTTGCAATAAATTCGGAAATATTGGTAAAAGTAATAAATAGAAAGCAACATTCCCTAATGCATGATAAGTGTCAAAAGATAATCCATTGAGATAGTAAATCCACCCATTCGCCAGGCCTAAATGTAAAATTTGTGCTAAAGTGACGATTATCCCGTAAAAATACCCCATGGCTGCTGCCCATATAGCAGACATTATTCGCTTATTCTTTAAAGCTGTCTTCCCCCACAAAGCAGAAAGAACAGCAATCAGAGCATAAGCGAGCATTTGCGGAATAGTCCACCAGCCCATTCCCAAAAAGAGATTGGAAACTAACATGGTCAACATCCCCACTAAAGCGCCATCGCACATCCCATAGATAAGGGAAATGAAAATTACCATACTTGTTACCGGTTGAACATTGGGCACAAAGGCAAACAGCCACCGTCCTACAACGGCAGCTGATGTCAATAAGGCTAACTGGGCTATACGTCTTAATTCCAATCGTCTGTCAAGTCCCATGTCACATGATCTCCATCAGACAATTTGACTTTATCTGCTCCGACTTCTGCCATTTTGTCGTTAACCAATAATTTCCAATATTGGCCTTTTGTATCCCCTTGATCTGATTTCAAGTCATTGATAGCCGTAACAAATCCATCTTTTTCTTCGACTTTATAAGCCTTCTTAAAGGCATCTAGAAAGCTTTCGCCTTTTTTCACTTCCACAGTCTTTTCGCTAGATTCAACTGCTTCACCCTTGTGTAAGATACTCACCTTGATAGAAAGAACTTCTTTGTCCTTCTTTACTTCCTTTTGTTCCGTTTTTGCTTCTTTAGCTGGACTTGTCACCTGTTTAGGTTGAGAGCAAGCAAACAAGGTCACTGAAGCTAATGTTAAAAGACTAATGGACCATTTTTTTAATTTCATTGTTTTTCCTCCTTATGGTTAAAGCCTGGTTTTCCCTTATAAAGATAGGTTAAAGCTAATTTTTTTCTTGAAAGAGCGTTAGACCTATAGTTTAGTTTTGGCTTAAAGACTCCTTAAAGCTAATTTTTCCCTTGAAAGACACGCTTAGTAAAGTCTGCCATTTCTTTATAATAGCGGTCAAGATACATAAATTTAGCTGCTGCATGGCCACCCCTTTGGTAAATGACTTTCTTCTTATCCTTTCCAGGGATAGCTTTATATAGTTCTTCTGTCATCTTAACTGGAACAAAATCATCCCCTTTAGTATGAACTAACAGAGCGGGCATGTGAATTTTCTTAGCATAGTTGATTACTTCCCCATCTTTAATATCATAGCCTGCTTTAACTTCTCCCATCACACGTGCCATATCTAAAACAGGAAAAGTAGGCAAGTTGAATCGTTTATCCAACTCTGAACCAAAGATATTCCAAACACTGGAAAAGCCACAATCATCGATGACCCCAAGCACACGTGGGTTGGGTTTATCACCTGCTGCCATCATAACAGTCGCCCCTCCCATAGAGGTGCCATGATAAATAATTCGGCTATCCGGATGTCGTTGAAGCAAATCTTCCGTCCATTGCTTGAGATCATCCTTATCCAGATAGCCCATTCCAATATATTGCCCTTCACTTGGGCGATGCGCCCGTAAGCTCATTGTAAAGACATTATACCCCATTTGATAGAAGTGGCGCGCTAAAAGTTGTGACTCTTTTTCGCTAGACTGGTAACCATGGACAATCATCAGCCAGTTATTGGTCGTTTTATCATGGGGTTGGATAAATTCATGACCAACCAACTTCAATCCGTCTTTGCTGGTTATGGTCCGGCGATGTGTCAGAGGCAAAACCTCCTTCAACCAGCGATCTCTTTCTAAGTCTTCACGTGCATGCACTGAATCTGATTTTTTCTTTTGCGATTTTGCTGTCGCTGTTTTCTTGACCTTTCTATCATCTCCACCGCTTTTAGGAACCAAGGCATAGCGGACAAAGTAAGAGCCAACACCGTAAGTAGCCACCCCTCCACAAAGGGTTAGGCCGATCAGCCCCTTAATCGCTGCACGGTAAATTTTTTTGTTCATACTGAAAATACCTCCATTTAGCGACCAGGTAGACTCACTCCCCTATGAATTAGTTGACTTCTTGTTTCCTACTCTTGCCGCAAGTCATTATCTAGTCTAGTTTACCATGAAGATCCGATAAAATGCGACAAATTATTAAAAACTTACGTTAAAGCGGCCTGACAAGTTTTGCCAGACCGCTATTTCTTTGCTGACTTTACAGCTTTTTTCCTTCCAATAGTTCGACCAGCCCCCATTATTTACTACGTTGTGCTGATCATTCCTTCTCTTCTTCCTATTCACCCATTGCTTATCTTGCTTGTCTTCTGTTATGTCACTATTATTAGAAGAAACTACTCTTTTTTGCTTGTCTTCCTATAAATTTCTCAATTTTTGCAGGATAATCTTTTGCTCTACAGAAGCAACCAAACGTTTAGTAAAGGCCACAGTATCCGGATTTACACTCATGGAAGTCACTCCACATTCCACCAGATATTCCGCCAGTTCTGGATATTGACTTGGTGCTTGACCACAGATTGAGCAGGTAATCCCTACCTTATTAGCAGCGTCAATAATGATCTTCAAGGCCTTTTTCACTGCTTCATTACGTTCGTCGAAATAGCCCATATTATTCAAAATTTCAGAATCACGATCTGCACCCATAATCAGTTGAGTGAGGTCATTTGATCCAATAGAGAAGCCATCGACTAATCGCGCAAATTCTTCTGCCTGAAGGACGACAGCAGGCACTTCAGCCATCATCCAAATCTTAAATGTCTTAGAGCGAGAAAGTCCTTCTTCTGCCATTATTTTTTTCGCTTGTTCTAGTTCATCCAAGGTGCGAACAAATGGTAGCATAGCATATACATTATCTAATCCTAATTGCTCACGAACGCGTCGCAAAGCTTGGCACTCTAGGCGGAATCCTTCTTCATATGCTTTAGAAACATAGCGAGAAACCCCACGCCAGCCAATCATCGGATTAGCCTCTATAGGTTCTACTTCGTCTCCGCCTTCCAATCCACGATATTCGTTCGTACGGAAATCTGACAAGCGGACGACAATCTTTCTTGGGTAAATTTCTTGGGCCACTTCTGCAATATTTTCAGACAACTTGTCAATCATCAGTTGTTGACGACCTGTCTTGATGAGGTAAAGTGGGTGAATACCTATCTTGTTGGTAAAGATAAACTCTGTCCGCATCAATCCTATTCCGTCGAATGGTAAATCTTTGTAGCGATGGATGAGGTCTGGTTGCCCTAAATTCATATAGATCTTAGTCCCAGTAATTGGTGCCATTTCTTGATAGCTGACACTTGCTTTAGCGCTAGTTTCTAATGGCTTTTCCTCTTGCTTCAATACATCCCCGTCGTAAACTACTCCACGTTTAGCATCGACCGTAACCATTTGATTATTTTGAAGAAGAGTAGTGGCATTCTTTGTCCCTACAATACAAGGAATTTGTAGTTCTCTAGAAACAATAGCCGCATGACAAGTCCGTCCACCCTCATCTGTTACTAATGCTGCTGCTTTCTTCATAGCTGGTACCATGTCAGGATTAGTCATTCCAGCTACAAGGACTTCCCCTTCTTGTACATTCCCAATTTCAGACATATGTTGAATAACACGAACTTTCCCACGGCCTATCCCTGGAGAAGCTGGTAACCCTTTCAATATTGGATGGAGATTTTCACTCGCCTTAGCTACTTCTTGACTTTCTTCATGCCCCTTCAATGTCGTGATTGGTCGACTTTGTAGGAAATAAAATTCGTGAGTATCCTCATCTAAACCCCACTCAGTATCTTGAACGGAGCCATACAATTTTTCTACTTTTAGTCCATTATCAATTAAAATTTCTAATTCTTCTGGTGTCAGAGAAGATTTCTCCACATATTCTTCCCCTAATTGCTCGGCAACAGGCACTTGAACTGTTCCAATTCCTTCAGGATTCTTTACGACCATGCATTTTTTATGGGCAATATTTTGCTCAATGACCCGTCTGCTAGCTTTATCAACGATAAACTCATCAGGCGTTACACTGCCAGAGACTACTGCTTCTCCTAATCCCCAAGAAGAGTTAATCATCATTTCATCTGTGGAGGAATTTATAGGATTAGCTGTAAACATTACCCCAGATTTTTCTGATTTCACCATCTTTTGAACAACGGCAGAAAGTGCCACATCAAAATGATTAAAGTGTTGTTTTTCACGATAATAGATCGCTCTAGCTGTCCAAAGAGAGGCCCAGCATTTACGAACATGGTCGATTAAATCATCCGCTCCTTTAATGTGTAAGTATGTATCTTGTTGCCCAGCAAAAGAAGCATCTGGCAAATCTTCAGCAGTTGCAGATGAACGTACTGCTACTTCTGGGTCTTGGACATGGATTCGTTCAGCAAAACGTTGATAGGCTGAACGGATCTCTTCCTCCAAATCAGGGGCTACAGGGCTCTTTTGAAAGCGTTGCCGAATTTCTTCACTCAAAATCGCCAAGGCCTTGGCATCATCCACATCACAATGAGATAAAATTTTCGCCACTACATCATCAAGTTTTGCATAGTCAACAAAGCGCTGATAACCTCTAGAAGTGACACAAAAGCCTGGTGGTACTGGTAGACCCATTGCAGTTAATTCTCCAAGATTGGCCCCTTTCCCGCCGACTTCAGGTATATCCTCCTTACCAATTTCATCAAAACGTTTGATATAGGCATATTGAGACATCATAGTCCTCCTTCGTGAATTCGAATGCTTAGTGGTAAGAGCTCCCCTTCCAGACTGTATCAGCTTATCCAGAGATAAAATCGCTCTCATTTGCTTATCTGGCTATATCGTACGATAATTATTCGTAAAAAGCAAGATAAAGCGCTATTTTTAATCTAAATACACCGCAGAATACGAACATTAATATTTCATCTGTTTTTTATCGTTCCTAATCCTGTTATATTATCTAATGACAGCCCTGGCTATTTTCTTGTTTTTTAGGCGCTTCCATTCTTCAAAGCAATTATACAGGAGACATATGCCTGTTCTAAAAAGCAGGGTCATTTCCTGTCCCGCTATAATGAGAGAAAGCTAAATCGCTACTTTCTCTTCCATTTTTTTCTCATTTTTCTGTGTTCTCTTTGCCCTTAACCATAAAAAATTTAAAGATCTACAGTTAATAAGTACTTTGAATCCTGCCACAATAAAAAGCTAGCCCCCTATCCGCCTACAACTAGCTATCTACTTCATAGGAACGCTAAAATTACACTTTCATATACTATCAGTTCTACTATAGCTAACTTATACCTAGCTTCTTTAGTACAGCCTCTATGTTTTCATGAATGACTAAATCGAAGTTGCCGTCCAAAGGGGTGGCTTCTTTATTGACCAATATTTTCGTCTCTCCCATGAAATATTGTGGTAAAGCCGCTACTGGGTAAACACGTAGGCTAGTCCCTAAGACTAAAAGGGTATCTGCTTCTTGCAAGGCGCAAATAGCACTGTTGATCGCATCTGTATCCAAGGCCTCTCCATACAAGACAATATCTGGTCTCAGCTGTTCTCCCTTATAACAAATCGCATTTTGAGCTACTTCCACCTCACTATAATCAAACTTCAATCCGTCCCGTGTTCTAAAGCGCAAGGCACTGCCATGTAGCTCTACTACTCGACTAGAACCAGCCTTTTGATGCAGTCCGTCTATATTTTGTGTAAGAACGGTCACCTGACGATCGGGGCTCTCTAATCGAGCTATAAACCGGTGAACAAAAGAAGGCTCAGCTTCTGGGAAGTAAAGATGCTCGATAAAATTCCGATAAAATAATTCCGGCTCTCTTCTCAAAAAATCAATAGACAAGGCCTCTTCACCAGAATAATGTACCCCTTTAATGCGATCATAAATTCCATTGGCCGAACGAAAGTCAGGGATGCCTGATCCAGTAGATACCCCTGCACCAGTGAGCACCAGCAATTTCTTACTCTTGTTTAACAATTTACTGAGCCAGTCGATTTGGTTTATTTCTGCCACTCGTCTCTTCCTCCTTTTAATCCAAAAAAACTCGTGAGAACTAGCCCACGAGCATTTTTCGTTAGATCTTGCCCGCTCAACGCTCTGCATGATCTATCCTTTGATTATATATTAACATTCATCACAGCAATAGCAAGGGTCGTCACAACCAAAGTTTCCACTACAGCAACTAGCATTATCCAGATCGCACTTGCTTGCTTCTTTGGCTTTAGCGGTAGAGTCGCACTTGCCACCACAGTCGCACTTGCCACCGCAATCGCACTTGTCACCGCAATCGCACTTGTCGCCACAGTCGCACTTGTCACCGCAGTCGCACTTGTCGCCACAGTCGCACTTGTCACCGCAATCGCACTTGTCACCGCAATCGCACTTGTCGCCGCAGTCGCACTTGTCACCGCAGTCGCACTTGTCGCCACAGTCGCACTTGTCACCGCAGTCGCACTTGTCGCCACAGTCACACTTGTCACCACAGCCACAGGAGGAAGCAGAACTACATGCATCCCCTAGACTAGCATCACAAGCGCAAGAGGAAGAACAAGAATAGCTTTCTTCATCCCCAATAGCATCAATCATAGCTACCCGACGAGCATGTCGTCCGCCTTCAAATTCGTTAGATAACCATTCATGTACAATCATTTTCGCTAGTTCATCCCCGACAACCCGAGCGCCAAAAGCGATAATATTCGCATTGTTATGAATTTTAGCCATCTTAGCAGAATATGGTTCAGAGCATACTGCCGCCCGTACCCCTTTAACCTTATTAGCAGAGATAGAAATGCCAATCCCTGTACCGCAAATTAGAATACCGCCATCAAATTCCCCGGAGGCTACCGCACGACCAACTTTTTCACCATTTTTTGGATAGTCCATCTTTTCACCATGAGCAGGGCCATAGTCAACAATTTCATGACCTAAAGAGGACACATAGTCAATAATTGTATCTTTTAAATCTACACCAGCATGATCGCTACCAATAACTAGTTTCATTTTTTCATCAACCTCTCCCAAAAACTCTTGTATCTTTTTATCCATCCATATCTTAGCAAATCTACACGAGAGATAAAAGTTAGATGCTGTGCTGAAGACCAGCAAATTCGCAATTCATCTGATAGGCAAGCGAGAACAGTTCTAAAAAGCCTCAGATAAATAGCAAACGAGCACAGGTTTCACAAGTCCCCTAACTCAAAAAAAGAGGGTGTAGTTCTTCTTCATTCGCATAGCGGTAAAATAGTTTCAAGGCCAAAGGATTGTTTTCTAAGAGATGCAAAAGTGGGCAACGTCCAATCGCACGACGGCAAATAGCTTCCGCAAATAGTTCGGCATCATCCCCAGACAATTGCACTATCACATGCAATTGATAAGCAGGCGTATTATCTAAGCTATTTCTTACCACCATATCCACAGAAACATCTATCCGGTGAACTTCAAAGTGAAGTCCTTGTTGTCCCCTTAACTTCGCTAAAGTATCTGCATAAGTAATAGCCACTGACATAGCGTAGTAGAGGCGTGCCATTTCTAAAGATGGTAAATCTACTTCTTTAAAGTCTACTTCTTCTCCGGTTGGCAGTTGAACCCACTTAGCCTCTACCGGCAAGACTTGGTATGTTGCTGTTACATGTTTCTTTTCTTCTGTCATACCCTTCTCCTTACTCCTCACCGTTCCAGCATAAAAGCAGGCTAGCCACTTTTAACTTTCCACGACTCATCTAGCAATTTCTTATCTTTCTCTTCTTCTATTATATTTATCTTTGGATATAATTACAATCTTTCCATTAGAAAAGACATAAAATGAAACAGTTCTCACCAAGGGCTTCCAAGTCTGACTTTCAGCTAGATTTGTCTAGCACTTATTTTTTAGCTCATAAGCTGAATTTCCTGACTCATAACCATGTTATCTATCGGGAAATTCAGGATAAACAGCAGTTGCCACTTCCGATGTATTTATTGCTTAAGAAAACCGCTATTCCAGTCATCCCTTTTTCATCACCTGATCTATGCAACTATCTTTAATAAAAAAGGACCAAACCCATAAATAGGCTTGGTCCTTCTTGATAGATGTCGAAAGTATCCTGTAGAAGAATTAACGAACTTCTACTTTGCTTTCCCAAGAGCTGCAAGAAGCTTCGATAACAGCGTTTAAGTCATCCATGTTCTTCTTACCTTGGTTGTCTAACCATTCAATACATGCTTCTTCGCCTTCTTTAGCGTATACAGCAACGGATTCTTTCCAAGTTGCACGGCCACAAAGTACCCCGTTGAAGTTAGCACCTGCTTCTTTAGCAAAACGAAGTGTTTCTTGGAATAATTCAGCAGTAACCCCTGCAGACAAGAAGATGTATGGTAAATCAGTTGCGTCAGATTGAGCTTTGAAGTAAGCTTTAGCTTCTTCTTTAGTGTAAGCCACTTCACCTTTAGCGTAACCTTCAACATAGTCCATGTTCACTGGAACTTCCAATTTCAATACATCTACATGGTAACGATCTTTAGAGAATTCAACTACAGAGTCGTTAACTTTGTGAGGTTTAACCTTAGCGTATTCTAAGCTCTTAGCGTCTTCGATGTTAGCATCGTAAGTAACGATTTCCAAGAAGAATGGCATGTCTTCTGCTAAACATTCGCTACCAATACGTTCAACGAATGCATGTTTTTGTTCATTGATTTCTTCGCCTTCGTCAATATCGTAGTACAACAATACTTTAACAGCGTCAGCGCCAGCTTCTTTCAAGCGACGTGCAGACCATAATGGCAATAAGTCAGGCAAACGACCTGGTTCTGTAGCATCGTAACCAGTTTTTTCATAAGCCACTAACAAACCTGCTTCTTCATGACGTAATTCAGATGCTGGCAAACCATATTCTGGGTCCAACAAGATAGAAGAAGCGTAAGGAGTTAATTTTTTAGAAACTAATTTTTTGTATTCAACGATATCGTTTTCGTTAGGAGTGTCTTTCCCTTCAGCCAACATACGTTTAAGAGAACCACGTTGGTCGATAGCAAGAGCACTGATTACATGGTTTTTATCAGATAAACGTTCAAGACGTGCGTATTTTTCTTTAGAGATGGTTAGTTTTGACATTGGTCATCCTTCTTTCTAAATGATCTTTGATTAGTCATCTAATCAATAAACTAAGCTTGATAAACTTTTTCGCCATCGATATAAGTGGCTTGCAACTCTAAGTCATCGTTGAGAACAATGAAGTCTGCTGCATAACCGGCTGCAATTTTGCCGCACACGTCATCTATTTTCACCGATTTAGCTGGGGAAAGAGTTGCCATATGAAGAGCTTCTTGTGGAGTAGCAATCTCCCAGTCCACTACATTCTTTACCCCGTGAATTAATTGTAATACACTTCCGGCCAAAGAGCCAGAGTTAGCTAATCTGGCAGCGCCATCTTTTACAATAACTTCAAATTCTCCTAATGTCGATTTGCCGTCACCTAATCCGCCTGCTCTCATACAATCTGTTATTAAGGCGATTCTATCTCGGCCATGTGCATTCATCAAGCATTCGCACGCTCCCGGTTGCACATGATAACCATCACAGATCAATTCGCCATATGTTTCCTTACAATTCATCGCCGCTCCAACGACACCTGGTTCTCTGTGATGAAGCCCACGCATCCCATTGAACACATGGACGAAAATATTAGCCCCTGCATCAACAGCCTTCAAGCATTCCTCATACGTTGCCCCTGAATGCCCCAAAGCAATGAAAATCCCTTTTTCTCTTGCATGGCGAGTAAATTCTACTGAACCAGGACGTTCTGGAGCAATCGCAATCTTTTTGAGCAAGCCCCCAGCTGCTTCTTGCCATTCGTCCAATTCATCGCTATTTGGATCTGTCATATATTTAGGATTTTGCGCCCCTTTGTGTTCTTCGCAGAAATAAGGGCCTTCAAAGAAAATCCCTCTAATTTTGGCAGATTTAGCATTCCCTTTGAAATTCTTAATCGTTTGGCAGACTTCTTTTAGCAAATCATGGTCAGCTGTTAAAGTTGTCGGCAACCAGGAAGTTACCCCACAGCTTGGAAGGCCTTCTGCAATAACACGTAAGCCTTCTGCATCATTATCCATCACATCATAGCCCATAAAGCCATGAATATGGGTATCAACCAATCCTGGAGCGACACTGAAATCACTGTAATCAACTACTTTCGCCTCAGCGTCCTTCAATTCACTTGTATATTCCCCAAACTGCCCGTTCGCTGTAATTTCAAGATATCCTGCTTCTCGAACATGTCCTGGATAATAGAAACGTTTTGCCTTAATATAGGTTGTCATCTTGCCATTCCTTTCTTTTTTCTACTAGTCTTGATAAGGATGAATACTTACCCCTTTAACCACCCGATTGACAGTGCCAGTAGGTGAAGGTGTATCTGGTTTATTGCCCACTTTAATAGAAGTAAGCAAAGCAATCGTTTGACCTAATATGGCAAATGGTAGCGCCATATAAGCATCTGGGACTTGCCTATTCTTGTCTTTAAAGACAAACTTTTCCCCGTCTAAATCTAGCGGTTCTACCCCAATCGCAATCACTTTTTCAGCAATTTGATCTCCAGCAAGTTCTTTGTAAATATCGACATCATATTGCCTCGTGTAAGGATTATTTGAAATGAAAACGAAAGCTAGAGAACGTTCATTCACAAACGATTTAGGACCATGCCGGAAGCCCATAGAAGAGTCAAAAGCTGTCGCAATTTGTCCAGCTGTTAATTCCAAAATCTTTAGTTGTACTTCTCGAGCCAAGCCTTCAAAAGCGCCAGACCCTAAGTATATGACCCGATCATATGTTGGACTAGTTATAGCTAGGAGTTCGTCTTCACGAGCAATCACTTCTTGACCCATGTCAACGATCGAGTGCACATAGTTTTCTTTATCTTCTTCAGTATGTTGGTCAAAAATCAACAAAGCCGTCAACGTCATGCATGTGTATGATCCTGTCATAGCAAAACCTTGGTCATTCGACCGCTCTGGCATCATCAATAGCAGATTGGAACGATCACCATGAGCTTGTTGTGCTAACTTACCATCTTTGGCACAAGTAATGGTGATTTGATAGAAATCTTTCACTAATTGTTTGCCAAGTTCCACACTGGCTACACTTTCGGGACTATTCCCTGAACGAGCAAATGAAACGAGTATAGTCTTTTTATCCGCTTTAAAGTAGGCATATGGATTGGAAACTAAACTAGTCGTTGGCACTGCTAGAAATTCGTAGCGATCTTCATCCCCAACTTCTTTCAAATATGGATAAATAGTATCCCCTACATAAGCAGATGTCCCAGCACCGGTAAAGATCACTCGAGTGCGATCTTTACCTACAACTTCATCCAAAAATGTATGGATTTCTTTATAATGCTCTTGATAGTATGCCAAGGCTTCTTGCCACAATTCTGGTTGTTGCTTTATTTCACGGGTGGTTATTTCTGCTTTAAGACGCTCTAATTCCTCTTTGCTTGCCTTAAACATCTTCGTTTCCCTTCCCTTCTTCTGTTTGATGGTAACGTACACGATAGATAAATTGATCACTTCTAGCGATAGAAAAGGTCAATTCAATGAGTTGCCCCTTATTATTCACCGTTTGCCGAGTGAGGCGTAAACAAGGACTCCCTTGTGCTACTTCTAGCTCATGGGCTTCCTCAGCATCCACGATACCTGCCGTAAATTCTTCATCTGCATAGCGTATAACTTGCCCATATTGTTGTTGAAGAAAGTCATACAAAGAACTTTTCCCGACTTGTTCTACTTCCATACGAGGGAAAATTTCCTCTGGCAGGTAAGTCGTCTCAACCATCATAGGAGTTCCATTAGCCAAACGCACACGTTTCATTTGATACAATTTAGCCCCTTCTAAAAGTCCCATCCGCTCCGCTAGATAATGTGGCGCAGTAATCATTTGAAATTTCAAGATACGATTATCCGGTTCTTTTCCCAGCTGAACCATTTGTTCCGTAAAGCTATAGCTATCTAAGAGATTTTGTCGTTGTCGCCATAAGCTTGATACATAAGTCCCTTGCCCTGGCCGTCTATACACATAACCCAAAGATTCTAGTTCCCCAAACGCTGACCTTACCGTTGTTCTACTGATGTGATATTTAGCACAAATTTCACGTTCAGAAGGCATACGTTCCCCTGGCCTTTTTTCCATTTTGATATAAGTAATCAGGTTTTCACACAGTTGCGCATAAAGGGATAAACTATGGCTCTGTTTGGTCATCATGTTCACCTCTTTCGTGGTCATTACCAGTTAAGTTAATTGTAGGAGATTTTCGAAAGGGGTTCAATTAAATTCATCAAAAAATTCATTATTCTATCAAAAGAACCAGTTATTCCCCACAGGATCTTAAAAAGCTTTGAAACATCAGCATATCAAGCCTTTCAAAAAAATTCTACTTGGTGCTTTCACCCCATTTCATCTCTATCCACCACTTTTCTCACTATTTCTTGTCATAAAAAAAAGAAGCTTTTCTCTCCCTTCATCCAGCTACTTGAAAACATCTCCTCTCTCCCCCCTCTATGCTATAATAACTATCACAGTAGCTAAAATTTTTGGGTGAAAGACTAGTAAATAAAAGGAGTGGTAGGGATGGAAGAAAAAACAGTAGCCGTTATCGGCTCAGGTATCGTAGGGGTGACAGCTGCCTATTACTTGCAACGTGCTGGCCAAAAAACATTGCTCTTTGATCACGGTGTCGGTCAAGCTAGCAAGGCTAGTGCCGGAATCATATGCCCTTGGTTCTCTCAAAGACGTAACGCAGATTGGTACCAACTAGTGGCTGATGGGGCTAAATTTTATCGGCAATTAATGGCAGATTTAACAAGCGATGGCGTAGAAGAACTCCCTTTCGAAGAATGTGGCGCCATTGTTTTCAAAAAGAAAAGATCCCTCGTCCAACGTTTGTACGAAAAGGCTATGGAACGCCGTCAATCTGATCCAACCATGGGAGAATTAGCTATCCTAACACCTGAAGAAATTACTCATACGATCCCCGGCTTTAAAAGTGCATATCATGCCCTTTTCGCAAGTGGTGGCGGTAAAGTAGACGGAGCGCGACTGGTTAAAATCATGCAAGATCAATTTGTGCAACAAGGCGGCCAATTCATCCCTCAAAAAGTCCACATTAAAAAGCATACAGATCGATTAGTCAGCATCACTTCAGAAAGTCAACAATGGGATGTTGATCAAGTCATTGTCGCTGCAGGAGCTTTTCTGGCTGATGTCCTATCTCCTTTAAACCATCGCGTTGGTATCCGCCCACAAAAGGGGCAACTAATCGTTTGCAATTGTGGCGAGTCAACAGAATCTTGGCCAGTACTGATGCTAGTCGGCGAAACGGATATCATTCCTGACCGTGCTTGCCAAGTCATTATTGGCGCTTCACACGAAAATGATAAGGGTTACGATCTAAGCCTTGACCAAACCATCTCAAACTCTTTTATGGAAGAAGCTAAATCTTACTTCCCAGATCTTCACTTTGAAAAAATAAGCGAACGAGTTGGTACACGAGCTTATACAGAAGATTTCTTGCCACTTTATGGGGACTATCCTTTCTGCAATAGAATAAAAGTCGCTAGCGGACTAGGCTCTTCCGGTTTAACCAGTGGCCCTATTATAGGCTATCGTTTGGCTCAACGGATTTTAGGCAAAGAAATCTCCATCCCTGAAGCCTTTAACCCCAATAAATACATTGACTAATCTGACAATACTCTTCTCTCTATGCACGGTTTTTACTTAGAAGCACACAAAGTACCAGCTCAAATGAATTTATTCATTAAGCTATTTATTGTTTTTTTACAAATTATTTTGCTATATACCTATCAATTCAAGCTTTTTACTAGCTTTTCTAAAAAATATCCTGTATTCTTGAATAGAACCTATTTTATAGCACTTATCAAAAAGGAGGCCTATTATGTTAAAAGAGTTTAAGGATTTTTTGATGCGTGGTAATGTAATGGACTTGGCTGTCGGTGTTATTATCGGGGCTGCTTTCAAAGCAATCGTCGATTCTTTGGTAGCTGACTTAATCATGCCTATCATCAATGCGCTAACTGGCTCTACAGATGTCACCGACCTTTCCCTCAAAATCGGGGTTGCTACATTGAAATACGGTAATTTCTTACAAGCGGTTATCAATTTTGTCATCATCGGATTCGTTCTCTTTGTAATGGTTAAAGCCGTCAACACAGCCCAAGAACGTTTAGCTGGCAAAAAAGATGTTGAAGAAGTGGCAGAAGCAAAACCAACTGCAGAAGATTACCTTCGCGATATTCGAGACCTTTTGTCAAAAAAATAAAGACTTGCCTATAGTCTAAGAACCACTCCCCTCTCTATTGGAAGGGAGTTTTTTTAGATCTGGCAAGTCTTTTTTTATTTTAGGCAAAGCACTGAAATTACCTTTATCCTACTTTTATAGCTTCCTTAGTGAACTTATTTATAGATCAGACTATCTGTTTCGATTTATTCGTCTTCATCTTCTTTCTTGCCTTTCGCCAATAAAGCCATAGCCCCCGTCAGCAAGATAACCGCTTGGCCAATCGTGTTTATTCCAAATAAAGAGTTTTCGCCGGTTTGTGGAAGTCTTTTCAACTTTTGAGTCGTCGGCTGTTTTTCAAGATCTTTTGACTTTGTCACTTTTTCCCCTGTCGCTTTTTGGCCTGACACTTTTGCCCTTGTAGCTTCTTGGCCTGACACTTTTGGGACTAGCTTTTTTGGTACTGGATCTTCTTTTACTGAAGATTCTTGCATTGGCGCTTTTGGAGATGCATTTTCCTGCATTGGGTCTATGCTTCTAACTTTTCCTTCATTCCTTTTTTCCTCATTCCCTGTTTCTTCCTTATCAGTATGTGTTATTTCCGATGAGGAACTAGACTCTTCCTTATCATTCTTTCTAGGCATTTCTTCACTAGATTTCTCCGGATCATCATTTTCTTTTTTATCGCCTCTAGCATAAAATTCAGCTTTTGATCCTTGATCTCCTTGTTTGCCTTGTGGGCCTACTGCACCACGATCTCCCTTGTCACCTTTCGGGCCTTGTGAGCCGGATTCGCCTCGTGGCCCTTGTGGGCCTTGTGGACCTACTTCACCTTGCGGTCCTTGTGGGCCTGTTTCACCTTGTGCCCCTTGTGGGCCTGCTTCTCCTCGTGGACCTTGTGGGCCGGCTTCTCCTCGTGGACCTTGCGGACCTGCTTCTCCCTTCGGACCTTGTGGGCCGGCTTCACCGCGTGGGCCTTGTGGACCTGCTTCTCCCTTCGGACCTTGTGGACCTGCTTCACCGCGTGGGCCTTGTGGACCTGCTTCTCCCTTCGGTCCTTGTGGGCCTGCTTCACCGCGTGGGCCTTGTGGACCTGCTTCTCCCTTCGGACCTTGTGGACCTGCTTCACCTTTCGGACCTGCTGGGCCGGCTTCGCCTCGTGGGCCTTGTGGACCTACTTCGCCTTGTGGGCCTTGTGGACCTACTGCTCCTTGATCTCCCTTGTCGCCTTTCGAGCCTTGTGGTCCTGCTTCTCCCTTCGGACCTTGTGGGCCGGCTTCTCCTCGTGGACCTTGCGGACCTGCTTCTCCCTTCGGACCTTGTGGGCCGGCTTCACCGCGTGGGCCTTGTGGACCTGCTTCTCCCTTCGGACCTTGTGGGCCTGCTTCGCCTCGTGGGCCTTGCGGACCTGCTTCTCCCTTCGGACCTTGTGGGCCTGCTTCTCCTCGTGGACCTTGCGGACCTGCTTCTCCCTTCGGACCTTGTGGACCTACTTCGCCTTGTGGGCCTTGTGGACCTACTGCTCCTTGATCTCCCTTGTCGCCTTTCGAGCCTTGTGGTCCTGCTTCTCCCTTCGGACCTTGTGGGCCGGCTTCACCTCGTAGGCCTTGTGGACCTGCTGGACCCGCTTCTCCTCGTGGACCCGCTGGACCTGCTGGGCCTGCTTCGCCTCGTGGGCCTTGCGGACCTGGTTCCCCATTACTACCGTTATAAATGGTCCATTCTTTTTTATCCTTACGACTACGCCCGTCTTTATCCACCGTCGTATAATGGATAGTTACTTTAGTTCCTGTTCTTTCAGCTTCAGTAACGGATTCAGTTTCTATAGCTATATCCTTCAAAATACTGCCAGTCCCTTTAATCCATACTTCATTAACTGGCTTTTTCTCTACAATACTGCTCACTTCTTCAAAATAACCTTGATAGAGTTTAGGGTTAAATTCTCCATCCTTTACAATCGCAGGATACTTGTAAAAATGACGAACTTTCCCCAATTCTCCAGATCTCACTAATTTCATATAACCAAGTGGGAGATCCGGATCCTCTTTTACTTCAACCTTATAATCAACACTTTCTACGGTCATTTCATAGGCATATTGTTCTTCTGCCATAAGTTGGTAGACACCATAATCAAGCTGTTTGGCATCCCCTTTACGGATATCTGCCTTCAGCACCTTTTTATTTTTCGACTGATAGCCTAAGGGAGACATAAATTTAACCAAGTATTGTCGAGGAATCTTGTTGTTAAAACTATAATTCCCGTTAGCATCAGTGAAAGTCTCTCCTATCAAATCTCCAGCAGTATCGCATAATTGCACTTTCACTCCTGCCTTACCTGGTTCTCCATTTTGTGCTTTTTTCCCATCTCGGTTATAGTCCTCAAAAACTTGCCCCTCAATATTATATCTTTCTTTTATTTCACCAAGCCCTATAGTTGCTGACGATACACTCTTCCCTAAACTTAAGGATCGATTTTCGGCTATATTATACCCTCCTATCGTTCGGTAATAATAGGTCGAAAACGCCTTTAACTCGTCTTTCGCCGTCTTAGGCCTCTTTACTTTGATCTCAAAATAATAGGCTTTATAGCTTGTAGGCAGTTTAAACATATATAATCTTTCGCCATTTTTGCCTATCGCAGGCAGCAGTTTTGCATCTTCCTTTTTCATGTCCTCTTCTCGGAGAACTAAACTTTCTGGGATTTTTAAATTATCTTTTATTTCATAAATGCTAAATACTGGCCGCCCATTCTCAACATTGTAGGTCTCTCTTCCAAAGTTACTACCAAGATATACATAAGGACTACCGTCTAAAGTACGTCGTTTACCATTAGCAATCCCAGCTAAAGTGAATTCTCCATTTTGATAATCAGCATCTGTCACCGTTAAATCAAAGTAAGGCTCCCTCACTTCTTCACCGGGTTTATAAAAAGAAACATGGAGCTTTTTATCCTCTAATTTCTTTTCCCCTAATCGTATTTCAAACGGAACATCCCCGCTATTTGTCACTTGCCTTCTGTTGATAAAAAAGCACAGTTGCAACTTGACTTTACCATCCGATAACCATTCTCCCGCCCGAGTCAATCGATAGCGAATTTTTCCTTTCATCGGTTCAGCTTTAGCAATCGTCATCTCATCAATCACTAAATCAGAAACTTTCCCATAAGGATGGGCAGAATTATTGATATCCGATAACCTGAGCGTATCTGAATAACTTAAATCAAAATAATGCCCTTCTTTCAGTCCCTTTGGTAAAGAAAACGACCCCCTAAAAATAAAATAATCTCCATGAAAAGGATAGATCGTATCCGAGTTTTCAGAGAATGCATTGTCTGAATGCTTATCCAAACTAATCTTGACATCCTCTAGTTTGTCTGACATATCCTTAGAGGAATCCGTCTCGCTAGTTAGATCCACTCTTTCCCCTTCAGCAGCGTAAAAAGCAGCTTCGCTTCCCGTATTAGCTGAAACTTCTTCTTTTGAACCGCTTTCATTTTTGGGATTTTCAAAAACCTCTTCCCTTCCCCTAGCCTTTTCTCCATCTTTTTTAAAAGAATCTGTTTTGCCTACAGACGAAATATTTTCCTCATCGACATCTTCTGTGGAAATAGTCTCTTTTATTTTTTCTTCAGGTTTATTCTCTTTTATTTCTTCGATCTCATTCTCTTTTATTCTCTCTTCTTCCTTAACTATCTCGCTTGCTTTTGGATCTTTTGCGACTTCTCCTAAAACCAATCCAGTTCCTGCTTCACTTGCTTCCACTTGAACAATAGCTTGATCACTCGCAAAAAGAATCCCTGCCCCAATCATCACAGAAACAAGTCCTACAGACAGTTTACGGAAAGCATAGGTCGATACTTCTTTCCCTAGACACTTCCTTACTTTTTTTTGCCCCATTTCCCTAAAATCGATCCCTTGACCCTCTATTTCACATGAGAAAAGACTAGCTACTGATCTATCTTTATTTTGATCTATTGCCCCTACCCTATCCTTTTTTTGCCCTTCTATTTGATTATATATCTTTCTCATTTTCCCCCTCCAAAAGTATGCCTTCAACACTTATATTTTAACTATCTATATATTAATATACAAAAACCCTCTATTAAGATTTCAGTAAGAGGATGTTAAGGGAAGGAAAGCGCTTAGCAGATGGATTCCCGTTCGGTAAAATGAGTGAAAATAGAATATTCGTCAATGTATATCTTTAAAGGCCACTCGTTTTCAAATTATAATCACTAGAGATATAACCGTCCTCTTATAGCTCTCATTTAACATTTTATAAAATACGCCTATATCCCTATTTTTTTTAAAAAATATTTACAAACCAAGTCTTTAAAGAAAAGTCTTTTCATGATATTCCTATATAGTTTGCATTTATTTCTAACTTGTAATCATTACAATCCCTCTATTTCATACCTTTTCTTAACTAATCCGCACTTGCTTCCCCATTTTAACTCTTACTATATTTTTACCTTACTTTTTTCGCAATTCCCTATTCCAAGCTCCTCTTTCCTATTTTCTTCCTATTCCCTTCATCTACTCCTCTTTTTATTTTGCTGTCAGTCTTTTTCGCATTAACTTTCTTCCCCTATTCATGTCTAAAAGCACAAAAATAACCTACCTCTCATTTTAGAGAAGTAGGTTGTGCATAGTTTTTTGCAGGCACAAGCTTATATCCAGTCAATCTTATCGTGACTCATCCTTATAGCACTGGGCTTACTCAACTAAGGAAGGTCTCCTAGATTGACTTTATTTTAGTCTAAATCATGATAAATACGGTAGACTTCACGTTTATTTTTCCCTAAACGTTTAGCCACTTCTTTCATGGCTTGGTTAGCTTTCACACCCTCTGACACAGCTTTTTCAATGGCCTTTCGAATATCTTCAGGCTTATCATTGATCACTTCCTGTTTTTCTTCAACAGCTTCTCCTTGCCCCTCGATAACGACCACTAATTCGCCCTTCCATACCTTATCTGACGTCTCTTGTCGCAAGTCTGCTAGCCTTCCACGTAAAAATTCTTCATAGCTTTTAGTCAATTCCCGTCCAATAGCTATGCGTCGGTCAGGGCCAAATACACTTTCAACTTCTTCTAGTAATTTGTTAATCCGGTGGGGAGATTCATAATAAATGCCCGTTACTGCTTGCTTATATCCACGTTCTAGCATAGATAAACGTTCTTGTTTCTTTCTTGGCAAGAAACCCCAAAAGGTAAATGGTTGAACCTTTAATCCCGAAGCTATCAAGGCAGTAATGGCCGCATTGGCTCCTGGTAAAGGAATGACCTTGATCCCCGCTTGAATCGCTGCTTGCACCAACTCAACACCCGGATCTGAAATCGAAGGAGTTCCTGCATCACTGACTTGAGCCATATGGATCCCCTCTCTTAATTTGGTTAAAATTTCCGGAATCCGTTCTTGTGTGTTGTGCTCGTGAAAACTTAATTGCTTGGTTGAAATGGCAAAGTGATTTAATAATTTCTGCGTATGCCGTGTATCTTCAGCCAAAATCAAATCCACTTCTCCTAAAACACGCACAGCTCGGTAGGTCATATCCTCCAAATTACCTATAGGCGTTGGAACTAAATAAAGATTACCGGCCATCGAAATCATCGCCTTTCTTCTTACTTATTCAAGTCATCGCTTGGCTTCTTCTCTTCTTGACTGCGCAGTCATCACTTGACCTGTTTCTCTTCGTAACTGCGCAATCATAGCTGGGCTTTTTCTCTTCTTGACTGCCACAATCAGCGCTTATCATCTTCTCTTCTAGACTGCCACAATCAGTACTTGGCTTCTTCTCTTCTTGACTGCCATAATCAGCGCTTGGCGTTTCCTCTGCTGACTTCAAACAGTCCTCACTGCATTTTTTCTAGCTACTCGTCAGCTTCAATGCTTGCATTATTTCTCTTCTCACTCGTTACAGTCAGCGCTTGAACTTCGCTTTTACTCGCCTCAACGATCAAAGCCGAATGGGATTGAGCTAAAGGGAAATGAATACCATATTGAGCTAGGTACTTTTCTTTTTCAGGACGTTTTAACTGTTTGAAGGCGTACTCCGCTTTCATCGCTAGAGATTTATTCGGCCATTTTTTAGCCCATACCAAGCGAACTGGTCGTCTGATTCGTGTATACTTTGCTCCCTTCCCAGCATTGTGCCTTTCTACTCGCTCCTCCAATCGGTTGGTATAGCCAGTGTAGAGAGTGCCATCTGCGCACTCTAAGACATAGACATAAGCCTCCATTAGCAACTCCTTTTTAATCCCCTTCATCTCTCACTAGTGGCCCTATCCCCTTTATTCAACCCCAATAATTGCGCCATATAGGGAGTATAGCTACCATCTTCTTCATGGACAGTCAAGGCTTTTTGCACTCGTAAGCCCCCGAATGATCCTTGCTTCATCACTTCGATCAAGACTCCATTGGCTTCCTGACCTTGTTTAGGGTAAATCATTTGCAAGCGTTTAGGTGTCAATTGATGGGCTTGAAGAGTCATTAACAGTTCCGTTAATCGTTCCGGTCGATGGACAATAGCTGCTTTTCCTCTAGTTTTCAATAGACCGGAAATAGCTTGACACAACTGCTCAAAATTCAAAAGAATCTCATGGCGAGCGATGCGTTGAGCTTCTTCATTGTGGACAGTTTGGTGGTTCTTAGCTGTAAAGTAAGGGGGGTTACACAAGATATAATCTACCGAGTCCAGTTTCCCCCATTTTCGGTAATCCTTCACGTCCGCCTGAATCACTTGATAGCGTCCTTCTAATCCATTCCCCTCAATTGTCCGCTTTGCCATATCTACCAAGCGTTCTTGAATTTCAACCAGTTGTATTTTTGCCTTAGTCTTAGTAGACGCCAAAAAGGCCACTGCCCCATTCCCTGAACAGAGATCCAAGACAGTCGCCGTTTGTCGTTTAGGTAGGATCGCAAAATCTGCTAAGAGGACTGCATCCATCGAAAAGGCAAAGACGTCTGGGTGTTGGATTAAGGCAATTCCTTCTCGGATCAAATAATCGACTCTTTCGCCTTCTTTTAACTCTATTTTGGCTAAAGTTTCTTCCAACCTTTCTTGGATGAGATGTCTTCCGTCCTCTTTTTCTCCCTTAACCATTCTACATTCCTTCCGTTAAACGTTCCAACATAGCTTCGCAAAATAAACAATGGTCTCCTGCTTGCATACGTTTCCCATAAGCCTCATTACAAATATGAAAGCCTTGTTCATATAAATCCATCATCATTTGCGAGGATTTTTGTGGTTTAAATTCTTCCATTGTAGCGCCTTGCTGACTTTGGCTTAAGAGGCGCTCTTGCTCTTGGCGTAGAGCATTGTTCTCTTGCATTAATTCACTGATGACATTTTCTAACATCATTGTCGTATCCGTCATCCGTTGCAAGGCTTGTTCAAATTGATATAATTCTTCCATAATTCGTGTCACTTGCGCCCCTCCTTTCTCCTCCATTGTCACGCTTTTTAGGCTCTTCTTTTCTTTCGTCAACTTTTTCCAGCCTTTCTAGCTTACATCTCTTTTGATCATTCTGTGATCCATTTATCCTATATCACTGACTCTTTAGATTAAGAAGTCTATCCCTAGCACTATCTAGATCTAGTCTTCCCCGTCTTTAAAGCTAACTGGCAACGAACTGCTAAGCCTTCAAAAACCGCCTCAGTAGAAATGTTAGCCTTGATCTCTTTCATAGCTTGTTCAATAGACTCACTTACTTTTAGCCAATAATCAGCTGGACTATGTTGGACTAATTCCTTATAGGCCTCAATGCGATCAATACGAGTCAATTCTTCTTTTGATACATAAGGATACACCAAGGCATCTCTTGCTAATAAAGCAAGATCATTCAAATAATTGTATGCGTCCATTCTTGTATCGCAATAATCACTGACGTATTTTTTGACAGAAATCATTGCCTCTATAGGTTGCCGCCCTAACAAGCTAAACCATTTCCACTCTGCAGCTAATTTCTTCGCATAGCTTTCATCCTTAGCGAGGTTTTTGGCATCTTCTACTCGTGTGACTTGAAAAGCTACCCATTGCGCCATAGCTGTAGATAAACCCGCTTCTTCAAAACTTTTTCGAGTCTCTTTGAGTGAGACGTCTGGCAGATGAATCCACTGACAGCGAGAACGAATAGTTGGCAAAACCATTTCATAGTTATCCACTGAAATAAAGAGATGATTTCCCTTGTTTGGCTCTTCTAAGGATTTGAGCAAACTGTTAGCCGCATTAAGGGTCAACTTTTCCGCATCATCTAAAATATAGAAGCGATCCCGTCCATCTCGTGACGATTGACTCAATTCGTCTACTAAACGACGTATCTTTTCAATTTTTATGGATTGTCCTATAACCTTTTTAGCCTTTTGCTCTTTTGAACTTGTTGATGCTTTCTTACCAGTTTGGCCTTTAGCCTTTTTCCCAGCCGTTTTGCTCTGAAGGATTTCCCCCTTCATTTTTTCAGGCTCAGAGGCATCGATGATTTGAACATTGATGTGTTGATTATGGCGCATTTGCTCGATTAAGTCTTCTTTACTACGCCCTTTTTCCGCTAAAGAAGAAGCTGCAATTTGGAAGATAAAATTCCGCCGTGCTAACCTATCTTGCCCATCAATCAGATAAGCATGGCTAAGCTGATCCTTTTCAATCAAACGCTCAAAACGTTCCAATAAACTTTCTGTCATCATTAGAATTTATGAAAAGCATCGACTGGCAACACAAAAACTGTCGCTCCACCGATTGGCACTTCTACTGGTGGCGTAAAATTGTTAAAGATCCCGCCTTCGTTATAACTGGTTGGCGCCACAAATTCTGTTCTATGATGGCCGAGTTTTTTGATCAAATCAAGAATTTCATCAATTCTTTCTTCTTCAGTCCCAATAAGGAAAGTCGTATTCCCTCTACGCAAGAAACTCCCTGAGGACTTTAATTGTGTTGCGGCAATGTGTTTCTCACTAAAGGCTTGAGCCAATTCATAAGCATCTTCATCATGTACAATAGCCATAATTAATTTCATGGTTATTCTCCTTTCCCATAGTGGCAATCGATCGCTTGGATCAACTTTTCTTCAACAACCTTTGCAACCTCTTCTACATTTCGACTGGCATCAATCACTACAATACGTTCGGGATATTTATCAACAACTTCCAAATAACCCTTTCTGACCGCTTGTTGAAAGCTATAACCTTCTTCTTCTAGTCGATCCTTCTTCCCCCGTCCCTTGACCCTTTCCATTCCCAAAACAGGATCAATGTCAAAATAGAGCGTAAGATCTGGCAAAAGTCCTTCTGTCGCAAAACGGTTAATAGTTAGCACATTGTAGATCCCCAAAGACCTCGCATAGCCTTGATAGGCTAAGGAACTATCAATAAATCGGTCACAGATAACCACTTTCCCTTGATCAAGTTGCGGTAATAAATTTTCAACTAAGTGTTGCCGACGACTCGCTGCATACAAGAGTGCTTCCGTCCTAGCATCCATAGCCTTATAGTCCGGATTCAAAATGATTTCTCGAATAGCTTCCGCAATAAGGTTTCCGCCTGGCTCTCTACTTTGAACAAATGTCAGCTCTTTATAACGTTTTTTTAGGCGCTCAAGAACCGTCGTTAAAGCCGTCGATTTCCCAGACCCATCTATTCCTTCTAAACTAATAAATAGCCCTCTCACTTTACATCTCCCGTCTGCCCTCAATGGCTTTTAATAAGGTTATTTCATCTGCATACTCTATGTCAGACCCAATCGACAAACCATGTGCTAAACGTGTGACCTTAATGCCAGAAGGTTTAATCAAGCGGCTCAAATACATGGCCGTTGCTTCTCCTTCAGCTGTGGCATTCGTTGCCAAAATAACTTCTTTAATTTCTTCGTGTTCTTGTAGGCGTTTGATGAGTTGTGGAATAGTCAAATCTTCTGGTCCTGTTCCCTGTATTGGAGATAAAACTCCACCTAATACATGATAGAGGCCTCTATAATCTTGCATTCGCTCAATACTCATCAGATCTTTTGTAGATTCTACTATCAGCAATTTTCCAAGATCTCTCGTCTCGTCTGAACAGATAGGGCAAGGATCATTCTCCGTGATATTCCCACAAATCGAACAATGCGTTAGGTCTCTTTGGCAACTCACCAAAGCATCCGCAAAGGCTAAAACCTCTTCTTCCTCCATATTGAGGGTAAAGAAAGCTAAGCGTGCCGCTGTTTTTGCCCCAATACCGGGTAATTTCATATAACTATTTATAAGGCGCGCGAGCGGTTCTGGATATTGCATGCCATCCTCCTAACATCAAGCATCGAGCTTTAGAAACCTGGAATATTTAATCCCTTAGTGTATTTTCCCATCCGTTGTTCGTTAGCTTTTTGAACTTTTTCAACGGCATCATTAACAGCCATTTGAATCAAATCTTCTAACATCCCCAAATCCTCTGGGTCTACTGCTTCTTGTTTCAAAGCCACTTTAACCACTTCATGTTTTCCGTTCATGGTTACTTGAACCAAATCAGATTGAGACTGACCAACAAATTCTGTTTTGTTCAATTCCTCTTGTTCTTTCACTAATTGCTTTTGCATTTTTTGCATTTTTTGCATCATACCTTGCATATTTCCCATTCCACGCATTTCTTATTCCCCATTTCTTTTTTCTTCAACAATCACTCGATCAGCCCCAAAAAGATCAATAGCTTCTTGTGCTAGATCGACTTGTTCTTCTTCAGTTTCTTGACCTATAGTGGCTCGTGTTACGGTTTCTGCCTTTTTCTGTTGCCGGCGTTCTAAGATATATTGACTTCTCAATCGTTGCCAATCTTCCTCTAGAATACAAACATAGTCACCTTCATATTGCAATTGTTGGGTGAGATAACGTTGAATCGCTGCATGTACACTAGACTGATTAGCCTTTCTAGCCAGCAATTCATATGGAAAACTCAGGACAAAGCCATTTTCTCCCGCAGCGACTACTTCAGAATTTTTTAAGGCAGATCTTTCCACATGGGCTAATAAACCCACTAAATCCTGCCAATTTTCTTGCAAACGGGTCAAGATTGGCCGAGTGGCTTGATTTAAAATCCGGTAAACAGCTCCAGTATCCACTCGATATGCTTCTTCATCTGCCCCTTGTTCACTGATAGGGGTCTGTCCTTGCAAAATAGGCCCTATCCTTTGCCCTGCTTGACCTGGTGAAGCATTGGCTACAAGGCTTTCTCCTTGCCCTTGTAACTGACATTGACTTTCCAATTGACTGATTTTAGCCTGCAAGTGAGCAACTTGATCTTTTAAACTCTCCATTTCTAACCGCCAAGCCCCATCATCGCAAGTATTAGCTGATGTTTGTTTCTGCTTAGGCAAATGTCCAGCTTTTACAGTCATCACATCCAAATAAATTTGTGGATGTTGGCTAAATTTCAATAAGCCTTGTGCCTGAGTTAATAAATCTACTAAAGTATAAAGGAAATTTTCTTGATCAGATGCCTCTTCTTCTATCAAAACATCTCTTATATAGGCTAGGACACTCTCAATTAACCGTCCCGCCTCTTTACCATCTGATAAGCAACGATGAATAATATCCAAAGCCTCTTGCACTTTCCCATCAGACAAAGCTTTGACATAGTCCCCAATAATATTTTGGTCTATTGCCCCAGTAGCTACTAAGGCATTCTCCATAGAGAGCGTCGAGCTATCATAGGCAAGGGCTTGGTCCAATAGACTAAGTGCATCCCTCATCCCACCATTAGCGACTCTCGCAATAGTTTTTAAAGCCTCTCCATCATAGCTTATACTTTTCTGATCAAGAATGACTTGCATTCTCTCGATCATCGTTGCCACATCGATCCGTTTAAAATCGAACCGTTGAACCCGTGACAAGATAGTTGCTGGAACTTTATGTGGCTCAGTTGTCGCTAAAATGAAAATAACATGGGAAGGTGGCTCCTCCAATGTTTTGAGCAAGGCATTAAAAGCCCCAATCGACAACATATGGACCTCATCGACAATATATACTTTGTATCGACCCTCTGTTGGAGCATAGCGCACTTTATCCCTTATATCACGAATTTCATCTACCCCATTATTGCTGGCGGCGTCAATTTCAATCACATCGTTCATCCGGTTTTCCTGAACCGCTTGGCAAACTGCACATTCCCCACAAGGATTGCCTTCTACAGGATTTTGACAATTGACTGCTTTAGCAAATATTTTGGCTACACTGGTCTTCCCTGTTCCACGTGGTCCAGTAAACAAGTAAGCGTGACTAATCTTCCCGCTAGCTATCGCGTGAGACAAAGTTTTCGTAATTGCTTCTTGCCCAATAACCTCTTTAAAACTTTGCGGGCGCCACACCCGATAGAGCGCTTGATAGGCCATACTTTTCCTCCTTCTTCCACCTTTTATAGGTATATACTTGTATTCATTTTACCACAAACCTATCGCAATTTAGGGCAAAAAAAAACATAGAGCACATAACGAAACTTACTTATAGCTGCTTCCTTCCGGACCTGACTCGTTCGTAAGCTCGTTATTGCCTATGACCTTTCGGTAAGTTGATTATAGCAAATTGTCCCTTTCAATTCAAGTCTAGCCCCTTTATTGTATGTGTCAACTCAAGTCTAGTCCCTTTATTATCACTTTCAACAAGAAGCTTGTTTCAGCCTATTTCATTTACCTAGATCTCAATCACAAAAACTACCCTACAGCTTCATTTAAGGATCATTCATCCTCTCTCAAAAAGGGTCAAACTATTTAAAATTCCCTAGCCATCGCTTAGTGACTTGTCTAGCCTTCTTTAGCTTTTGTTGACGTTGGCGCAACGTCTTAAAGAAGTTACTCAATAACTGTTGACACTGTTCTTGGCATATTCCTTCTGTTAAAGGAACTTGATGATTAAAGCGTTGGTCGGCTAAAAGATTCATCAAGCTCCCGCAACAACCTGCTTTTTCATCTCTAGCGCCAAAATAAACATGGCGCAAGCGACTAAGGATAATCGCTCCAGAACACATTGGACAAGGTTCTAAGGTCACATAGAGATCACAATCTGTTAAGCGCCAAGCATTTAAATTTTTATTAGCTTCATTGATGGCTAATAATTCCGCATGACTAGTCGCTAAATAACTACTTTCACGTTTGTTGTGCCCTCTTCCAATAACTTTTCCTTGATAGACGACCACTGCACCAATGGGAACTTCTCCTATTTCTTCCGCCTTCTTTGCCTCTTCTATAGCTAAGCTCATAAAATACTCAGCATCTTTTAAATTTTTCGCTGACATGTTAGCGTCCTCTCCTGTCAACGAACTGGCAACTAGCCCTTGTTTCCCTTTTGTACCCCATTCTTTCCCAAGTTCTGAATACGTTTTTTCATCTGGATTTTTTCTTAGATTCTGTCCCTCTTTCAATTCCTTCACTCCGTATCTAAAGCTACTCGATGATCAGGGGCGGGGAAGGCCTGATCTAATAACGCATAATCTTCTTTCGATAAGCGCAACTCCCTAGCTTTTAAATTATCAGCCATATGTTCAATATTTCCCGTTCGAGGAATTGCCATCATTTGCTCTTGATTCAAAATAAATGCCAATAAAACTTGATAGCGACTAACGCCATGCCTATCTGCAACCATTTGAATACTCGGATCGGTTAATAGATCCTTCTTCAGCCTGCCAGCCTGCCCCAAAGGACAATATGCCATAAGAGGGATTCCCTTCCTATCTAAAGTTGGTTTTAAAGCATACTCAATCCCTCTAGAAGCTAAATGATAAAGAACCTGATTGATTTGGCACTGATCTCCATCAGCCACTTTCTCCAAAGCTTCCATATCTTCCACATCGAAATTTGACACTCCCCAAGCTCTGATCAGCCCCTCCTTTTTGAGGTCTTCGAAAGCTTGGACAGTTTCCTCTAAAGGGATATTCCCTGGCCAATGCAACAAGTACATGTCTAGATAATCCGTCCCTAACCGTTCCAAAGAAGCCAAGCAACTCTTCTTCATTTGCTCCAAACTTGCATTCCATGGATATACCTTTGATACGATCAAAAGCGAATCGCGTTCTACCCCTTTAATCGCCTGACCTATTAAGGATTCCGCTCGCCCATCTCCGTACATTTCAGCCGTATCGATCAAATTAACCCCATTTTCAATAGCATAGCGTATACAGTCCCTTTCCTCCTCCCATCTAGCGGTGTTTTCTCCCAAATACCAACTACCAATTCCAAAATTTGGATAAACTTCTCCATTTGGCAAATGTAGCATGACCGCTTTCTCCTTTCTTACAGACGAAAGAGACTGAAGGCCACAACTAGCCACAGTCTCTTATCCACAGTCTTACTAAGCTAAATACTTTTCTGCTAATTCCAAAGCGCGATCTAACCAATCGCCGTCTTTTGTGACAGATTTCCTAGCCAAGCGCATTGCCTTATCCTTCACTTGATCCACATTATCTTTCACTTGATCCAGATGGGCTAAAAAAGATTCCTTCCAATCCTTAGAGTTCTCTAAAAGATTCATCAAGCGCTGAATATCCTCATCTGATAGACGGTCAACGATAGCCATAGCTTTCTCGTTACCATTTAACTTTTCTCGAACAAAGAATTTTACTTTTTTACGATTAATATACGCCGCCACAGATTCACGCTTTTCTTCGTCTGCGGCAATAAGCGCTGCAAGCACTCCAATGATCACTGAGGATCCAATCGCTAGAGCTAAGGCCTTTTTCTTATCTAACATCAAAATCACCCTCCCAGCTTAATATGACGACTCTTTCGCTAGATCTATTTTACCATAATCAACTATTTTCTGATCTTTTTAAATCACGCCTTCGTCCTTTGCTAAAGGATCAATGCCAATCGACCTAAGCTTTCTTATGGGTTTCTTTTTTGCCATCCGCTTCCTCAAAAAAAAGAGCAGACGACCTTTACCCTATTTTTTAAGACTATCAGAAAAAGTTTGACTCAGCAAAGAGACCCCTAGTTTTAAACCTGACTAGTCTCTTCTACTGTTTTTTCTTTTTTATTATCCTTTGCTTCTATATAAATTTCACCTTGCCGTGAACCAATCGTCACTTTTTGTCCATAACGAATCTCTCCACTCAAGAGTTTTTCGCTTAATGGATCTTCAATAAGATGTTGAATTCCTCTCCTGATTGGACGTGCGCCATATTCTGGATCATAGCTCTTCTTCGCTATTTCCTTCAAGGCAGTTGGCGTAACTTTCAATTGAATTCCCAATTCGCTCATTCGTTTCACAATAGATGCCATCATAAGCCGGACAATTTCTTCAAGATCCTTATCCGAAAGAGAATGGAAGACGATCGTTTCATCAATTCGATTTAAAAACTCTGGGCGGAAAGCTTTCTTCAATTCTTCCCGAATACGTTTTTCCATTGCTTCATGGTTTTGACTTGGTTGAACAGCTCCAAATCCAACACTCTTCTCGTCTCTCAGAGCTGTAGCACCTAAATTAGATGTCATGATAATAACCGTGTTACGGAAATTAACCTTCCGACCCTGACTGTCTGTTAAATGACCATCATCCAAGAGTTGTAAAAGGATGTTGAAGACTTCTGGATGTGCCTTTTCAACCTCGTCAAAGAGAACCACTGAATATGGCTTTTGTCGAATTTTTTCAGTCAATTGCCCGCCTTGTTCATAGCCCACATAGCCTGGAGGGGAACCCACTAAGCGACTGGTCGTATGCCGTTCCATAAATTCACTCATATCGATACGAATTAAGGCACTTTCGTCTCCAAACATCGCTTCTGCTAGCGTTTTAGCTAATTCAGTTTTCCCAACACCAGTTGGTCCAAGAAAAAGGAAGGATCCAATTGGCCTACGAGGATCTTTTAAGCCAGACCTAGACCTACGAATAGCTCGAGCAACTGCGCTAACAGCTTCTGTTTGCCCAATAACCCGTTTATGTAGCTCTTCTTCTAAATGAATAAGTCTCTCACGTTCACTCGTTTCCATTTGCTTGACCGGAATACCCGTCCACTGTGCCACAACTTCATTAATATCTCGTCCAGTCACTTGAGGTCTAACCAGCTCTTTTGGCTCTTGTTGCATCAGCTGATCGAGTTTTTCACGCTCTTTCATCTCTTTCAAACGATAGGAAGCAGCTTTTTGAAACTCTTGGGTCATCACGGCTTCTTCTTTTTTCTTTTGATACTTTTCAACATTGAGGCGAAGTTTTTCTAAAGGATCTCCTATACTTTCTTGCTCTAAGCAAACTTTAGCACTCGCTTCGTCCATTAAATCAATAGCCTTATCAGGTAATTGACGAGATGTAATATAACGAGTAGACGTCTTCACTGCTGTTTCTAAAGCCTCATCAGTAATGGTCACTTGATGATGGTCTTCATAACGCCCTCTCAATCCTTTTAAAATTTCGATAGTGTCTTCTTCACTAGGCTCATCCACCATAACCGTTGCAAAGCGCCTTTCCAAAGCAGCATCCTTTTCAAAATACTTTTGGAATTCATCTAAAGTAGTTGCCCCTATGACTTGTAACTCCCCACGTGCTAAAGCAGGTTTCAAAATATTAGAAGCATCAATCGCTCCCTCAGCCCCACCTGCTCCAATCAACGTATGAATTTCGTCAATAAAGAGGATAATATGGCCATCTTCATAAATTTCTTGGATGATTTTTTTCAGTCTTTCCTCAAATTCACCACGAAATTTCGTTCCAGCTACTAAACTGCCAGTATCCAACATCATCAATCGCTTCTTACAAAGAGATTCAGGTAAATCACCCTTAACCATCCGTTGGGCTAAACCTTCCACAACGGCCGTCTTACCAACACCAGGTTCTCCTAAGAGAATAGGGTTATTTTTACTGCGGCGACTGAGAATTTGAACCAAGCGACGCACTTCATCTTCTCGACCCACTACTGGATCTAAGAGATCTTTACGCGCTTGTTCAGTTAAATCGCGAGCCAATTCATCTAGAGTTGGAGTGCCTTTTGCTTGACTAGGTTGTTTTTGACGGTTGGCTGCACGATTAGCCTGTTTCGCTACCCTTTGCGGCTCCTTAGCGCCTAATTTTTCAAAAATCAATTCTTGCAAATGGCGTAAGTTGACCCGATTATTCGTCAAAATTCTGCCCGCTAAACCTTCATCCCGTGTCAAAGCCAATAGAAGCGTTTCTGTTCCAATGGTTTCTTTACCAAGACGTTCTGCATCTTTTGCAGCTTGCATAACAACTCTCTGGGCACGAGGTGAATAAGGCATATACATTGGGTCTTGAGTAGGAGAAGCGGTCCCATATCCCGTTAAAAGTTCTATCTCATCAAACATCACTTCTGGTGTTACTTTCAACTCTCTCAAAAGCTTCCCAGCAATCCCGTTCGGTTCACTCGTCAAGCCATATAGCATGTGTTCAGTGCCCACCGTTTGATGTCTAAATTGAATAGCTATTTGAGCCGCTAAAAAAACGGCCTGCTTAGCACAAGGTGTAAATGCATCGCTCAATATTATCCCTTCCTTCTACTGTTCTCAATCAAGAGAATCTAATCCCATAATACTCGTAATTGGTCAATAATCTCTCTTAGCATCTCACTCCGCCAAAGATTACCATCATGATCTTCAGAAATAGCTGGACTCGTCAAAACCAATAATAAAAGCTGAGTTTCCCTTTTAGTCAACAGTCCATGCCTTTGTAAATCAACTAAGTATTGCCTAGTTTGATTAGGCGTCATTTCCCGTAAAATTTGAGCTTTCAAGAGGTCTAAAAGATCACCCTCATCTTGAATTTGCAATTTAGAAATACGAATATAGCCACTTCCTCCACGTTTACTTTCAACCACATAGCCTTTTGGAATTGTAAAACGTGTATTAATCACATAATTAATTTGAGAGGGTACGCAATCGAACTGAGAGGCTATTTCATTCCGTCGCAATTCGACCTCATCCATCCCTTGCAAGTAAGCTTTGATATAACGCTCTATATCATCGGATAGGTTTGCCATGATTTTTCCTCCCTTTCATCACTTCTATTATTTGACCTTTGTTGACTATTATACAGAAACTAAAGAAAATTTCAACACTTAAGCTCCAGCATCTTTTCTAAAAAGGCAGTCCGAGTCAACCAAAAGTAAGGCAAATCTTTTACAAAAGAGCAGTTTAGATAAAAAATAAGATTTCTCTCTGCCGAAAAACCTTACTTCTTCACTTGTGCCCATAAGCACGCAAATATAATTTATTTATTATTATTCGATAACAGAAAAACGACTAGATAACATGTCACTTCTAGATTTCCCTAATTCAAATAGACAAACCGTATTTTTGCCGTCCTATCGGGAAAACAGGATTTGAACCTGCGACCCCTACGTCCCGAACGTAGTGCTCTACCAAACTGAGCTATTTCCCGTTTTGTTGGAAGGAAAAATTATAAGAATTACTTATACTTATTCCATTCATTCCTAATAAAGAGCATTAAACTTCCTCTACTTTTCAATCTCCTATTTAACCTGAATTCCCCAACCAATAACGAGCTTAAGTCGTACAAATCCTAATTTTATGGTGTTTGTAC
>NZ_QXPZ01000040.1 GCF_003664595.1 Atopobacter sp. AH10
AAGCCACAGCTCTCCCTTTGTGAAAAATTTAGGGGGTGGCTAACTTGTACTTGAAATTTACGGTTAAGGTCTTTTCTAGAGGGGGAAGTGACTATACAGGGGCTTTAATAGCTTCTGCCCTCAATAGCCAAGTCTATGAAAATTGGACGGATGTTAATGGGGTGATGAGTGCTGATCCAAATCTGGACAAGTCAGCTGTTTCTATTCCTCAGTTAAGTTATGATCAATTGCAAGAAATAGTTCACAAGGGAGCTAATGTCTATCAAGCAGAAGCCATTGAACCTGTTCGGGATAAGAATATTACCATCAGAATATTAAATACCAATCAACCTGAAGAACAGGGGACGATTATTCGAGATGAAGAAAGTGAGGAGGAATAAACATGGCAAATGTTATCGTAGTAGGGGCAACAGGCTTAGTCGGGGAAACGATTCGGAAGATTTTAGAAGAAAGAAACTTCCCAGTGGATCGCATTAAATTTCTGGCATCTGCACAATCAGCAGGGAAAAAGATTGAATTTAAAGGAAAGAACTATGAAATAGCAGAACTTAAGGCAGATCAATTTGCAAGCGATGACGATTATGCTTTTTTTGCAGTGAGTGCTGACCTTGCTGCTCAATATGTCCCTATTGCTGCCGAAAAGGGAATTCGGGTGATTGATAACTCATCCCATTTCCGCCAAGTAGAAGGGATTCCTTTGGTGGTTCCTGAAGTTAATAGTCAGTCTATTACAGAGGATGATCGGATTATTGCCAATCCTAACTGCTCGACGATTCAATGTATTGCGCCACTCTATTTATTAGACCAACATTATGGGATTAAAAGAGTCGTTTATTCTTCTTACCAATCAGTGTCTGGGTCAGGTCTTAAAGGTTTGAAAGACTTGGCAGAAGGAACACATGAGGCTTATGTATATCCGATTCGTGACAATATTTTGCCACATATCGGGGATTTTCTTGACAACGGCTACACCAGCGAAGAAATAAAGATGATCCAAGAAACAAAGAAAATTTTGAATAATTACGATATAAAAGTTACAGCGACTACTGCTAGAGTACCTGTCCCTTTTTCACATTCTGTGTCGATTAATGTGGAATTAAAGAAAGATTTTGATTTAGAAGAAGTCCGGTCTCTATTCAATGATCCTTCTTATGGCTTGTCACTAGTAGATGAACCAAGTCAAAATATCTATCCTTATCCAACCCTTATAGCGGGTAAAGATGACATATTGGTGGGGCGAGTTCGAAGAGATGATTCCCTTGAATATGGCTTGAATTTGTGGACAGTTGCCGATAATATCCGCAAGGGCGCTGCTTTAAATGCTGTCCAAATTGCTGAAAAATTACTGGAAAGAAGCAAGTACTAGTGAGTGGATATAGTCTATAGGTCTTTTGAAAATCATTAGTAAAGATGGGGCTAAGTTAGTGAAAATGACCTACAGTTAGTGAAGATGATCTACAATTAGTGAAAATGACCTACAGTTAGTGAAAATGACCTACAGTTAGTGAAGATGATCTACAGTTCGTGAAAAGAGCCAACACTTGTGAGTAAAATAGGCAAAAGCAAGACTTAGTGGGATCCAGAAAAGAGAAAATTAAAGAAGGAGTGACAGCATGATTCATTTGGCTTTATTAGGTTTTGGGACTGTGAATGCTGCAGTTTATACTATTTTGGAAGAAAGGCACGAGGAATTTGTCCAAGCATTCAAGGATGAATTTGTGGTGAAAAAGATTTTAGTCCGCCGACAAGAAGCTCATCCTGAAGTAAAGGAACTTTTGACAACAGATATTAAGGAAATAACAGAAGATCCTGAAATAGATGTGCTGATCGAAGCCACCGGGGCTGTGGATGAGATTTATGAAGATATCAAAGAAGCCTTGAAAAGTAAGCATGTAATTACAGCCAATAAAGCCTTAGTCTCTAAATATTATGAAGAGTTAGTCGCTTTTGCAGAAAAATCAGGCAAGTCCTTACAATTTGAGGCTGCAGTTGCTGGGGCTGTACCAGTGATCAATCAATTGAAGAAAATAGCGACCGTTAATGCTATTGAAGAAGTAGTGGGCGTCTTGAATGGGTCATGCAATTTTATATTAAGTCAGATGGAAGAAGGCAAAACATTCGATGAAGCTTTAAAAGAAGCGCAAGCGTTAGGTTTTGCAGAGGCTGATCCATCTGCTGATGTAGATGGGCTGGATACACAAAGAAAATTGCGCTTGCTGGCTACGATCTTATTTAATAAAGCCATTAAAGAAGAAGATATAGAAGTAGAAGGTATAAGGCAAGTGACAGCGAAAGACATTGAACAAGCGAAAAAAGAGGGTCAACGTTACAAGTTAGTGGCTAGAGCGACCAGTCAAGGCAGTTATAGTGTTTCTCCTGAGAGAGTGGATAAGAATTCTGATCTAGGCTTGTTGATCAATGGCGAAAATGCCGTTATAGTGAAAACATCCAATGCTAAGGATTTGATTTTTAAAGGACCAGGAGCTGGTGGACGTCCGACTGCTAGTGCTATCCTTCTAGATTTATTACGCCTCTTTGATAAATAATTCCTGTCATAATAAAAGCAGGCCTTCTTTCTAGTGGGAAGGCTTGCTTTTTTACTAAAGGAGATAGCTTGTTCTTTAGAGGATCATATAAATTCAGACGTAAAGCTTGCCTAAGGGGAACTAGGCTAAGGGGGTCGAGCATGGGTAAAAGAGATAGCCAATTTTACAAAGTGCCGGTTTCCATGACTTTCCAACTTGTATTACAGGTCATTTTTTTGTAAAATAACCTATAATTGAATAAGACAGTTCGAAACCATCCTGTCTTTAAATAAAACTAGGGCGACTAACTAGGGATGTGTTTGCATCTCTATTTTTTTTGCCAAGAAAGGAAGCAATATGCGTAGTAAAGAAGAAATGGGAGATATTTCCCAATTAGGGCAACAAAAAACGGTTTATCGGGACGATTATGCTCCAGAAGTATTGGAGACTTTTCCCAATAAACACCCTGAAAATGATTATTTTGTTAAATTTAATTGTCCGGAGTTCACTTCGCTTTGTCCAATGACAGGGCAACCAGATTTTGCGACAGTGTATATTTCTTATATTCCTGGAGAGCGAATGGTCGAAAGTAAATCCTTAAAACTTTACCTCTTTAGTTTTCGTAACCATGGGGATTTTCATGAAGATTGCATCAATATTATTATGAAAGATTTAATCCAATTGATGGATCCAAAGTATATTGAAGTATGGGGGAAATTTACGCCACGTGGAGGGATTTCTATTGATCCTTACTGCAATTATGGGAAAGCAGCTAGCAAGTATGAACAAATGGCTTGGGATCGCCTACAGCAACACGATATGTACCCTGAAAAAGTAGACAATCGTTAGGAGGGGCAATCATGAAGATGGTTTTGCTCAGTGGCGGAGTAGATTCTTCTACCGCTCTTGCTCTAGCTTTAAAAAAAGATCCAAATGTTTTAGCAGTGTCTTTCACCTACAACCAGTCGCATGAAAAGATGGAGATGAAAGCAGCTCAAGATATAGCTGATTATTATCAGGTGAAGCGTTTAGTTATTGACTTAGCAACTATTTTTAAAGGATCGCATTCCTCTTTAAATAGAGCAAATCATATGGCTATTACAGAAGGAGATTATGCAAAACAAGAATCGCCGAATACAGAAGTTGAATTTCGAAATGGTGTGTTTATTGCTATCTTAGCCTCATTAGCCAAACAATATGGGGCAGATGAAATTTTCTTTGGCGCTCATCAGGATGATTCAGGGACAATCTATCCGGATTGCTCACCAGAATTTATTCAAGCAATGGATTTGGCGGTTCAATTAGGGACTGGCCATCAAGTGTCTCTTTCTGCTCCTTTTAAGCAAGTTACAAAGGCAACTATTGTCAAAATAGGTCTTGAATTAGGCGTGCCATATGCTTTAACTTATTCCTGCTATGAGGGGACTAACCCGCCATGTGGTAAATGCGGAACCTGTATTGACAGAAGAAAAGCTTTTCAAGCCAATGGGTTAGATTTGCTTTAATGAAAAGAGAGTATAGGTAAAATAGGCTTTTGACGAACTAAGGGAAGTCAGAGGTTTATTTTAGCTAAAAGGAATGATGGGTGAAAGCGATCAGTTATGATCGATTCCAACTGAAATGATCTTGGAGGTAAATATGAAACAATCGTCTATAAAAATTTTAACCTACAATGCGCTAGTCGCAGCTTTATATGTGGCCTTAACTTGGATTAATCCTATCGCTTATGGGATGTTCCAGTTCAGGGTTTCTACTCTGGTGATGCCACTTGCCTTCTTTAAAAAAGAAGTTTGCCCCGGAATTTTAATAGGGGTTTTATTGGCTAATTTGAACAGTCCATTAGGACCAATTGATTTACTGTGTGGCTTTTTAATTCAAAGTGTAAGTTTATACGGCTTTAATCGGATATTTAAATCTCCATATGTTAAAAGTCTAGCTTATGGGATTTGGTGCGGGATTATGGTCGGGGCGACTTTGCACTATGCTGTTCATGCACCTTTATTGCCAAGTATGTTTTATGTGGGCGTATCCAATACCGTCTTTGCTTTCTTAGGGACTTTTCTGATCAAAACTTTTTTGATCAAAATTTTAGATCGTTTATAAAGAAAGCCATCCTTTAATAAAAAACAAAACCGCCAAAGTTGTAGAGGCTATCTTAAAGAAGTTAGTCTCTTAATTTCTGGCGGTTTATGCTTTATAAAGTGCAATAGTCAATCAGCAACTATATTGGACTAGATTCTGCCCATCATCTTTAAGACGATATTGGCAATAATAGCAGAGCCTAAGTATGTCCCAATAAAGGTACAAATCGTGACTGCAACAATCTTGAAACCTTGTTTTTTGAAGGAATCCCATTCTTTGGCAGAAGAGATACCAGCGTAGGCTAGGATTGGAGTACAAAGTGGGAGTAAATCTAAGTGAGTCATGGCTTCGTTAAATGGCTTGGCGATAGGGGAAAGACCAGGGATACTTGCCAATGAAGCTAAAAAGGCAATGTAGATAATTGTCGGAATATTGATATGGATTTTTTGTAAGAGTAAATCCAATAGTAAACCGATTAAAGTTAAAGCAAGTAACCAAATTAAGCCAACAAGCATTTGACCAACTGTAGCTTCAAAACCAGTTCTCACTTTAGAAACCAAGAGCGCGAATAATGAAATAACAGCGGTAATGACGAGGACTTTGGTGTATTTCATAAAGGTTTCACCAAAAGCCAAGTTCTCTTTTGTGGTTTCTTTCTTTTCGATATGACGTGTTGGAGCTAAGGCAAGTTTTTCAGCTTCATAGCGTTCTTTCCCTTTAATAGATTTGTAAACCCATTCAGCAATAGGAATACCTAGGAAGAAAGCAACATAAACAGTATCTACAGCAGATAAGACTTGGCTAGTTGCCCCGTAACCCATTAGTTCTTTGGCCCTTTCTGGGAAAGCTTCGAGGATTGGAGCGATAGCCCCACTCATCATAGAAGCTGATCCTGTACCAGATGCCATAGCGAGACATTCTGGAGAGAACCATGGAAGGTTAATAAAGATGGATGAAATAATGGAGAAGACGATTGTCCCTAATAAGGTACCAGTAATGTAGGAACCCATAACGCCCCGACCTTCAGGACTATCCAAACCATAAAGGTTGGCGACGATCCCTAATCCTTCTTCACGAGAAATCGAAAAACCACTACCGATAACCGTTCGATCCATTTTAAATACCCAAATACCAATGGGGATGGCAATGAAGATCGTCCCCAAATTCCCTAGTTCTTGTAAAAGAAGGGCAGGACCTGCTTTGATAACGGTATGGATATTAGGACCGATAGCTGTTGCCATATAAGCAATGAGGAAGAGGCAAGCTACACTCACATAATCACCAGAAGTTGCCATGTCTTCATCAGTCACATATTTTTGATAAGTTTTTCGTGCGATGAAGATGCCGATTAATAAAGCATAGAGCATAGGAATTAATTTGAATTTGACAATACCAAAATCAAAAGGTATAAGGCCTATGGTTTCAGAAACCACTACAATAAATAAACAAATGAGATGTAGGCGGATATCCGTCAAAAAACTTTTTTGATCCATTTTTTCCTCCTTGTGTCTGCCTAAGCGATGATGAATGACTTGAATGATAACCCATTTTCATCTGACTGACTAATGAAACCGCTTTACAAAGTAACTATAGCACTTTATGACAGTAAAGATGATTAATATTTGCTAAGAATTTTCGTTTTTTAAATGCCTATTTATTTTTTTATGATAGGATAGTTGACTTTTGAGCAAATTTTCTTATATGATCCAAATAGCTAAGCGCATTCTCGACCTAAAAATTGCTGTGTCTTGTTGGATAGAGAATAAAAGGAGGGACTTATTGTGCTCATTAATCGCTTGTTTATAGGACTTGTTGGAGCGATCTTGATGTTTTTTGGGGATATGCTCTTGTATTATGACAAAAATGATTATGAAGAGGGAAAAGGCCTTGATGCTATTGTTGCCATTATGAAAGATGTAAGTGTGAGTCGGCTTTATATTGGAGGCTTAATTGGGCCTATAGCAGCTTTTTTCTATATCATTGGCTTTACGCATATCTTATTGATCGCTAAGCCCTCTTGGAGCTATATGGCTATAGGTATTTTTAGCTTGAATGCAGTAGGAATTTGTTGCGGAGGAGCCTATCATAGTCATTGTGCTTATTTAGGCTTATTGTCTCGTTTAAAAGTAGCAGAAGCTTTTGAGACATTTTTAGCTTATTTGAAAGTACAAGCCAAGTTATTATTCATCTTGATGGGATTAGCGAATGTCGGGCTGACTTGTTTTATTGGACTCGGCGCTACAATTTTTCCTAGATGGTTAGCCCTCTTTACCCCCATTTGTTTAATGGCCTTGACTCCAGTTGTCGGAAAATTACCTAAGGGTTTTCACATCCTTATTCGTGGAGGCTGGACGAATATAGTTTTTATCATTTACTATGGGATGGCTTTATGGCTGATGAGATAAAACAGGGGGCTAGGGCAAAAGTTATAAAGATGAAAAAAGTAGGTCACTATTAAGCTTTGATAAGCTTGATTTGACGTACTTTTTTATTGGATCTCACTCAATTAACAGACTTTTGTCAAAGATCCGATGTTTTCTAATTGCTAGAGTAAAAAAGACCCCATGGCTTTTCAGAACAGAGGAATAACTTTGTTCTCTAGCCATGGGGTTTATTTTACTATTTTATCTTATGCTCTTTTTCTTTTTCTTCTTGACGAAGACGTTCAGCTTTTTCGCTGTCTGTTTCTTTCATATACTTGGTGAGAAAGGAAGTCCCTACAAACAAAAGGACAAGGAGGACGATAGAAAGAGCAAACTCGAAAGCATTGGGCTTAAGGGCTTTATCACCGACATTCACATAGATAATAGTCCCTGGAATGATGGTAAAAAGTGAAATGAAAAGAAAATCAAAGAGACTTATATCAGTCAGGCCGAAAGCATAATTTTCGATGTTATAAGGAACGAGTGGGATAATACGAGCTAAAGCTAGAGCGATTCGTAAACGTCGCTTGTGGCAAGAAAGAATATCTTTAGTTTGCGGATAACGTTTGTAGAGGAAGTTTTGGACTGGTTGCCTGAAGAGGTATCTTGCCATAGTAAACATTAGGGTCATATTGAGCATGGCGCCCAAAATAGTCAAAAGGGAGCCCTTCACTAAACCAAATCCCATTCCTGCAACGAAGGCTAGGATAGGCACAGGGAAAAATCCGACTGGTAGAAAGGTCCATAAGATGAGATAGATAAGTTCTGCATAAGACCCAGAATCTAAAATTAAATGCCGAACTTGCTCTGGCGTAAAGATTTTAAAAATATAGTAGCTTGCAAGGATTAAAAAAATAAGCGCCAAAATTCGTAAAATAGGGTGTTTAGTAGTTGGCCTCATTTGGCTCAAGGAGATCACCTGACTTTTTTATAAATAGTTCTTTCCTATACAGTATAGTGAAGAGGGAATATATTTACAAATAAGAAGACAATGAAAGGAATAAAGCGGTAAAAAGCGTCGTGAAAAAAGGGGCAATGATAAAGATAAAGAAAAAGTGTGTATTTCTCCAACAGAAGAGCTGGAGTGGGCACTTATTTTTTTACTTAAATCTTGCTGGCTAGCTGTCTGTGACTGGGTGAAATAAGGAAAACACCGATTGTAATTATTCGTATCTCTAATAAAGTTTCTTGACATATTAAATAGATAAATATAATAATTTAGTGAGCAAGTCAAAGGGTAATAAGAAATACTACTATATAGGGCTGATGCAAACGTTTACTAGCCGTGTATAAGGAAAATTGTTGTTAATATTTCTTTTTCGATTAAAGGTTTGAAAATGAGGGATATTGAAGCATTTGAGGCGTAATAATGAGCTAGAAAATGGAAGGAAAGGATCTTTTACTATAGTTAAGTCAAAGTGACTTATATATTAAAAGAAAGCTAGAACAATTCGAAAGTTATATGATAAAATATTCAATTAAATGAAGCAAACTTTTTGAAATGAAGCAAAAGCTATGATACAATTTTTATGTGTTTTAGGAAATGTCTATCAGATCACTTGTTTTTCTAAGAGAGTAGAGAATTCGAGTAAGGAAGAGGGCAATTGACCATGTAAAAGAATGGATCGAACTGGAACGAACAAAGAGCTAATCCCTATTTGCGAACGGCTTATTCCATATTTTGAGCTTATTCTTTTCTTGGCAGATGTGCTTTGCCTAGTCCCTTAGATGTTAGAGATGAAGCGAAAAATAAAAGGGAAAGCTTGCATTTAGGCAGGCTTTTTTTATTGAGAAAAGGAGGATTTATGAAACGAGCCATCATTATTTTTACTCGTCTCCCTTTACTGGGTGAGACGAAAAGTCGTTTAAGGGATTTTTTGCCTCCTTTAAAAATTCAGGCCTTAAGTTATCGATTGCTTTGCCAGAATGTAAAAGAGGCTAAAAGAGTAAAGGCTGATCGCATTTTTTGGGTGACTAGTCAAAGTAAAGCTTATCAGTTAAAAGATTTCTTGCCATTAGATCAGGAGAAAGTTTACGAGCAAATTGACGCTGGATTAGGCGATCGAATGGCCTTTGCCATTGGAAAAGCATTGGAAGATGGCTATGAGCAAGTGCTTCTTATCGGGAGTGATTTAGCAGATTTGACTGCTGAACTCATGGAGGAGGCCTTTACCGCCTTAACCAAGAATGATGTGGTGATTAGCCCAACAGCTGATGGAGGATATGGTTTGATTGGTATGTCAAGCCTATATCCTGAAATTTTTGCCTTAAAGCACTATGGAGGAGAAACGGTTTATCAACAAGTTCTAAAAAAGGCAAGTGATTTATCTCTTGAGCTGGGGTCTATTGGATTGATTCACGATGTGGATACCAAGGAAGATTTGGTTCGTTTGCTGACCAATGATCCTACTGCCACTTTTTTAGCTCAGGGGGAATATAATGCTAATTTTGTGCTTGATAAAGGGCGGAAAATTTTTCGAGTAGCCTTGGGGTCACAAATGCATCTAGACCATCAAATAGCTTATGAATATCAGGCTTTGAAACTTTTAGAGCCTTCTTTGGTGACGCCTCGTGTGGAGGGCTTATATCATGACTTGAACTATACAGACCTCGACTATTTGATCGAGGAGTTTTTACCGGGTAGACCCTTAGATTATCAAAAAGATTCTTTAAAAGCTGCCCATTTATTGGCTAAGGTTCACAATGTTCCTGTTCCAAAAGGCCATGGTTTATTGGAAGCTAAGGAGCCATTTGCTGTGATGTATGATGAGTTTTTAACGATGTTTCAACACTATCAAGATTGGACAGGGAAAGATAAGAAGGTAGAAGCTCGGATAAAAGCCTTACTGGAGCAACTTCAAAATTACGATATGAATATAGGACTGAAAAATCCATGTATCATTAACACGGAATTAAATGCGGGCAATTTTTTAATCAATGAAGATGGACCTTCTTATATCATTGATTGGGAGAAACCGATAATAGGGGAGAGGGAACAGGATTTAGCACATTTCCTTGCTCCGACAACAACTTTGTGGAAAACAGACTATCTCTATGATAAAGAGGCTATAGAAGAGTTCCTAGAAGCTTATAATGCGGTGAGTCAAATTCCAGTTGATCGAAGAAAATTAGAGCAATATCTGAAATTTACCTGTTTGAGAGGGATAACTTGGTGTGCTATGGCTTATGTTCAATATCAGGAAGCTGAAAAGCTAGGTCTTAATGAAGAAAGTTTCAAAGTCATTTCCTCCTATTTGACGGATGATTTTCTAAAGATGATTGAGCATTATTTTAAATAAAGGCTTTACAGGGAAAGGGGGTGAGATTGTGGCAAAGAGGCAAGGTCGATTTAAAGAGTTTTTGATCAGCAAAATTGCTGAACATATGGTGGTTCAAATGAAGACACCCCCTACAATTGCGAAAGTCACGAAGGGCTTGGCGGATTCTCGAGTAGCCTTTATTACGACTGCTGGCGTTCGTTTAAAAACCGATCCAGCTTTTGAATGTAAAAAAGGTGATCCCAGCTATCGAATTATTCCAAATGATGTGAATTATTCAGATTTAGTGGTCAACCATGAACACTATGATACAAGGGATGCACAAAAGGATATTAATTTAGTTTTTCCCCTCGAAATACTAAAAGAACTTGAAAAAGAAGGTGTGATTGGCTCACTTTCAGCTAAACATTTTGGCTTGATGGGTTATATTCCTCAAGTGGGAGTCCTCATGAAAAGAACAGCTCCTGCAATCGCTGATCAGCTTGTGGACTTAGGAGTTGATATCGCCTTATTGTCACCGGGCTGATATATTTGTCATCAATCCGTTGGGTTATTACAAAGAGAAATCGAAAGTCGTGGAATTAGAACTGCTGCAATGATTCATTTACCTAATGTTTCTGTCCACTCAAGGCCACCTAGATGTCTACAGAGTCCCTTTGCTTTGGGACATACTTTTTCGGAACATCCAGGTGAACATGAAAGGCAAAAACAAGGGGTGCTTCGACTGCTGGATTTTGCTATCCATGGCGGAGCGGAAGTTATTCAACAATGGGAAGTCTAATTAATAAAGGAAAGAGGAAACAAACATGAAAATGAATAAATATGTTTTGACTACTTTATCTATTGCTGCCGCATTATCTTTAGCTACAAGTACGCCTAGCTATGCAGCTCATCACTATCGCTCTCAAGCGCAAACAGAGAAAGTTGCTAAAGCAAAAGTTAAAGAAATGAAGGGCAAAGAATTAGACAAATATCTTGGGGATGACAAGCAAAAAGAAAATTACTTGGTTATTGATGTACGTTCTGTAGAAGAATATGAAGCCAACCATGTAAAATGGGCGATTAACATGCCGATTGATGAATTTGCTAAGAATGTGAAGAAAATCAAAGGCTATAAAGATAAGAATGTGGTCACCATCTGTAACTCTGGTAAGAAGAGTGGAGAAGCTGCAAAGATCTTAACATCTAAAGGTTTTACCAAGGTTTACAATGCAGAAGGTGTAAAGAGCTACAAATATAAAAACTTAACACAAGTTAAATATGTATTGGGTAAAGAAGCCCAAAAATTAGTAGATACTGGTGACTATTACATTATTGATGCACGGATGACCAATGATTACAATCAAGGTCACTTAAAAGGAGCTATCAATATTGCGCCTAATGAAATTGACAAGAAGATCAAAGACGTATACAAGAAAGTTGACAAAGACAAGAAAATCTTGACTTACTGCTATTCTGGCAATAAATCTAACGTCATTGCCCAAAAATTAGTCGATAAAGGTTACAAAGATGTGACGAATGCTAATGATGGCACCAAAGAATACGATGGCTATAAATTAACAGATAAAAAATAGTCGATGATCAAGCTAGTCTATTTATAATGGCTGAATGTAGTAGCCCTCGTCTTACTTATAGGGCGAGGTCTACTCAATTTTAGAGCAAAAGGAGTTTAAGGATGGAAGATAAAAAATATGGTCAAGGCCGGAATAATAACAAACGTTTCGCTTTAATCGGTGTATTCTTCATCTGCATCTTGCTTTATTTTTTTGTCCCAAGTATCCATGAGTGGATGAATAAAGTCTTCCACATGTTTTCAACAGGGGATTTTGATCAGGTTCGTCATTTTATTCAGTCCTATGGGGGATATGCTGCAGGCATTTCTTTCCTATTGATGATTTTGACAGCAGTTATTGCTCCTTTACCAGCTTTCTTGATTACTTTGACGAATGCCAATTTGTTTGGCTGGTGGCAGGGAGCTATTTTATCTTGGACAAGTGCCATGGTGGCCGCTGCTGTATGCTTTTATATTGCACGTATTTTGGGTAGAGATGTTGTGATCAAATTTACGACCAAGCAAGGTTTAGAGGCTATTGAGCAATTCTTTTCTCGTTATGGGAAACAAACGATCCTTATTGCTCGTCTTTTGCCTTTCATTTCCTTTGATATTGTCAGCTATGCGGCTGGTTTAACGTCAATGAGTTTCTGGAATTTCTTTATAGCAACAGGTATCGGACAATTACCCGCAACAGTGATCTATTCTTATGTAGGAGGCATGTTGACGGGTGGGGCTAAATTTTTGGTCACGGCTTTGCTCATTCTTTTTGCCCTAAGTGTCCTCATCGCCTTGTTACGTAAGATATATGAAGAAAAGACAGGAAGGAAGGGGTCTGAGACTTATCATTAGTATTATTATTCCAGTCTTAAATGAAGAAGATAAAGTGGACTTCCTTCATCAAGCTTTGGAAATATTTAAGGGGAATGTTCCTTATGAAGTCATTCTTGTGGACGGAGGAAGCAAGGATAGGACAGCTGAACGATTGAAAGACCTGTCTTATGAAGTGGTAGAAAGTCAGCCTGGTCGAGGAATTCAACTGAATGAAGGGGTGAAACATAGTAGAGGAGATATCCTATTCTTCTATCACATGGATTCATCCTTTAAGGTCAATCCTTTACCTGTGATTGAACAGTTGTTGGCTCAGCATCCATTTGCTGCATTTCCGATCAATTTTGATCAATACCATCCTTTACTTTGGCTGGTTCAATGGGGATCCAATTGGCGTTTAAGACATCGAAAGATTGCTTTTGGAGATCAAGGCATGTGTATGACCCGAGTCTTTTATGAGCAAATGAAGGGGTTTAAGGATTACCCTTTAATGGAGGATTACGATTTTTCTATTCGAGCCAAGAAAAGAAAAGTTTATCCTGTGGTCGCTCCGCTGACCATTCAGACATCTGCTAGACGTTTTAGACGGCAGGGAATAATAAGAACTTTAATAAGAATGCAATTCTGTCAGTATCTTTTCCGTAGTGGAGAAGCTGTTGAAGTCATTCAGAAAAGATATGAGCTGGGCAAGAAAAAATGAGGAGCTGAAAAAGATGAAGAAATTTGTGACAACAGAATGGCTAAACGATCATTTAGAAGACCCTAATCTAAGAATTTTGGACGCTACTATATTTTTCGCTGATCCGGATGGAGAATTCATTCAAAGTGGTGAGGCTCATTACGCAGACGTTCATCTAGCAAAAGCAACTTTTGTAGACCAATTACGTTTTTCCGATGAGAAAGCTTTAACCCCTTTTACGATCATCGATCACGATCGTTTTATTGATCAAGCAGAGCAATTAGGTTTAAAAGCTGATGATACTATTGTCGTGTATGACTCGGGGGCAGAAGTGAAGGCGGATTATAAGGCAGATATGTGGGCAGCACGATTTGCTTGGCAATTATCTTTAGAGGGCTTTCTAAAGGTATATATTCTAGAAGGCGGATTAGGAAAATGGTTGGCTGAAGGGCGACCAGTGACGACTGAAGTGAAAGTCTATCCGAAGAGCCAATTGGAATTAAGCCGACAAGAAGACTTGTATGCATCTTTAGAGGAAGTAAAAGCGGCGCAAAAGGACGAGTCTGTTGCCCTTTTAGATGTTTTGCCTAAAGCTCAATATGAAGGAGAAATAGCTCCTTTTGGTGAAGAACGTAAGGGGCATATTCCTACAGCAGTGAATGTTTTTTATGGCGAATTAGCGGACGAACGAACAGGGAAATTATTGCCTAAAGAAGTTTTAGAAGAAAAATTTAGCCATTTATTAAAAGGTAAGTCTACAGTGATTACCTATTGTGGATTTGGTGTGGCGGCTAGTTGGACTTTTGCTATTTTGAAAGAATTAGGCTATGAAAAAGTGAAAGTTTTTGACGATTCATTGATGACTTATGCGGTGCAAACAGATCTACCATTAAAGTTTAAGGAGTAGGAAGTCTAGGTCTTTACTTTGATCAGAAGAGAAGCAAATGATTGATGGGAATAAAAGAAAGAAGAGAAAAGGAGCGAGTATAATGAGCGACTATTTTGAACACAAAGATTTGCAAGAATTTTCAAAAGGCGGACTGGGTCAACTTAATAAAGAATATTGGGATAAATTTTTGTCCTACTATGGTGCTGTCTTCCAAGATGGGAAATTAAGCGCTCGGGAAAAATCTCTAATTGCGTTAGCAGTTGCCCATGCTGTCCATTGCCCTTATTGCATTGAAGCTTATACGACAACTTGTTTGGATTCTGGTTATACTAAAGAAGAAATGATGGAAGCTGTTCATGTGGCTAGTGCTATTACAGGGGGCGCCGTTTTAGCTTTTGGCACGCAAATGAAAAAACTCAGTGACGAATTGGAATTTTAGTTTATGAGCTATTTCGATAGTCTTCAGAAGGCAGTTCCTCTTTTTCATGAACATTTAGGTCAAAAATTACGAGCCAAAAATCAGCTAGATACCTTGCAAGTCAATGTGACCAAAAAATGCAATTTAGCCTGTAAACACTGCCATTTAGCCTGTAGCCCAAAGAGAGACGAAGATATGACTTTGGAAACGGCAAAGCAATGCCTAAAAGTCTTTCGCACATTTGATTTCAAGATTTTAGATATAACCGGTGGAGCTCCAGAATTAAGCCAAGTTTTTACCTATCTTATAGAAGAAGCCTCGCCATATGCTCAAAAAATCATGATTAGGAGTAATTTAACGGTCTACAACAAGGAAGAATATAAAAAAATACCAGAATTCCTTAAAAAACATGGGGTGACCATTATTGCTAGTTTACCATTTTATGAGGCGGCACGAACTGATCGAGTGAGAGGGATTGGGGTTTTCGAGGACTCTATAAGAGTTTTACAGCATTTGAATGATCTAGGTTATGGGGTAGATCCTGGCTTAGAGTTAAACTTGGTTTATAATCCTTCAGGGGCTTTGTTACCAACTAGTCAAGATGACTTGGAAGCTATTTACCGAGTGAAGTTAAAAGAGGAATACGGGATTGTTTTCAACAAACTTTTTTCGATTACCAATTGTCCAATTGGTCGTTTCGGAGAATGGTTGGATCGTTCAGGGAATATGGAACGCTATCTAGAGCGATTGTATGATGCCTTTAATGAAGTGACAGTTCCAGAGCTAATGTGTCGAAGTATGCTCTCTGTGAACCACGATGGAAGCCTCTACGACTGTGATTTTAACCTGGCACTTGGGATAAAAATAAAAGGCTTGCATCAATCCATTTTTGATGTGACTAAAGAAGATATAGCCAATCGTCAAATTATGACAGCCAATCATTGTTATAGCTGTACAGCTGGGGCGGGATCTTCATGAGGGGGCTGCTTGGAATAGTTTATTCCATGCCCCGAAAGCCGATTTTGAGCAGGAAGTGACTGCTTTTACAGTTAGCCCAACCTATCTAGCTTGTTGACACACTAGCCTAAGATCCTAAATTTCCCGACTAATAAAATGCTTATGAGTTAGGGGATTTGTAAGCGGTCGATAGCCAGGTACATTTCCACAGTTCATAGGAGGGTTAAGGAGGGTTACCTAAATAGATATTTACTTAACTAGAGCCAAAAGAGAATGGGCATCTGTTAGCCATGTTAAGCACGCCAATGAATTACAAACTGTTGCAAGCGTAGCTTCTATACAGTTTGTTTGAGGCTGGCGAGTTGAGAGATCGTGGCTCGAAACGGTGCCATGGCTGTTGAACAGATGACCAATTCTCTAAAAGCTCTAGTTGTTGGCTAAAAGTAATCAATAATCCGAAATAATAAGCAATCTACCTGGCTATCGACCGCTTACGGGGATTTAGACTAGAATGGCTTTTTGTTTAAGTTGGATAGGAAAAGTTAGTATAGAAAAAAAGCCCTAACCAGAGCCAAGCAGGGGTTAGGGCTTTTTAACACACTTGTTAAAAGAAATTATTTAGCACGACGCATGTAAGAACCACCATTAGCGGTAGCAATTTCTAATTTTTCGCCAGCTTCGATAAAGTCAGGAACGTTAACGACTAAACCAGTTTCTAAAGTAGCAGGTTTACCAGACCCTGTTACAGTAGCTCCTTTGATAGAAGGTTGGGTTTCAGCAACAGTCAATACAACAGAAGTAGGTAATTCAACCCCGATAACTTCTGTACCGAAGAATTGAATCTTCACTTCCATATTTTCCAACAAGAATTTCATTTCATCAGCAATAGCTGTTGTTGGGATTTCGTATTGTTCGTAACTTTCCATATCCATGAATACAGCAGTTCCACTCATTTCGTATAAGTATTGAACAGTTTTGTTTTCGATATAGGCTTGTTCGAATTTTTCGTCAGGACGTAATGTTGTATCAGTGATCGCACCAGTTCTTACGTCACGAAGTTTCATCCGCATAACGGTATTGCCTTTACCAGGTTTGTGGTGGCTTGCTTCAATGACGCGCATTAATTTATCGCCTTGAATAAATGTCATACCACCGCGTAAGTCTACAGCTGAAATCATTTTCATTCTCCTTTTTCTGATTAATACGATACCAATATAACAAATTTTCAAGGAATTGAACACAATAAAAGGCTATTTTTATAAAAAAAGTGTCGAAATGCCTTGACAGGGGCAAGTAAAGCAGATAAGATGTAATAGTTGAAATGAAAAGAAGCAGAAGCTACCCGCTTCTCGCCTATGTTGACTAAGTCCATGGGCTAATATATCAAGAAGATCCACCATTTGAGGTGGGCTTGATGTTGATGAAGTTAGGCGGGTTCCGATAAGAACTCGTTTTTTTCTGCTTTTTTCCCAAATAAAATGGAGGTGGAGAGTTATAGCTAAGGATATGATGGTTAACGATGGTATTCGCGCTAGGGAATTACGCCTAATTGATGCCGATGGAGAACAATTAGGGATTAAAAGTAAGTCTGAGGCACTTACTATCGCCGCATCACGAGACTTGGATTTAGTATTGGTAGCTCCAAACGCCAAACCGCCAGTTGCGCGGATCATGGACTATGGGAAATATCGGTATGAACAGCAGAAAAAGGAACGTGAAGCCAGAAAAAATCAAAAAGTGATCAACATTAAAGAGTTGCGGTTAAGTCCGTCCATTGATGATCATGACTTTGAGACAAAAGAACGGGCTGCACGCAAGTTTATTTCCAAGGGAGACAAAGTAAAAGTCTCGCTTCGCTTTAGAGGTCGGGCCATTACCCATAAGGATATTGGGCGAGAAACACTCGAACGGATGGCTGATCAACTAAGCGATGTGGCTGTTGTTGAAACCAAGCCGAAAATGGAAGGGCGCAGCATGTTCCTAATGCTTGCACCAAAGACTGAATAGGAATCGAGGAGGAAGACTCATGCCAAAACAAAAGACTCACAAAGGTGCCGCTAAACGTTTCAAGAAAACTGCAAGTGGCCAATTGAAACGCGATCACGCATTTACGAGCCACCGTTTCCACGGCAAGTCCAAGAAACAACGTCGTCAATTGCGTAAATCTGGCTTAGTATCTCATTCAGATATGAAACGGATCAAACAACTTGTTGCGAATATGAAGTAATCACCCAAGAGGTATTCGAGGAGGAATTATCACATGGCACGTGTTAAAGGTGGAACAGTTACACGGAAACGTCGTAAACGCGTATTAAAATTAGCTAAAGGTTACTATGGCGCTAAACATCTCTTGTTCAAGACAGCTAAAGAACAAGTTATGAAATCCTATATGTACGCTTACCGGGATCGTCGTCAAAAGAAACGCGACTTCCGTAAGTTATGGATTGCTCGTATCAACGCTGCTGCACGTCTCAACGGTTTGAGCTATAGCAAATTAATCCACGGTTTGAAAGTTGCTGGTATCGACTTAAACCGTAAGATGTTGGCTGATTTAGCTGTTCATGATGAAAAAGCTTTTGCTGCCTTAGCAGAAGCAGCTAAAAAAGCTTTAGCTTAATTTTCAATAGACAAGAGGCTCTGGGGAATCCAGAGCTTTTTTCTTTGGCACTTTGTCAAATTTTGTTGTTGGTAAATTTTTTAGAGAAAATCACTCTTCTTCGGGAGAGTGGTTTTTTATCCTGAATTCCCCAACCAATAACGAGCTTAAGTCGTACAAATCCTAATTTTATGGTG
>NZ_QXPZ01000041.1 GCF_003664595.1 Atopobacter sp. AH10
TTATATTACTCATGTTGGGATATACCTTGGCAATAACCGTATGTTTCATGCAGGCGACCCAATCGGTTATGCCGACTTAACAAGCCCCTACTGGCAACAGCATTTAGTGGGAGCAGGACGAATCAAACAATGAGAAAGGAAGATTTAATGATGAAATTTAGAAAAAATCAGAATAAAGAAAAACAGATACCAAAGGAAAAGAAACCTCGTGTCTACTATAAGGTCAATCCTCATAAAAAGGTTGTGATTGCCTTGTGGGTACTTTTAGGGCTTAGTTTCAGCTTTGCGATATTCAAGCACTTTACAGCTATAGATACTCATACTATTCACGAAACAACTATCATAGAAAAGGAATACGTTGATACTCATCATGTAGAAAATTTTGTAGAGAACTTTGCGAAAGTCTACTATTCATGGGAGCAATCCGATAAGTCCATTGATAATCGAATGGAAAGTCTAAAAGGCTATCTGACAGATGAACTTCAAGCTCTCAATGTTGATACAGTACGCAAAGATATTCCTGTATCGTCTTCTGTAAGAGGATTTCAGATATGGACGGTAGAGCCAACTGGCGACAATGAGTTTAATGTAACCTACAGTGTAGACCAGCTCATTACAGAGGGAGAAAATACAAAGACCGTCCACTCTGCTTATATAGTGAGTGTCTATGTAGATGGTTCTGGAAATATGGTACTGGTTAAGAATCCGACCATTACCAACATACCTAAGAAATCAAGTTATAAACCAAAAGCCATTGAAAGTGAGGGGACGGTTGATTCCATTACAACCAATGAAATCAATGAGTTTTTAACGACGTTCTTCAAGCTCTATCCTACAGCGACAGCCAGTGAACTTTCCTACTATGTGAATGACGGGATATTAAAACCAATCGGAAAAGAGTACATCTTTCAAGAACTGGTAAATCCTATTCACAATCGTAAGGATAATCAAGTCACGGTATCGCTGACAGTGGAGTATATCGACCAGCAGACCAAAGCAACGCAGGTATCTCAATTTGATTTGGTACTTGAAAAGAACGGGAGTAATTGGAAGATTATAGAATAACAAATATTGGTACATTATTACAGCTATTTTGTAATCACGTACTCTCTTTGATAAAAAATTGGAGATTCCTTTACAAATATGCTCTTACGTGCTATTATTTAAGTATCTATTTAAAAGGAGTTAATAAATATGCGGCAAGGTATTCTTAAATAAACTGTCAATTTGATAGTGGGAACAAATAATTGGATGTCCTTTTTTAGGAGGGCTTAGTTTTTTGTACCCAGTTTAAGAATACCTTTATCATGTGATTCTAAAGTATCCAGAGAATATCTGTATGCTTTGTATACCTATGGTTATGCATAAAAATCCCAGTGATAAAAGTATTTATCACTGGGATTTTTATGCCCTTTTGGGTTTTTGAATGGAGGAAAATCACATGAAAATTATTAATATTGGAGTTTTAGCTCATGTTGATGCAGGAAAAACTACCTTAACAGAAAGCTTATTATATAACAGTGGAGCGATTACAGAATTAGGAAGCGTGGACAAAGGTACAACGAGGACGGATAATACGCTTTTAGAACGTCAGAGAGGAATTACAATTCAGACAGGAATAACCTCTTTTCAGTGGGAAAATACGAAGGTGAACATCATAGACACGCCAGGACATATGGATTTCTTAGCAGAAGTATATCGTTCATTATCAGTTTTAGATGGGGCAATTCTACTGATTTCTGCAAAAGATGGCGTACAAGCACAAACTCGTATATTATTTCATGCACTTAGGAAAATGGGGATTCCCACAATCTTTTTTATCAATAAGATTGACCAAAATGGAATTGATTTATCAACGGTTTATCAGGATATTAAAGAGAAACTTTCTGCCGAAATTGTAATCAAACAGAAGGTAGAACTGTATCCTAATATGTGTGTGACGAACTTTACCGAATCTGAACAATGGGATACGGTAATAGAGGGAAACGATGACCTTTTAGAGAAATATATGTCCGGTAAATCATTAGAAGCATTGGAACTCGAACAAGAGGAAAGCATAAGATTTCAGAATTGTTCTCTGTTCCCTCTTTATCATGGAAGTGCAAAAAGTAATATAGGGATTGATAACCTTATAGAAGTTATTACTAATAAATTTTATTCATCAACACATCGAGGTCCGTCTGAACTTTGCGGAAATGTTTTCAAAATTGAATATACAAAAAAAAGACAACGTCTTGCATATATACGCCTTTATAGTGGAGTACTACATTTACGAGATTCGGTTAGAATATCGGAAAAGGAAAAAATAAAAATTACAGAAATGTATACTTCAATAAATGGTGAATTATGTAAAATCGATAAGGCTTATTCTGGAGAAATTGTTATTTTGCAAAATGAGTTTTTGAAGTTAAATAGTGTTCTTGGAGATACAAAACTATTGCCACAGAGAAAAAAGATTGAAAATCCGCACCCTCTACTACAAACAACTGTTGAACCGAGTAAACCTGAACAGAGAGAAATGTTGCTTGATGCCCTTTTGGAAATCTCAGATAGTGATCCGCTTCTACGATATTACGTGGATTCTACGACACATGAAATTATACTTTCTTTCTTAGGGAAAGTACAAATGGAAGTGATTAGTGCACTGTTGCAAGAAAAGTATCATGTGGAGATAGAACTAAAAGAGCCTACAGTCATTTATATGGAGAGACCGTTAAAAAATGCAGAATATACCATTCACATCGAAGTGCCGCCAAATCCTTTCTGGGCTTCCATTGGTTTATCTGTATCACCGCTTCCGTTGGGAAGTGGAATGCAGTATGAGAGCTCGGTTTCTCTTGGATACTTAAATCAATCATTTCAAAATGCAGTTATGGAAGGGATACGCTATGGTTGCGAACAAGGATTATATGGTTGGAATGTGACGGACTGTAAAATCTGTTTTAAGTATGGCTTATACTATAGCCCTGTTAGTACCCCAGCAGATTTTCGAATGCTTGCTCCTATTGTATTGGAACAAGTCTTAAAAAAAGCTGGAACAGAATTGTTAGAGCCATATCTTAGTTTTAAAATTTATGCGCCACAGGAATATCTTTCACGAGCATACAACGATGCTCCTAAATATTGTGCGAACATCGTAGACACTCAATTGAAAAATAATGAGGTCATTCTTAGTGGAGAAATCCCTGCTCGATGTATTCAAGAATATCGTAGTGATTTAACTTTCTTTACAAATGGACGTAGTGTTTGTTTAACAGAGTTAAAAGGGTACCATGTTACTACCGGTGAACCTGTTTGCCAGCCCCGTCGTCCAAATAGTAGGATAGATAAAGTACGATATATGTTCAATAAAATAACTTAGTGTATTTTATGTTGTTATATAAATATGGTTTCTTGTTAAATAAGATGAAATATTCTTTAATAAAGATTTGAATTAAAGTGTAAAGGAGGAGATAGTTATTATAAACTACAAGTGGATATTGTGTCCTGTATGTGGAAATAAAACACGATTAAAGATAAGGGAAGATACTGAATTAAAAAAATTCCCCCTCTATTGTCCGAAATGCAGACAAGAAAATTTAATTGAAATAAAGCAGTTCAAAGTAACTGTGATTACAGAGCCAGACGCAAAGACGCAGAGCCGATAAAATGAGATTAATACAATCTCATTTTATCGGCTCTTTCCGTTATGTATGGATTCTTTTAATTAGTCTTCGATGTTTCTTGCTTCGTTGATACCGCTGGCTAAAGATTCCATTAAGGATAGTTCTTTGTCTGTAAAGCTATCCATGTATTTCTCTATCTGTAATCGTCGGGTGCTTTTTACCAAGTTATTAGCAGGTAAGAAAAATTCATCAACGGAAACATGAAGTAACGATACAAGGTCATAAAGAACTTGTATGCTGGGGTGTTGCCCTTTATTTTCAATATTAGTTAAGTACCGTGGGTCAATTTCAATCAATGCTCCCACTTGTTCACGAGTTAAACCTCGTTTCAATCGAGCTTCTTTAATGGCTAAACCAAAGGCTCT
>NZ_QXPZ01000042.1 GCF_003664595.1 Atopobacter sp. AH10
CAATATGATCTAGTAGGATTATTCTGCTTCAAAGCCACAGCTCTCCCTTTGTGAAAAATTTAGTGGGTGGCTAACTTGTACTTGAAATTTACGGAGAATTAATTTAAAAAAAGTCACTTCAATCATTTACGAATGATATTTAATTTTTGCCAATTGGGGGGGTTATCCTAAATACTATATGTAGTTGCTTGTTGTTAATTGTATGTTAATGTTTTATAATTGTCAACAAAAAATCATATGTTGTATGTGTCAACTCATTGTCGGTAAATTTCAAGAAGCGTCTTTTCTCCTAGGGAGGGGACAGAAATCCTCTCTCTTCTTTCTGAACCCTCCCTAGGACAGAGGCGTACTTAGCTACGTAATTGTTTAACCTAAGAAATCATTTAGCACTCACTCAATAGAGGGGTGCTATTTTTATGCAGATTTGTGCGTGGTCAGATTTAGTCCGAAAAAGTCCGAAATAAATTCAGACCATTTGAAAGGAGGCAAGCGAATGAATTCAGAAAGAAGTGGTTATGCGTGAGTTATGGGGTTTGTTTAACGGGGAAGAGATGATGTACAAGGCACACAGAACTAGCGCCTCACATTCAGCTAGGGAAAAACTTTGTTATGTGTTAGATAAAGCAGGTGTAGAATATGCATAAAAAGCACTAGAAGCGGAGATGTATCCACGCTTCTAGTGCTCCTTCTTGGCAGTTAAGCCAAGCTAGCGATAAGTCAAATTGACGACAAGCCAAGCTGACGTTAAGGTAAGTTGTTGTTAAGCCAAATTAATCTTAAACCAAGTTGCCGTTAAGCTAAGTTGAAGCTAAACCAAGTTAATGTTAAGCCAAATTGACGATGGATAAGTTTATTGCTGACATAGTTTTAGTGCCTGAGCGAGATCTTTCAATAAGTCCTCGGCATCCTCTAAACCAACAGAAAGTCGAACTAAATCTGGCGTTAAACCGTAAGACTCTCTTACTTCTTTAGGGATATCGGCATGGGTTTGGGTAGTAGGATAGGTGATGAGGCTTTCCACGCCACCTAGACTTTCGGCATAAGTAAAGAGTTTTAAATGGTTGATGAATTTAGCGACCAAACTTTCATCTTTCAAGCGAAGGCTTAGCATGGCTCCTTGTCCAGCATACAAGACTTCTTTAATATCTGGCCATTCTTTCAAGTTGTCAACTAGTGTTTGAGCCGTTTTTTCTTGTTGATCAAATCTTAAAGGGAGGGTTTTTAAGCTACGGATAAATAACCAAGAATCAAAAGGAGATAAAGTCGGGCCGGTAGTATTGGCTAACCAAGTTAATTTTTCACCATATTCAGGAACGTTAGTCACGATGACACCGGCTAAGATGTCGTTGTGACCTGTTAAAAATTTGGTGCCAGAATGGACAACAATTTGTGCGCCTAAGTCTAATGGTTTTTGCCTTAATGGGGTAAAGAGTGTATTATCCACGATCAAACAGACCTGGTGCTGATGAGTGAGTTTAGCCAAATCCTTGAGGTTAAAAACCTTCATCAGTGGATTGGTAGGAGATTCGACAAAGGCTGCTGTGATATCATCGTTAATTAAACGTTCAAAGTCGTCCATACTATCGAAATAATAAAACTTTGCTTGAACCTTATCTTCTAACCATTGAAAGTAGCGGTAGCTTCCACCGTATAAATCTCGTGAGACTAAGAATTGACTTCCGGGTTCGAACAATTGAAAGACTAATTGGATGGCACTCATTCCTGAACTGGTAGCGATGGCGTGGCTACCATTTTCAAGTAAGGCTAACCCTTCTTCCAAAGTGGCTCGAGTGGGGTTTTTCGTCCGAGTGTAATCGTATCCGGTTGATTGTCCCATACTAGGATGTGCATAAGTAGTTGATAAATATATTGGGGCTGAGATGGAGCCTGTTACAGGATCTTTCCTATTACCTAATTGAGCGAGATGAGTTCTTAAATGTAATTTATCCATAAAATTCTCCTATCTATTAGTGGGATGTTAAGCGAGCGATGGCAAGAGAAGTGGTGATGAGAATAGGACTAGTGTCAGCTGATTGAGGGGAGGAGCTTTTTAATTCTTCAAAAAAGGAACAAGTAGTAAGCATATATCTTTCTTATAAGAAGCTCTGTCTTCTAGTAGATAAAAAATAACTAGATTAGCTAGACATAAAATGCTGGCGCTAGTTATCCTATTTACCGTTTCACTCAACTTTTTTCTGATAGTCATATGGTAACATCAAATATAAAAATGTCAATCATATAAATGAGATATTTTGACTTTTAACAGCAAAGATTTAACGATAAAATTTTAAGCAGTTTCTAGACTTTGGGACTGGCTCCTCTCTTTTGAAATTTTAGGAAGAAAAGTTTTTTGCGGATAAGCTTGACAAACAATTAAAAGTAGATTAGTATAGCTCTATCGAATTTCAGTAGAATGTAATGAAGAGAAGAGTAGATTGATTTGAGCTAACAGCGAGTCTTGTGAGGTGGAAGAAGACAAGTGAGGATCAATTGAAACGTACCTCGGAACAGATCGGTCGACTTTTTAGAGATCGATACGGGCACTCCCGTTATAGAGTTAGAGTATGTTTGTACTCGAAGAGGTCTATTTTGTGAGGAATAGATAAAGATGGGTGGTATCACGAGCTTTCGTCCCTTTTAGTGGGCGGAGGCTCTTTTTTTGATACAGGCTAGCACACACATCCTTTCTTAGCGATCACAGCATAATACATTTGTGAGATTTGAAAAGAGCTTAGGGGGAATAAAAATGAATAAGGAATTCGATTGTTTAAAGCATGCAGATAAAGTGGTTTTGGCCTATTCTGGAGGATTGGATACTTCTGTTATGGTGGCTTGGTTGAAGGAAAAAGGGGTACAGGAAGTCATCTGTGTTTCTGGTGATTTAGGTCAGATAGAGGATCCACAAGCTTTAGAAGCTAAGGCTCTTGCGTCAGGGGCAAGTAAGTTCTATAACGTGGATTTGAAGGAAGCTTTTCTCAAAGATTTTGCCTTTCCTGCCTTACAAGCTGGGGCTAAATATGAAAATGCCTATTTGTTGGGGACGGCTTTGGCAAGACCAGCTATTGCTAAGGCTTTGGTGGAAGTAGCTAAAAAAGAGGATTGTCAAGTGATTGTGCATGGCTGTACAGGTAAAGGGAATGACCAGATTCGCTTTGAATTATCGATCATGGCTTTAGCGCCTGAAATCAAAGTGATTGCCCCATGGCGTTTTTGGGAATTAAAGGGCAGAAGTGAAGAAATAGCCTATGCGAAAGCTCATGGGATCCATGTGACAGATAGCAATGAGGCGAGTTATTCTGAAGATGAAAATCTCTGGCACATTTCACATGAAGGTTTAGACTTAGAAAAAGCCTCCCAGCCAGCCCAATTAGAAAAAGTTCTCAAGTGGGTGACACCTCCAGAACTTTGCGAAGATGAGGCAGAATATGTCAAGTTGACTTTTGAACAGGGTTTGCCGGTAGCTGTGGATGGAAAAACTATGGATCCGGTGACTTTGGTGCAGTGCTTGAATACAATCGGAGGACGTAATGGGATAGGGATTGATGATATCGTTGAATCTCGTCTTGCTGGGATGAAATCTAGAGGGCTTTATGAAAATCCGGCCGCTAGTCTTTTGCATTTTGCCCATGAGAAGCTGGAATCTATGACTATTCACCCAGATCTCCTCAAGTATAAACAAAAGCTTGCCCATGATTATGCGGACTTGGCTTACAATGGCAAGCTCTTAACCCCAATGAAAAAGGCGCTCGATGCCTTTATAGCGATTAGTCAAGAAAATGTAACGGGGACTGTTACTTTGAAGCTCTACAAGGGAAGTATCCTACCGTATGGAATAGAGGCTGACCAGTCCTTATATCAAGAAGATTATGCTAGTTTTGAGGCGGACGAGGTTTATGATCAAGGAGATGCAACAGGCTTTATCAATCTCTATGGTTTAGCAACAAAAATTTATGCACAAGTAAGGAAGGTGGGCTAATGAAGTTATGGACTGGTATGCTATCAGGTGAATTAGATCAAGCTGCTGAAGACTTTAATCGGTCTTTGGCAGTGGATCAACGCATGGCGAAACAGGATATAGAAGGCTCAATTGCCCATGTCAAGATGTTGGGGAAATGCCATATTCTAGAAGATGATGAGGCGAAAAAGATTGTAGAGGGTTTAGAAAGCTTAGTTCAAGAGCTCGAAAAGGGGGACTTGAAGGGAGGGGCTAATGAAGAAGATATTCATAGTCTGATTGAAAATCTGCTGATGCAAAAGATCGGCCCCTTAGCTAAAAAGATGCATACGGCAAGAAGTCGGAATGACCAAGTGACAACAGATCTCAGGCTCTACTTAAGAGAAGAAGTTATAGAAATAATTGCCTTATTGAAGGAATATATCAAGAGCTTAATAAAAGTAGCTGAGGGACATGTGGAAAGCTTAATGCCAGGATACACGCACTTACAAGCTGCCCAACCCGTTACCTTAGCACATCATATGATGGCTTACGCTTTCATGGGGCTTCGAGACCTTGACCGGTTAAAGGATGCTAAAAAAAGAATGAATCAGTCCCCACTAGGAGCTTGTGCTTTAGCAGGGACGACTTATCCGATTGATCGTTTGTATACGGCTGATCTTTTAGGATTTGATGGGGTGATGGATAATTCTATGGATGCGGTGAGTGATCGGGATTATGTCTTGGAATTGCAAAGTGTTTTGGCGCTTATAGGGGTACACTTGTCTAGACTGTGTGAAGAATTAATTATCTGGTCTAGCCAACCTTTCCATTTTATTAGCCTTGATGATGCTTACTCTACAGGATCTTCTATTATGCCACAGAAGAAGAATCCAGATATGGCGGAATTGATTAAAGGGAAGGCAGCAGGCTTGATTGGAAATATGAGTCAAGCTTATGTTCTCTTAAAAGGTCTACCCTTATCTTATGCGAAGGATTTACAGGAAGATAAGGCAAGCCTTTTTCGCTCCATTGATACGATAAAACAAAGTCTGAAGATCAGTGCGGGGATGTTGACGACAATGAAGGTCAATGAAGACCGCTTGTTGAAAGCAGCGCAAGAAGGTTATCTCAATGCGACAGATCTAGCCGATTATCTAGTGGAAAAAGGCGTAAGTTTTCGCGATGCCCACCATCTCGCAGCAAAAGTTGTGGGAGAGTGTATCAAGAAAGATCTGACTTTGGATCGTTTGTCGATAGACGACTACCAAAAGGTCAGCCCCTTATTTGAAGAGGATCTTTATCAAGCGATTGATCTAGGAAACTGTCTCGCTAAACGAACGGTTATGGGAGGGCCAAGTCCAAAAGAAGTCAAACGCCAAATTCAAGTGCTGAAAGATAGGCTAGAAATTAAGGGAGAATGTTAAGAGGGATCGGTCATTTTTGTGCTTTATATGACATCTACAGCCAAATGTCTGTCTCTTTTGCTGACAACAAAAAAGTATAGAGCCGGACTTCACGACTGGGAAAATCCCTTAAAGAGAAGATTTCATCCTAAAAGTAAAACCCCAGACGAATAAGTCTGGGGTTTTAAGTTTGAGCTGTGCGGAAAGAAATGGGGAGTATCTGTATTGGGACGATAAATGGAAAGTGTGTAGTAGTCACATGGAGTTAATGTATGGAGTGCTAACAGTCAAAACTAGATGGATGTTTTTAAGCTCTAGTCCAGCTGAGCCAATACAGTTTCCGCACATAGAGTTAGCTCACTAAGTTAAGGAGGGTGATTTGCTGATCGATCTGGATCAAGCGAGGAGCAAATCTACCACATTTGGGCTATCGATAGAGAATTCTTCGATATGAGAATGCCTATCCTTTGTCAAGAGATCTGTTCCTTTTGCTATCTATTCGTCAATAATCTATTTGTGCTTGACGATTGAAGAAACAGGGACTTTGGGATAGGCTTCTCTGTGCCTACAAGATTCACTTGCTGTAAAGGCTTATATTTGTGCCACTTTTGGCAAGTTCTTGTTGGCGATGACTTTAGCCCGATGATCGATGAGATTATGGGTAGCTTCGAAGATCCGTTTAGCAATATAAGGGTTGTTCATGGTGTAAAGATGAATCCCATCTACCCCTTGCGTCACGAGGTCGACAATTTGATCAATAGCGTAAGCAATCCCTGCATCTCGCATAGCGATAGGATCGTCTTCGTAACGGTTCATGACCTTGATAAATTTCTCAGGCAATTCTACCCCACAAAGACTGGTCATTTTCTCGATTTGCCGTTTGTTTGTCACAGGCATGATCCCTGCTTCTATTGGCACGTTGATTCCAGCTAAGGCACAACGCTCTCTAAAACGATAGAAATGGTCGTTGTTTAAGAAAAGCTGGGTGATGAGATGATCCACCCCGGATTCTACCTTGATCCGTAAATTCTTGATATCTTCAACGATGTTAGGAGAATCCACATGACCTTCAGGATAGCAGGCTGCTGTGATATTGAAGTCCCCATTTTCCTTAATAAAGGAGATAAGGTCAGAAGCATAGCGGAAATCACCAGGTGTGAAATCACCTTCTGGCAAATCTCCTCGTAAGGCTAAGATGTTATGGAGATTTAAGGCCTTTAATTGGTCTAATTTTTCTAAAACATCAGCCTTAGTTAGTTCTATCCCTGGGAGATGGACGATACTTTCCACCCCATAATCCTTAATTGTTTTGGCGATTTTAAAGGTTTCGGTGTTGTTCTTAGCCCCCAATGCCCCGTAGGTAACGGAAATGGCATCGGGGTTAAGGTCTTTCAACACGTCTAAAGTCTTATAAATAGAACTTGGGTTTTTCGCCTGCTTTTTAGGCGGGAAAACTTCATACGATAAGACGGTTTTTTCTTTAAATAGATCTTGTATACTCATGGCGGATCACCTCAGCTGCCTTGACCAAGTTGATCAGGCTGGCAGTTGTTTCTTTTTCACCCCGAGTTTTGAGTCCACAGTCTGGATTGATCCATAGCTTTTCAGCTTTAACTTTTTTGAGGATCTTTCGCACTTGGTCTTCGATTTCTTCTTGAGAAGGAACACGTGGAGAGTGGATATCATAAACCCCAGGACCTACTTGAGTTTGGAAGTGGTTAGCTTGTAAGGAATCAAGAATTTGAAGGTCAGAACGAGAAGCTTCAAAAGTGATCACGTCAGCATCCATGTTGTCAATAGCAGGGATGATGTCAGTGAATTCGCTATAGCACATATGGGTGTGAATTTGGGTGTCTTCTTGGCAACCAGAATGAACGATACGGAAGGCAGGAATAGCCCAGTCAAGGTATTCTTTGTACCAGTCGCTCTTTCGAAGAGGTAATTTTTCACGGAGAGCGGCTTCGTCCACTTGGATGATTTTCACCCCATGAGCTTCAAGGTCTAATACTTCATCCCGAATAGCTAAGGCAATTTGCAAAGTAGATTCCTTCACAGAGATATCTTCACGAGGGAAGGACCAGTTTAAGATAGTCACAGGACCAGTTAACATCCCTTTAACAGGTTTCTTGGTTAAACTTTGTGCGTATTCAGACCATTCAACGGTGATGGATTGGCTTCTAGAAATGTCCCCCCAGATGATTGGCGGTTTCACGCAACGGGTACCGTAAGATTGAACCCAAGCTTTTTCAGTGAAGAGGTAGCCATTCAAGTGTTCACCGAAGTATTCCACCATGTCATTACGTTCGAATTCCCCATGAACTAAAACGTCAAGGCCAATTTCTTCTTGAAGAGCGATACAATCTTTAATCTTTTGACGGTTGAAAGCTTTGTATTCTTCCTCAGTGATTTCGTTTTTACGGAAAGCCTTACGGTTAACTTTGACATCTCGTGTTTGAGGGAAAGAACCGATTGTAGTTGTTGGGAATAGAGGCAAGTGGAAAGCTTCTTTTTGCACTTTTTCCCGAACGGAGAACTCAGGCAAACGAGTGTAGTAACTGTCGTCGATAGCAGCCACACGTTGTTCGACTTTTTCATCGTGAGCGTCTGGACGGTTTGTAAACAAGGCTTGGTTAGCTTGGTAAGTCGCTTCGTTTGTGTAGTCCTTGTCAGCTAAAAGGCTCAATTCTTTCAATTCAGTTAACTTTTCTTCAGCAAAAGCAAAGTGAGCCTTGTAATGTTCAGGTAATTTGTTTTCATGTTTTAAGCTGTAAGGCACGTGCAAGAGCGAGCAAGAAGTGGATAGGTAGCTAGTAATACCTTTTTCCTTCAAGTGGTCTAAAACAGCTAAAGTTTTTTGGTAGTTGTTTTTCCAGATATTCTTCCCGTTGATCAAACCAGCGAAAAGGATCTTGTCTTCTGGGAAACTGTGGCTATCAACGAGGGATAAGCTTTGTACCCCTTCTAGGAAATCTAAACCGATCCCATCAATAGCCAAGTCTAAAACATCAGCATAGCAGTCACGGATGTCGCCAAAGTATGTTTGTAACAAGACCTTGCTTTGGCCTTTATGACGCAAGATTTCATTGTACAAGTCTTTTAACAAGGCTATGTCATCAGAATCCACGTCATGAACGAGGTAAGGTTCATCGAATTGCAACCAGCTGACATTTTCTTGAGCAAATTTGTCAAGATAAGCTGAGTAAGCCACTTTCAAGTCTTCGGCTAAATCTTTTAGGCTTCTGTCGCTGTGGTTTTTAGCTAATTTCAAGAGAGTGAAGGGACCGACGATAACAGGTTTCGTTTCAATACCTAATGCTTTAGCTTCATGGTATTCATCGAAAGGCTTTGTCCCTTGTAATTGGATCTTGGTGTTTGCTTCGATTTCTGGAACCATGTAGTGGTAGTTGGTGTTGAACCATTTTTTCATGGCAAGAGCCTTAACGTCCCCTTTTTCGCCTTGATAACCACGAGCTTGAGCAAAGTAGGTATCAAGTTCTGACAAACCTAAGTCAGTGTAGCGTTGAGGAATGATGTTGAAGAGGTTAGCGGTGTCTAGCAAAATATCGTAGAAAGAGAAATCGTTAGAAGGAATTAAATCCAAACCACTTGCTTTTTGGACTTGCCAATTCGCTTCTCGCAAAGATTTTGCGGTAGCTTTTAATTCTTCTTGAGTGATCTTACCCTTGAAATATTTTTCAGTCGCAAATTTCAATTCACGTAATCCACCCACTCGAGGGTAACCAATAATACTTGTTTTCATAACTTAACACTCCTAATCTATGTTCTTTTTTTAGATAAACAAATAACTCCACTTGTTGACTCATAGTATAACAAGTGGAGCTTATTAGTGTTAATATTTATTTTTTATGGTTTGGTATTCCTTTTAGTTATAGCAGAGAACGGACGATGCTTTTACACTAAGCTTTGAGGATAAAGCTGACTTTTAAGGAGCTGTACGATCTAGATTTATAGCGAAGAAGGTTCGACCCTATGGAGAAAATTGGGTGAGAGACTCTCTTGCCCTATAGTAGACCTGTTCAATAGACCTGTTTAGTGACAAAAAGCGATCTCTGCTTTTAGGGCACAGGGTGGGTAATGTTGTATTGAAGGTGCTTGATGTAGCTCTTGCTGATGTCGTTGAGAGGGCGATCTTGGGGGGAAATATAGCCGATTTCCATTTCTTCAGAGGAAATAAGGGGGATGGCAACGATATTAGACCCGTTCAAGTTTTCGTTTAAAATCCCAGAGGAAATGGTATAGCCGTTTAAACCGATCATGAGATTAAAGATGGTAGCCCGATCAGTGACGATGATATTCTTTAGAGAAGTTTCAGTGGAATGCAATTCTTCCGAGAAGTAGAAAGAGTTGTTAATTCCTTGCTCATAAGTGAGGCGTGGGTAAGCTTTTAAATCGTCTAAAGTGACAGACTTTTGCTTAGCGAGCGGATTATCACGGCTCACGAAAACGTGAGGTTTAGCCACGAACAGAGAGCTGAAGCTTAGGCCTTCACTTTCCAAGATACGTAGAATCACTTGACGGTTAAAATTACTTAAGAAGAGAACACCTAATTCAGACCGATAATTTTTAACATCTTCGATAATACTGTAAGTTAGCGTTTCACGTAAGGAAAATTCGTATTTCTCTCGGCCATATTCTTTGACTAAATCGACAAAAGCATTGACAACGAAGGCGTAGTGCTGTGCTGAAATAGCAAAGACACGCTTGCTTTTTTCTTTGTGTTTAAATTCGCTCTCGAGTAGGTCGGCCTGCTCGACGACTTGCCTAGAATAAGCTAAAAATTTAGAACCTTGCTCGGATAAATACACCCCACGATTATTACGATTGAAGATGGTGATGCCCATTTCTTCTTCCATTTCTGAAACACATTTGGACAGAGAAGGTTGAGAAACCAATAATTTTTTGGCGGCTGCCGTGATCGAACCACATTCGGCGATGGCAATAATATATTTGAGTTGTTGTAATTTCATGAAGCCACCTCTTTCGACTTTTGACTTTGATTATAAGAGATAGTAAAGAACTTGTCGATATATTTCAGTGTTTTTTAGGTATAGATTAAATAAATAAAAAAAGAAAGGCATTTCATAACATAAGTTATTCGCTTTCATTACAAAGCATCAAAAAAATAAGTCTCGTCAAAAGGAGGAGGCTTATTTATCCGTGATCTGTTGACCTTGCAAAAGATAGTGGCCGTCAAAAGGGGCGAGCTTATTATCATGGAACTTTTTCGCTCGATTGTGGTAAGAGGGTATCCTCTCTTTCTTTATTGTAAAGGTCAGCAGTATTCTAGAGGAGCCCATTCTTTTTTTTTATGAAAGCTCTATAAGTATTCTATAAAGATATGTTAGGGAAAAGAAATATTATGTTAGACTAATAAAAATCATAGCAGAAAGTCATCTAGTGAGAAATTTTGACATTAAATGTAGAATGAAAAGGAGGGATAATGATGGGAGCTAAGGAGGATTTTTTGAATGTGGATAATAAAGACTATAAGGATGTCGTTGACCGATTAATCGTCAATATCTTGACCACTAAAGTGAAAATAGTTGAAGATGACGGCCTGTATGAAAAGTACAGCGAGAAAGCTTGGGAAAAAGTTCTGGAAAGATTCCGACAATGTGGAGGAGAATCATTCTCGGATTTTAAAAAGATCTTTCACATCAGTTCAGAATATAAGCGTTACTGGGGCTATTCTCCTGAAATTATTAGAGAGATATACCATCGTTTTTATCAACATATATCGTCTAGTGAGTTTATCAAACAATTAAAAACTAATGTGATTCAACATCCTCAGAAAATAGCTGTTTTTTCAGACGACAAGGACCTGACTTATGACGAGTTAGATAAACTATCTGATAAGCTAGCTAGCGCATTGTTAAAATTTAAGTCAGATTATGTAGTGGTCAATTACCCTCATCGCTATGAGATGATACCCATCGTCTATGGTATTTTAAAAGCCGGTAAAGTTTATGTCCCAGTAGACCATACAGCCCCAGAAAAAGAAATAGAAGTAATTAGGGAGAAATTCCCACATAGTATTTATCTGAGTGACAGAGAGTCGGACTTGGATGTGCGCAAGGTATTTGCGGATGAAGACGAATTGATAGACTATCGTGAAAATAAATTAGCCTATATTATTCATACATCTGGGACAACGGGTAAACCTAAAGGAGTTTGTGCCACGAGAAAAAATTTAAATTATATCATGAAGGCCTGTCAGTCTTTTGCTCCTGTAGAGGAGGGAGACTGCTATTTATTTTCAACTCGAAATACGTTTGATGTTTCCATCACAGAACTGTTTGGCTTTCTATATCATGCTGGGAGTGTCTATGTTTACTCGGTCAAGAACAAGAATTTCTACAAAGAATTACCTGGCTTGATCCAGCGCTTTTCTATCACACATGTTGCCTTATCGCCAACTGTATTAGGTCTTTTACTGAAATATAACCATCAAAAAGGATTAGATCAAATTGATAGATTGAAATATTTGATGATTGCAGGTGAAGAATTTAAGTATGAATTATTGCGCTTGGTCCATGAAAAGCTGAATAAAGTTCAGGTGATTAATGTCTATGGACCAACTGAAACAAGCGTTTATGCCAGCTACTTTAATACAAAAGACATGACTGAGGCTGAACATTTGAATAAGAAAGTCCCAATTGGGAAAGCTTTACCTGGAGTTCAGTTGAAAATAGTGAATGACGAATTGTTGATCGGAGGGCTTGGTGTTACTGATGGCTACTATAAGGATTTAAGTCAGACAAGAGAAAAATTTACAGCTATAGATGGGGAATTGTTCTATCATACAGGAGATGTGGTTGGAAAAAATAATGATGTCTTTATCTATAAAGCTAGGCGAGATCATCAAATCCAATTGTTTGGTATTAGGTTAGAATTAGGAGAAGTTCGCTCGACTATTGCTAGCATTATAAATGATCCTTCTAGAGATATAGAAGTGATCTTTGAAAACAATATGCTGATGCTTTTTTATACAGGGGAAAAGATAGCTCATTTGCGAGAAAAATTGGAAAAAGAGATGGTTTCCTATAAAGTCCCTACTAAGTTGACGCATGTGGCAGAATTCCCTTTGACAAGTAGTGGGAAAATAGATAAGAAAGCCCTCTTGGAGAAAGTTTTCGTAAGGGAAAAAAGTCAAACGAAAGTAAACAAGCTAGAAGAGACAGTTTTAGCTGTAGTAGAGACGATCATGCAGCAAAAAGTCACGCTGGATGACAATTTGTTAGACATGGGGTTAAACTCCTTGAATTCTATCGAACTCGTATTAGAACTAGAAGAAAGGCTAGGGCTTAATTTAGACCATTTAAACGTCTATGTGAATTCTTCAGTGCGTAAAATAGTCGGCTTTATGGAAGACTTAGAAGAAATAAGGGATAGGGGCTTTGATAGTGGCTTAAGCCATAAAGTAAGGCTAAAGAATATTCCTTTAATGAGAAAAATTGAGTATACTTATCCTAGCTTTTTTTATGCTAGAATATATCATACACTGAACTTTGATAGCCAGTTAATAGGCAGAATTTATCTCGAAAAGAATCAGATGACTTATGAAGAAATTATCCATAAATTGTCTAAAATTGAGGCCTTCAGGTCAGTTTTGTCCAAGGATTTAGACCATTTTGAAGTCCTTGATACCCCGATCAATATCTCCAAAGTAGAAGTAGATGATGCGAGAATAGACTTGTCTGAACAGCTCAGTCAGTTAGTGAAAGAAAGTAAAGACAATAGAGGACTCTTGTATAAATTTGCTTTTTTAGAAAGCGAACAGGAAGCTGTACTTCATTACGCTATCGATCATAGCATAGCGGATCTAGCTTCCCTAGATGTCTTAGAGAGGTATATATTGGGGCTAATCCCAAGAACGACGAACTATTCTTCCTATATCAAAGAAGTGTATGCACAAAATAAACTGGCAGATGTGAAGAAAGACTTGGGTAAATTTAGCGGGCAAGACGATAAGCAAGTCGCCGAAATTTTGACTCATTTAGAAGACAAAACGACTGTGGTGAGCTTGAATTACTTACGAGCTGACACAAAGCAGGTCTACACGGAAATACTTTTATATCTGCGCCAACACTTCCTTAAGCTTTATCAGTTAGACCATGTCAAGGTCAATCTCATTTATAATATCCGTCGATTTAAGGATCAGCTGGATTTTACGTCCACAATAGGGGATTTGCACCTAGGCCTAAGCTTTAAATTGAACCGTGAGGGAAATATAGAAGAAGAACTGGATCACTTAATCCACTATTATAAGGAAAAGATGTTTAACCCTAAAGCAATTGGCTATAAGCATTTTCCTAGAATGAATGCGGATGAAAAAGCCATCGTGGAGTGCTTTGATGAAAGCGTGTATATCTCTGTTGACTTTTTAGGGGTCTTATCTCGTCAAGAATTTAAGCAAGTGCAAGAGAAAAGTTCTGAAACAAGGAATGAAATCAATAAATTAAATGGGCGGAAAATGAATATTAGCGCCTATATTGTGGATAATCAGCTCAAACTCATACTATCTAAACAGATTAGTGGAGAGTAAAAGGATGAAGGAGGCTTTATGGAGAAAGAAAAGAGAAATATACAATGGATAGTCACGAGTAGGATGATTTCTCGTGTGGGAGATATCATGTTTGATGTCGCTAATAATACTTTTTTTGTGGGGATCAATCCACGGTCTTTATCCTTGGTAGCTATTTACCAATCCTTGGAAAGTTTGATCGGGATCCTTTTTAATTTATTTGGAGGAGTTTTCGCGGATAATTTTAGAAGGAAGAAAATACTTGTGGCAAGCAATGTTTTCTGTGGACTAGCCTGCCTACTGATTTCCTTGATATCTATTGAAAAGTGGTTAGTCTATGCCATTATCCTGACGAATGTGTTCTTAGCTTTTATGAATGCTTTTTCAGGACCTTCCTATAAGGCTTTTACCAAAGAAATTGTTAGCCAAGACAGCATCACACGCCTGAATTCTTTGTTAGAAACGACCAGTACCATGGTGAAAGTCTCCATTCCAATGATCGCCCTCTTTTTCTATAAGAAAATAGGGATAAATGGGGTACTGCTATTAGATGGCCTATCCTTTTTACTAGCTGCACTCATGCTCTTCTTCATTGTTCCGATTAACGAGGAAGTCAGCAGAAAAGAAAAGATGAGCCTTGTTGCCATTTTTGATGACCTAAAAATAGGCTTTCGATATGTCTACCAACATAAAACTGTTTTTCTCATTATTCTCCTCTCTGCCTTGGTCAACTTTTTCCTAGCAGCCTATAATTTGTTACTTCCTTATAGCAGTCAAGTTTTCACCGGCCTTTCTGATAAACTATATGGAAGCTTTTTAACGGCTGAGGCTATCGGTGGCTTTATCGGCGCTATGCTGTCGAGCTTTGTGAACAAAGAACTATCCAGCAAAAGCTTGATGCGCTTTTTAGCTTTATCCGGCTTGATGTTAGTCTTGTCCGCACCACTGTATTTCTTCTTCCACCATACGTTGCTTTTAGCGGTATCGCCAGCCTTGTTCAGCTTATTCTTGGCTATTTTTAACATCCAATTTTTCTCTATTGTGCAAAGAGATGTCGACAACCAATTTTTAGGACGCGTCTTCGGGATTATTTTTACGGTGGCCATCCTCTTTATGCCAATAGGTACAGGCTTTTTCTCTGCCATATTAAATCCGAGAAACACCTATAATTTCTGCTGGATCGGAACAGCTGTCTGCCTATTAGCGCTAGTTTTTGAAGGCTTATTTAAGCGGTATGAAGTGAAATAAATTCGAAGGTCTATTTAAGCGATAAGAAGTGAAATAAATTGTAAGGCCTATTTAAGAGATAAGAAGTGAAATAAAAACGGCTAGAAGGGATGGGAATAGGTACGGATTTTGTAGAGAGATAATGATCCAGATGAATTTCAGAGGGTTTAGTGTAGGTTTTTTCGATAGATAGGGTCGTGATCCAGCTAAATTTCAGGAGATTTAGTGTAGGGCTTTTCGATAGAGAGTGACATGATCTAGATAAATTTCAAGAGATTTTAAGACCCATTAAAAAATTAAAGCTCAAGGACTTGGTAAGCTAAGCTACCAATTGCCTTGAGCTTTTTCAATAGCTCTTATAGTAAACGCTGTCATAAAGGGAAAACTTTTGCTTGAGGAAGGGTATTTATCGAATCCTGTAGAAAAGTATGAGGGAGGCTAGTCCTTGACGGTGAGAGAGTTTGTAGGCGGGGGGATTTGTATAAGTGACCGCAGTTGCTTTTATCTGAATAAAAGGGCTACTGTCACTCGGTAGCTACCGTGCGAAAGATAGATAGAGACTTTATATAGATTGGGGCTAGCGTGAGTGGAAGCCTGACCGCTATTTGTAGATGGTCTGGACGAAGGGATGATCAATCGCCTTTTTTCAAGACAAAAAAGGTGAACGCCTATTAGACGTTCACCCTTCAGTGAAGATTTACTTGTTCAATTGCTTTTTACAAGTAGGATAAGCGTTTTGCTTATTCTTCGTCTTCTTTACGTTTGCCTAGTGCTAAAGCAGCACCACTTGCAGCTACGAGTAGAGCAAGTAAGCTGGTTTCTTTAGCTTCACCAGTTTGAGGCAATGTTTCTTTAGCTTGCTCTTCGCTTGGTTTAGCTTCTTCAGGCTTAGCTTCAGGTTTAGCTTCTGGTTTGGCTTCTGGTTTGGCTTCAGGTTTCTTGTTGTCAACTTCAGGAGCTGACACATGAACCGTGATGTCCACTTCATCAACCGTACCATCAGGATAAGTTACAATCAGCTTAGCAGGCTTGTCACCAGCAGTTGTGGTATCCACAGGGGTCTTGAACTCGATCTTAGTACCTTCTGGCAACTTGTCAGGATCTTTGATACCTAACTTAGGATCAGGCGTTTCTCCAACCTTGACGTTGATATCTTGACCTTCTGGCGTGTACTTGTCATTGTCTGGTTGGGCTTTGACAGTGACCTTAACGGTAGTCTTATCAGTTGTGCCATCTGGGTAAGTAACAGTAACAGGGACTTCATAAACACCTGGAGTATTGCCATCAGGAATCTTAGTTGGATCATCAATGGTTACTTTAGGTTGTTCACCTTCAGTTGGGAAGCCAGGAACAGTAACGTTAGAGATGACTTCATCTTCTGTTGTAGGTGTACCAAATTCTTTTTCGATGTCTTTAGTTTCAGGTTCGTAGTGTTTGTTTTGTTCAACTACTTTTACCTTAGCTGTAACGGTGTCTGTTGTACCATCTGGGTAAGTTACTTCAACTGGTACTTCGATCACATCGCCATCTTTAGCACCTTCAGGAACCTTAACGGTTAATGAGCCGTCTTTGTTAACTGTGACACCTTCTGGAGCGCCTTTACCTAATGCATAAGTTGTACCTTCTGGCGCTTTTTCAACTGGCTTACCAGCTTTATCAGTGAAGCTTGGTTTATCAACTTTGACGTCTTCACCTGGTTTACCAGTCTTGTCTTCATACTTAGGTTCAAGTTGTTGGTGTTGATCGACAACGGTTACCTTAGCCTTAACTGTGTCTGTTGTACCATCTGGGTAAGTTACTTCAACTGGTACTTCGATCACATCGCCATCTTTAGCACCTTCAGGAACCTTAACGGTTAATGAGCCGTCTTTGTTAACTGTGACACCTTCTGGAGCGCCTTTACCTAATGCATAAGTTGTACCTTCTGGCGCTTTTTCAACTGGCTTACCAGCTTTATCAGTGAAGCTTGGTTTATCAACTTTGACGTCTTCACCTGGTTTACCAGTCTTGTCTTCGTACTTAGGTTCGTAAGTGTCTTTATCTTGAGCTACAACCTTAACTGGGATTTCGACTTCAGAAGTCGTGCCATCCTTGAAGGTCACTTTGGCTTTCACTTTAGGTTCTTTGCCATCTTCAGTGATATTGCTAGTGTCAGGATCCGATACGAATTCTACTTTATCAACGTTAGGATAATTTTCAAAGCCATTCACTTTCAGACCAGGCTTGCCATCGATTGTCTTCGGATCGGTGCCTTGGGTAACTGTAATCAATTCAGTTGGAATGACTTGCTTAGCAGGAACAGTCGTCTTAGCAGAATTTGACGCAGCGCTACCTTTAAGTGCCTTGATATCTTGATCTTTCAATTCGCTATCAGGCAATTTTTCATTTGAAACTTTAAAGGTACCTTTATCATCGATAACAGTTCCAGTGTATTGGGAGCCATCAGCTTTAGTAATGACGACAGGGCTTCCTTTTGGATAAGGCTTACCATCTTCACCTTTAACCGTGTACTCAACATCACCGTTTTGCTTTCTTGTTGGCGTAACAGTAATGTTTTCTTTTTCAACGGTGAATTTGTAAGGAACTGGCGTTGGCTTGTCTTCACCAGGAAGGGTAACGAGCACTGTACCAGTGATTTCTTTTTTCTCATCATTTCCGAAGTTGAAGTTAGAAGGAACCGTGTATTTTACTTTACCAGTTGTAGCGTCAACTGTGATGCCATCTGGGGCATCTTTAGGTAATTCAAATTTAGTCTTATCTGGGAATTTATACTTGTCATCGCCAGGTTTGCTTGGCGTAATATCCGCTTCCTTTGTATCACCAGGCTTAACGGTTTGTGGATCGTACTTAGCGGTTACAACAGGCGCTTTTTTAGTGAAGGTAACTTCTGTCTTACCATCTTTAGCATTTGGATCAGCTACTTTTATCTTAATGTTGCCATATTCATCGACGGTAATGTCATCATCACCAAGATTAAGTCCTTCATTTGCTTTCTTAACTTTGTTCTTGATCACAGCAAGTTCTTCTGCAGATAATTTAGCTGGGTTCTTAACTAAAGTGTCAGAGATGGTTTCGGTGTAGTAAATGGCTGTAGCTCCGCCTTCTTCAAATTCATTACCTTGATCAGTAACGATCTTAGACTTGAATGTACGAGAACCGACTTTCCTTTCAAGACTATTAACTTCTTGTAAAGTTTCGGTAACGCGCTTTTTCATAGCATTTCTGACATCATCATCAGTCGTACTTAGTGAATCGTCTGGTTCATTGTATTTCTTTAATTTGTCATAGTCTACACCACTGACTTTTTTCAATTCTTCTTCAGTAATTGTATCGGTATCCACATTTTTGATGACGGTTCCTGATTTTGTTCTTAAGACACGAACTCTGAAGATATTGGTGAAGGATTGGTAATAATCCTTACCATCTTCACGATGGATACCTAGACCATATTTACCGAACCTTTCATATCTACCACGACTTAGATTTGGAAGTTTGCCGGTTTTACTTTTATAAGATCCCGAAAGAATAATCTTACCATCTTCTTTTTTGAATTTTAGATCGCTAGGGAAACCACTTCTACCAATACCAGTACCATTTGCTCCCCAAAGATCATTTTTATACTTAACGTCTTTTCTTATAGGGATTTCAATATTTTTAGTTAATGGAACACCTTCATATGTTCCATCTGCTTTTTTCTTGGCAAAGACAATAATGTCTTCAACATAACCAAAGTCACTGATGAAGTAGTCACGTGGCACAACATATGACAATTTATCTTTAGTAACAGTTAAGTTACCTAAATCATCCATCTTTAATGTGGCGTTATCTAAACCTAAATTTGTATTAACCTTTTTGAAGTCGCCAATCAATTTAGATTTTTGATCTTCAGTTAATGTATAGTTGTTAGGATCTTTAACATTTAGCTTTCCTGTATTATGACTAGTGTGCTCTGAAAGAACATGGTCATCTTTACTGTAGAACACTTTATTATCTGGTTTAGATGCTGGAGTTTCTTTGTCTGTCAAGTCTTTTGTCCATTGAATATAAGGAGGTCTAAAGTAAACAGCCTTTACCTTGATGGTTTTACTTGTGTTGCCTTGCTTTAAGGTAACCGTAATGTCGCCAGTGTTTTCAATACGAGCAGGGCCAGCTGTTTTTCCCTCCGCAGTTTTAAAGCTAGAGTCGTCCACTTCAAAAGTAACATCGTCTGATATCCCTTTATCTTTTAAGGATGCTTTAACAAAATCAATAACATGATCTTTTTGGACTGCATTGTCACCTTCATTAAAATAATCATGAGATAAAGTGCCAGCATATTCTGGCAAGTCAATGTCAGCTAATTGTTTTGTAGTAGCTGTATCACGATTTTCCCCAACTGGAGCAGTCACTGGAGCTGGTTGTTCCGGCTTTTCTGCAGGTGCTGTTGGTTGCGGGTCAGTTGCATTGACTCCTTCATTGATTGGCGCTGTTGGAGTGGACGCAGCTGGTTGTTCTGGCTTGTCTGCTGGTTGTTCTGGCTTTTCTGCAGGTGCTGGAGTAGTAGCTGGAGTTCCTGCTGGAGCTGGAGTAGTAGCTGGACTTGTTGCAGGATCACTGGCGACAACACCGCTTGCTTCACCAGCGCCTCCTGCTGGTTCATCCGCTAAAATTTGGCTGTTGCTACCGAAAAACATAAACAAAGAGGCAATCCCCGCACTGACTACCCCAAAACTATACTTCCGAATAGAGTAACGAATAATGCGTTCACCCTTATCGGGACGATGGCTTTTATTCATTTTGTTCCCTCCTATAATGGTGATATATAATAAAGCATACGTGATTCAACTATGAAAACCGACTTTACTGATTATTCCTTTAGCTTGATTGTGCCGGTGAATAGGATTGGCAAAGCAGGCTATAGACATCCACATACTCTTTAGTCAGATTCTAACATAACAATCAATAAATATCTACAAAAATAGCTAATTTTGACTGATATATAGGCGTTTTATGATCTTTTTCACCATAGATTGAGTAGGGGTATAAGTGGAAAAGGTCAGATGAGTTTTAAAGGCAAAGGGAAGGGGAAGTTAGAGGGACAGATGAGAGAAATGACGTCTTTTGGACTAGGATGAGTTCAATTGAAAAGAAAGGATGAAAAAGAAAGACAAAGGCTTGTAAATATGCTAAAGTAAGGCAAGGAAAGAGTTGAGGGATATGCGACAAAATTTTCATGAGCATCCATCTGTCGGCTGGGTATTAACCTTTATCGGGGGCATGGTGGATAGTTTCACTTATATGCGGTATAAGGCCTTTGCTTCGGCACAAACTGGTAACCTTATTCTCGCTATTATTGAATCTTTTGAAAAAGAGTGGCCAACCGTGGAGAAAAAGCTCCTTTCGACGGTCTGTTTTGTTCTGGGGCTTTTGCTGGCGAAGTGGCTCAAATTTTCTTGTCGGCAACAAGGCTTTCGCTTTTGGCGTTTAGGCCTCCTTTACTTGGAAGCTTTGACTTTTCTGATCTTAGGAAGCAGTATTTTTATCGGTCATGCAACGCTTGTGACCATGGTGTTGGCCTTCATTACAGCCACGCAATGGATAGCTTTTGATAAGATTAATGGGAGAGCCTACACTAATCTTTTTACGACAGGTAATTTAAAGGGATTGTCCATTGGCTTTTTTGACTTTGTGATCACTCGGACGGATGAAAAAGGAACGCAATTCTTCCATTATTTAATGGTTGTGTTAGCCTTCTTGTCAGGAGTAGGGGTATCGGTTTATTGTTATGCTTACTTGGCCTACTATACCTTGAAACTGATGGGGATGATTCTTTTACTATTGTCTTTGTTGCAAACTTATGTCGTTTGGAGGTCCTATCGGAAAGAAGCTAATATGCTGGAACACCATCCTGAAGATACAAAGCCTGAGTAGATGACTGCCCCCTAATCTTGGATGTTAAGGTCTAAGATTTGGGGGTATTTTACTGGTTAGATGCTGAAATAATAGACCTGCTGCATTCTTTGACAAAGTGCCTTTATGGCTTAAATTCCCCCAAAATTTGTCCACCATTGAGCATTGGATAAATTTTGGGGGGATTTAGGTTATTGCTAAAGATGGAGTGTTATTGCTGGCGTTAGGCTTATCTAAATTCTTCCCTTTTAATGGCGTAGCTTAAGTAGAGAACCAAGAATTTTAGCCAAATTGTTTTAAAAGGCTTGACAGGGGATAGAGAGATTGGTAAAGTTGAAAACGTAAAACAGAACGGGTACGATTTGCGAACGGAGACGTAAGCGAAATGGTCTTAACGGAGAGGCGACGTAAGCAACATTGGACTTAACAGGGAAATGAGGGTCAGCTCATAGGGCGGAAAAGCTTTGGAGTGGCCGAGAAAGAACTAGTAAACAGACGGCTTTAGGCCATTTATTTTTTAGCTTTTTCTAAATCGTAATAATAACGATATTCGAACAAAGGCTCATTTGTTGATCCTTTGCGGGATGAATGAACAGGCTAGTTAAAGCTTAAAAGTAGAAACGACGGCTGATGGGCTGATTGAACAAACTGGTTAAAGCTTAAGAGTATCAATAACAGCTGATGGGTTCTCAATGAAGGAAAGAAAAGCTAGGGAGTTCGACGAAGGAAGAGCTAGGGCTTCTAAAGGAAGTTTGCTAGGGATTTCCTCAGCAGGTTTAAGACTGTATGAAGAAAAATCGAAAGAGGAAAAGGAAGGAAGAGAGAAAAAATGAAAAAACGTTATTATTTGATGGCTTTAATGAGCTTATTAGGCATCTTTCTCTTGATGGGTTGCCAAAAAGCGCCGAGTCAAAAGACTAAAGGTTTGTCGATTGTGACGAGTTTTTACCCCATTTATGCCATTACTCAGGAAGTAGCAGGAGATTTGAATGATGTTAGGATGATTCATTCTAGCCAAGGGATTCATGGATTCGAACCCTCTCCAGGGGACTTGACAGCGATCGGTAAGGCGGATGTATTTGTTTATCATTCGAGGACTTTAGAAAGTTGGACCAAGAATTTCAAGGAAGTCTTTAAAGATGAAAAGGTCAAATTGCTGGAAGCTTCTGAAGGCTTACCTCTTCAAAAAGTGGAGGGCTTAGAAGATGTCAAAGTCATGAAGGGGATGGATAAAAAAGCTTTATATGATCCCCACACCTGGTTAGATCCTGTTTTAGCTGGGAAAGAAGCTAAACATATTGCTTCAGAGTTAGGTAAGATCGATCCAAAGAACAAGGCGACCTATCAAAAAAATGCGGAGGCTTTCGCCAATAAGGCAGATCAATTGTCGGCTAAGATGGCTAAACGTTTTTCTAAAACGAAGGCTAAAACTTTTGTGACCCAACACACGGCCTTTGCCTATGTGGCTTCTCGCTATGGCTTGAAGCAGTTAGGTTTAGCGGGGATTTCTGATGATATTGAGCCCAACTCTCGACGGATGGGGGAATTGACGGATTTTGTCAAAGAAAATAAGGTGAAGACCATTTTTGCAGAACCTCAAACATCTCCTAAATCGGCTAAAACTTTGGCTCATGCGACAGGGGCTAAGGTGAAACGCTTGGATCCTCTTGAACGTGATCCGGAGAATAAGAAAAGTTATTTAGAAAATTTACAAAGCAATCTTGAAGTGATTGCTCAGGATTTGGAGGAACGTTAGATGGGAATTAAAGGAAAAACATCCCGCTTGATGGCGATTGGCGTGACTAGTTTACTCTTAGGGAGTGGCTTAGCTCTGAGTGCTTGTTCAAGCCAGTCGAACGATAATCAACAAGTGCGTTATACAGATGAGGGAGGACATAAGGCTAAAGCTCACTTATCTGCTAAGGATCAAACTGACAAATTGAATGATGAAGAAGGTATTTCAGCTGAACAAATCGTGGTGAAAATCACTAAAGAAGGTTATGTGACTTCTCATGGCGATCATTTCCACTATTATAATGGGAAGATTCCTTATGATGCCTTAATCAGTGAAGAGTTGGTCCTAAAGGATAAGTCCTACCAATTGAATAAAGCAGATGTGGTGAGCAAACATGTGGATGGCTTTATCATCAGATTAAAGGATAAGTTCTACTTGTATCTGAAAGATCCGTCTAAAGCGACTCATGTGCGTAGTCTAGAAGAAATCAAGAAGCAACAAGAAGAACACAGTCATGGTAAAAAACATGGAAAAAAAGTTAGCAAGGCAATGAATAGCAAAGTAGAAAAGGCTGTTCAACAAGCGAAAGCTAGTGGGCGTTATACGACAGATGATGGCTATATCTTTACTCCTGGTTCTATCGTCCAAGATGCTGGAGATGCTTTTATTTGTGCTCATGGAGACCATTTCCATTACGTGCCAAAGTCAGCTTTATCAGCAGGAGAGTTAGCTGCGGCTTATGCTTATCTTGGGAAAGCACCTGCCAAAACATCTCAAACTATGACCAGTCAGTCACATTCTAAGAAAACACATGTGGTGAAAACTAAGGATGGAAAACAACTCACTGTAGGGAAGAAGACGAGTGTTGTTAAACCGTCAGCAAAACCTTCCGAAAGTTTAGATAACCCGCTTTCTCGTTGGGAAAAGATGCCAGTTAAAGAACGGCATAGAGAAGCAGATGGGCTAGTCTTTAACCCTTATAAGGTAACTAAACGGACGGCGATAGGCTATGTGATTCCGCATGGCGACCACTTCCATGTCATTCCATTCGACCAACTCAATCAAATTGAAATTGAAGCGGCAGAAGCTGTTTTATCAGCTGGCCAATCTGGTCAAGCAGGGGCAAACCCATCGGCTGATGAACACCATCACGATGACCATCATGGGAAAGATGAAACTCATCAACACGACGGACATCATCACGGAATTGATAATAAGCATGAGCACGACGGAGATCATCAAGGGGAAGATGAAAAGCACGAACATGATGGAGATGGTGGTAAACGCCATCAATCCGGCGAAGACCATAAAAATGACAGTGAACACGCTTCTTCAGAAAAGAAAGATCCAACTAATGCTTATAGTTATTTCTTTGGAAAGAAAATAAAACGCTATGGCAAGGGGCTCGATGGAAAAGCTTACAGCACCAGTGACCACTATGTCTTTAGCCCAGAGTCAATTATTGAGGTAGATGATTCAGGCTTTTCTGCCCGCCATGAAGATCATGTGCATTACATCAGTTTTGGAGAATTAGAAGAGTGGGAATTGGCTCAAGTTGAAAACTGGGTAAGGGCAAATGGAAAGAAAAAGGCTGAAAAAGAAGACAAGCCACTAGATCCAGACCATCACTCTGGTAAAAAAGAGGAGCCAAAGAAGGATTCTGATAAGAAAGACGAGCCAAAGAAAGAAACAGATAGTGACAAGAAAGACTCGGATAAGAAGGAAACGGAAACTAACAAGAAGGATTCTGATAAGAAAGAATCAGAAAAGGATAGTCCTAAAGAAGATTCTGATAAGAAAAAAGACGAAACAGGCGCTGATAGTAAGAAAGATCAAGAGAAAAAAACTGATGAATCCCATGATGATGAAGAGGATGATTTAGATACGACTACGCATTTTTGGTGGAAGAACTTTACCCGTAAAGCTGTTCAAAACGGGAAAGAGGGCTACTATATCAAAGATGGGGCTATGGAACGCTTTATGGCAAAAGAAGACATGGATACTGCTCAAATAGCTTTTGCGGAATTTCGGATGAGCCAATTAGATAAAAACTATGTCTTCAAAATTGCACCGAAGAAAGATGGGGAATTAGAACCGGCCTTGTTGAAAGATCCGGCAAACCTTTACGGGCACGCAGGGAGTGCAGTGATGGATACGGGAACGAGATTCATCGTGCCTCACGTGGATCATTTGCACTATATTCCATATGATTGGTTGGATCCGGAAACTATCGCTACCGTTAAATGGGTCATGACCCATCCAGAAGATCGACCTGCGCCTTGGGTTCAACCTCATGGGGCAGAGGATCATGGCAAGCCAACGAAGGAAGAAAAGAAGGATGAAGTGGAGGATAAAGGAAAAGACGCCACTTCTGAAGAAACAAAGAAAGAAAATGAAACGACAGATACAGCTGATAAAGTAAAGGATGAAGTGACTGGAAAGAATAACGAAACGACTAAGCCGGCTGAAGATGCTGGGAAGACCGAAGAAAGTCCAAAACCAGCAGAAAAAGTCGTGTCTGATGAAGCTTTACGTACTTTTGTAGCGGGGCATTATGGAGTGAAGTTATCTCAAGTCACTATACAAGGTGAAAAAATATTCATTAGCTATGATGATGGTGATGTGATCGAATGGGATCGCTCAATAGCCCTATCTTATCTCTAAAGAAAGCTTTGCAGTATAGCTAAGTTTAGCTTTTAGGGATGAAATAAGAAAAACATTCAAAAAAAGGCACGTTGTCAAATTTTGTTGTTGGTGAATGTAACAAGCACTGATGAATAGAAAGCTCAGTATGACCGAACTGGAGGAAAGAGTCCTTCATCGGGAGCAGCGTAAAAGGAAGTCAAGCGAATTACTTGCTGTGCCGAAAGGCTTACAGCAAGTTTGAGACTGACTAGCTGGGAGACCAAGGCTCCCAGCGGTCCCGCTGCATTTTCCCGGATGAAGGTAACTCTTATCCGAAAGAATCGGTCATTTTTGTGCTTTATATGGCATAGACAGACTACAGTCTGTCTCTTTCACCAACATCAAAAAGTATAGAGCCAGAGCCCAATAGTTGACGTTGTTTGTCGATGTTGGGGAGGGGGATCAATGACTATCCTTTTTTGTAATCTTTACAAGAAAAATCAGGCAAAAATTTTAGGTTGAGTGAAATTTGTGGATAAATTTGAATGCTTATAAAAACTAACTGCAAATTATTTTTAAATGAAAATAGCTCTCAGTTTCATAAATGGGCTTTAAATATCCTTGCTATAGTCAAGTTTATAAATCGTACCTGTTTTGATTTTCATCTTACAAAAATTATATGTATTGAAAATCATTGATAACTTTTTTTAGATCCTTTAAAATTTAAGTAGCTTTAATAAAAAGGAGTGAGATCATGTATTTAGCTGATCTAAAACCTAATGAACGGGCAATCATTGGGGAGATCCATCATGATGAAGCGATGACACGAAGATTATGGGATCTAGGCTTTACAAAAGGGACGCCGGTAGAGGCCTTACAAGCAAGTCCTAGTGGGGATCCAATGGCGTATAAGGTACGTGAAACAGTTTTTGCTATTCGGCAAAAAGATGCCAAAAGAATAGAGGTGACTTTAGTTGGGGATAAGTAAATTCTGGCAGGAAGAAAAGAGTCATAAGGAAAAGCTAGGGGAAAAGGTCAATCATGCCTATACCGTTGCTCTGGCAGGGAATCCGAATGTGGGGAAAAGTACTGTTTTCAATGGCTTGACTGGTTTACATCAACACACGGGGAACTGGCCTGGAAAAACTGTTGAAGTGGCCAAAGGGGATTATGATAGCCGAACAGCTCATTTTACTTTAGTCGATTTACCTGGGACTTATTCCTTGTCAGCTCATTCTCCAGAAGAAGAAGTAGCAAGGTCTTTTATTGAATCCAATGATTCCGACGTGACTGTGGTTGTTTGTGATGCGACTGCTTTGGAACGCAATTTGAACCTTGTTTTACAAATTCTTTTGTTGACCCAGAATGTGGTAGTATGTGTCAACTTAATGGACGAAGCTGAACGTAAAGGCATTAAGGTTAATCTCAAGCAGTTAGAACAACAATTAGGGGTTCGAGTGATTGCTTCATCTGCCAACCATGGCAAAGGGCTGAAAGAATTAATGCGAGCCGTTGAAGAAACAGCTAATGGAACTTATAGACCCAATACTTTAGTCCGTGAACATCTTCAAAGCATGTTGTCGGACAATGAACAAGAAAAAGTAGAGGCCTTAATTGACCGAGCAGCGAGTATAGCTAAATGTGCCTTGACTTTTCCAAACACAGCCTATGATTTACTCGATAGGCGCTTGGATCGCTTGTTTACGAGTCGCTTTACCGGAGTTCCTATTATGTTGCTCCTTTTGATGACTGTATTTTGGCTAACCATTGAAGGAGCGAATTTCCCTTCTGATATGATTGCGACAGTTTTATTTGCCTTCCATAAAGTTTTGCTCAAATGGACTCTAGCATGGGGCTGGCCTTTGTGGTTAAGGGGCTGTTTAGTTGATGGGGTATACAAGGTTGTGGCTTGGGTAGTATCTGTTATGTTGCCACCAATGGCGATCTTTTTCCCAATGTTTACTTTGTTAGAAGATTTTGGTTACCTACCACGGATTGCCTTTAATCTGGATCGTTCTTTCCAACGAGCTGGGGCATGTGGCAAGCAAGCTTTGAGTATGTGTATGGGTTTTGGTTGTAATGCAGCTGGGGTGACTGGTGCAAGGATTATTGACTCTCCACGTGAACAATTGATAGCGATCATTACCAATAACTTTGTGCCATGTAATGGACGTTTCCCTATTTTGATTTCGGTTATTTCCATTTTCTTTGTCGGCACACACGTCAACTTTTTCACTTCCTTTAAGGCAGCGTCATTCTTGACGGCAGCTATTCTCCTAGGCGTCTTTATGACTATGGGGATTTCTTACTTGCTGTCGAAGACGATTCTATCAGGGATGCCATCATCCTTTACTTTGGAATTACCTCCTTATCGGAAACCACGTATTGGGCAAGTGGTTGTCAGATCTATTTTTGACCGGACGCTCTTTGTTTTGGCTCGGGCTTTAAAAGTTTCTGCGCCTGTCGGTTTAGTGATTTGGATCTTAGCGAATGTGCATCTTGGAGACGCAACGATCTTGACCCACTTTATTCAGTTCTTGGATCCTTTTGCAAGGTTAATGGGCTTGGATGGGGTCATTTTGATGGCCTTTATTCTAGGATTCCCAGCCAATGAAATTGTTATACCATGTATGTTGATGGGCTATTTAGCCACTTCTACCATTGTGGATTTTGATTCCTTGGATCAATTAAGGCAACTCTTTTTGACGAATGGCTGGACATGGTTAACGGCTCTGAATGTTATCCTCTTTACCTTATTCCACTGGCCTTGTGGGACAACTATTTTGACCATTAAGAAGGAAACAGGCTCCAATCACTGGACTTGGGTTTCTTTCTGGGTGCCAACAGTGACGGGGATTTTCCTCTGCCTAGTGACAACAGCTGTGGCGCATCTTTTCCATTTGATTTAGCTTTTTCCTTTAGCTGAGATGGACGTTAAAGAGATAGGGTAAACGATTCATAAACTGAGATGGACGTTAAAAGGATAGGGTAAACAAGTCATAAACTGAGATGGACGTTAAAAGGGTACGGTAAACGATTCATAAAAAATAGCGTGGCAAGAACTTTAGTCGTTCTTACCACGCTTTATTTGTTTAGTCCTAAATCCCTCCAAATTTGCCCACCAATTCTCTTGGGTATGGGAAAAATTTAGGGTAAATAGAAAACAATAGGATAAAATAGTGCGTTTTAAGCTTATTTGTTTTGGTAGGCAGCAAAGTCTATATTATCGATCTCGTCTGCCATACGGACAGCATCCCCGATGATCGTTCCGATTTTATGGTGGTGGATGTCATGGACACGAATGACTTCTACCCCCTTGATAGCGGCGATGACAGAGAGGGCGGCAGAGCCTTCATCACGGTTTCTAAAGCCGTCCTCTGTTTCAGGATCCAAGTTGAAGCCTGCTTCTGTCATGAGGTTAACGACAAAACGTTTGCGAGAGACGCCAAGGAAAATAGGGAAACCCATACCGTGAATCTTGGATAAATCACGGATCAAAAGAAGATTTTCACGTTTCGTTAAGCCAAAACCAATACCAGGATCCAACATAATCCGTTGACGATCGATGCCAAATTCGTCCGTTAAAGCGAGTACCTTATTGAAATAAGCTGTCATGACATCTTGGATAGGCAGACGAGTAAAATGATCTAATTCTTCTGTCGTGAAGACGCCCTCTCCTCCGAAACTTGGGAAGATTTTGCTACCAGCATGATGGGGACGAGCGATAACGGGATTGAACATGGCAATGATACCGACATCACTTTGGCTAACAACTTCAGCCATATGAGGGTCACCCAATAGACCGGTAATATCGTTGATAATATCGACTCCTGCTTCGATAGCGGCTTGTGCGACGTCGGCTTTCCAAGTGTCAATAGAAATAGGGACATCGAGGCTTTCTTTTAAGGCACGAATAACCGGCACGACTCTTTTGATTTCTTCTTCGGCAGGAACTGGAGTGGAACCAGGACGGGTAGATTCTCCACCGATATCTAACATTCCAGCCCCTTGAGCGACTAATTCTTTGGCGTGTTCAAGAGCTTTTTCAGGGTCGAACCATTTTCCACCATCTGAAAAAGAATCTGGGGTCACGTTGACGATGCCACAAATAAGGGTCGAACCACCACTTTGTAAAACAGCATTTTTATAGTGAAAATCAAATGATGAGGACATAAGACAAGCTCCTTTTTAAATAGGGATTTATTTAGAAAAACCGGCCAATTTGATCTTTTTCAAAGCTTGGTAGAGGGGGAGGGCAACTAGTATACCTAGTCCACATTGCGCCAAGTTGCTTGGGATCGAAGCAAGGGTAGCTGGCCAGTCGTACATGAGGTAAGTGGCGAAAGCGTAGCCTGTAACCATCAATAAACTAGCTAGAACAAGTCCAACGATTTGCCCAGATGGTTTAAAATGCCGAGCAAGATAGCCTGCTAGTAAACCTTGTAGGCCGTGGATGGCAATGGACCAAGGCATCCATTCTGAAAAACCAGAAATGAAGTCCACTAAGCCACCTGTCGCTGCACCAACAATAGCGCCAGGAATAGGACCTAAAAGAAGTGAAGTGGTGTAGATGCCTGCTTCACAAAGGGTAATAATGCCTTTAGTGGCAGGGACAGGAATAAGGACATGAAGAGAAAGAACGGTTGTTAGAGCGATCATTATAGCAATATGAGGTAAAAAACGTTTTTGCATAAAAAGTCTCCTTATAATTTATAATTAAAAATAAATGCTAACTAGAGATGTAATAGAGGAGTGAAATGATAAGAGGCAAGCTCCAATTTTGAAAGAAGGAATGAAACGATAAGAGCCAAGCTCCCTTTTTATAATGGGGGACTAGAATGCTAAGTGACAAGCTTCTCTTTTATAAGAGAGGACTGAAATGCTAAGTGACAAGCTTCTCTTTTAGAATGGAGGACTAGTTACTAGTCAAATGCAATAGATGGAATAGGCACTATTTGACGTTTTGGAAAGGGACTGGGCAAGGGTGGTAGACATTTCCTGAATCTTTGGATAGTTCTATTCCAGAAGCAATGGCTTGGTGGGTAAAGGATTTGGCTAAGGTCAGAGCTTCTTCTAGGGGATAAGGGCAGGCTAAAGCGGCAGTAGCGGCTGAAGATAGGCAACAACCCGCACCGTTAAGCGTTTTGGAAGGAAGATGAGATAAGCGGTAGATCCGAGCGCCTTCCTTGGAATAGAGGACGTCTATGGCTTCTGTTGAAGAGAGATGGTCTCTTCCCTTTAAGAAAGTTGGAGTAGAGGTCTTTTCATAGATTGTTTTAGCTAAGTGGATAAAATCGTCCAGACCTTTTCCAAGTTTTTGCCCACTTAGTAGTTCGGCTTCGTGTAGATTAGGTGTAATGAGGTCTACTTTGCTGATTAAGTCAAGCAAGCTAGAGAGGTATTGCCCTTGATAGTTTACTTCGCCTTCTTTAAAAGCCATGACAGGGTCTAAGACAATAGGGATTTTACCTTGGTAGTGCTGGCAAAATTCTTTGACTAATTGGATGGTTTCCACTTGGTGTAAAAGTCCTATTTTTATGGCGGCAAGAGGGACATCTTCTTTTATAGTCTTGAGTTGAGCTTCAATCGCCCTTTGATCGATAGGAAGAACAGAAAATCCCTGTTTTTCATCTTTAACGGCGAGGCAGGTAATGGCGGTTAGACCGAAAAAGCCAAAGTGATCAAAGCTTTTGAGGTCAGTAGCAATGCCACCTCCACCCCAACTGTCAGAACCACCAATTGAGAGTATACATTTGGTCAATAGATCATCACCTTTCGACATCAAGATAGAAGGGATAGTCATAGGGGTGACTGCTTTGCCAAGTTAAAGTGGCTCCCTTCTTAACTTTCCTTAAACTATCCTATATTATTATAAGCATTTGTTAACTTGATGTAAACGTTCTAAATATTTTCAAAAAGGCGAAAGTCGCTTGCCTTTTTTTGGTAAGTTAAAAGAAAAACCTCTAAAATAGGGCTAATGGACACAGCTATTTTAGAGGGCAGGATCTAGGCTAGCTTGCGCTAGTCTTTCTTTATGGCTTTATAGCAATTGGTGGCTAGGGTTTTCTTTGTCAGCCACTTTTATAGTGCCTTTCACGCCAAAGTAGTCTTCGATAGCTTTTTGAAGGGCTTCTATGGCTTCTTTTGCTTGTTCAGCACTTTCGTTATCGATAGCTTCAATGACAAGGGCTGCCCGAGTGGTTTCTTCTGTTAACATGGTGCGTTCGGCTTCTCTCCAGTTGAAGCAACGGCAAACGGCTCCTTCGTTGTCAAAGTAGCAAATTTCTTCTGGGAGAGCTGGAGCATCTTCTTCTGCACCTAGAGGGAAGAAAGGTTCCCCGCCCTTTGCTTTACCCAAGTGGATATCTCCTTCGATTTTATCGATGTCTTCCCCACCGCATGGCACAGCATAGGTAAGGGAAATGGAGTTATAGATGTCCACTAGAGGGTTGATAGGAGAAAGAGGGCTATCCTTGTCGACCCGTTTCAAGAGGGCTTCGATAGAGGAACGGACGCCTTTTTTCTTTTTAAAACGAGTGAAAGCTTCTCTCCATTTAGCAATCACTGGGTTGCTGGCGAATGGGGATAGGGCGACATGGTCTTCTGCAGCCTCGAAAGCTTGGCGCAAGAGGCGTTTAAATTCACCGTTTTTAGCTGGGTCGATATGGTTATCAATGTTTTCAACTGCGAGGGTAAAAATTTTAGCTTCTGGAAAAACTTCCCAAAAAGATGGATCAACAATAAATTGGGTCATCAGAGAACCTCCTTAGTTTAAATAGCTTATCCTTATTATGAATGAGTCTAGAAGAAAATGCAAAAGTGGCTAGTATGAATGAGTCTAGAAGGAAATGCAAAAATGCTTACTTCTTGTAGAGTTTTTTGGAAGGGGTACGGAGTGGTGAATTGTTGACGATATAGCTTTGTAAGGAAGCGGGCGAATATCCAGGCGAAAATGAATAGCAATAGATGATAGGAGTCTTTTCGTGGCTTACTTCTTGTAGTGATGCTTGAAAGATTTGAGAGAATCTTTTAACATGGAAAGGAGAAGAAAAAACGTTTGCGGTCTAGGGGAGGACTTGAATGAAAGACGTACGATTGATTGCGACAGATATGGATCATACTTTGCTGACAGAAGCAGGTGAACTACCAGCTCACTTTGGAGAGAGATTACTTGCCTTGAAAGAAGCCGGAGTGGAATTTGCGATTGCTAGTGGGCGACCAATGGCAACCCTAAAGGATATGTTTAAGGATTATGCTGGTTTGATTTCTTTTGTCAGTGACAATGGGGCAGCGGTATCTCATTATGATGAGGAAATTTTTTATAGTGAAGTGGATCGGCCAAGTTATTTGGATATGATTCGTTATACAAAAGAAAAAACTAAAGGCTATCCTATTCTTTGTGCTGAAGAAGGAGCTGTTACAGAGCCTGATTCTAAACCTTTTGAAAACTTCTATCGTCGCTTTTATACTAATATTCATTATGTGGATGATTTATTGTCTGTAGCGAATCGAGCCAATAAGGTGTCAGTTTATTTTCCTGAGAAGGACAGTCAGTGGCAGTTAGATCATCATTATGGGCCAGTTTTTGGACAAGAATTTTCTGCTACTATAGGGGATGATGTCTGGATTGACCTGATGAATAAGGGGATTGACAAGGGAGCAGGTATTCGTCAACTAGGCCAAGCTTTGAATATTAAGTTAGAGCATATGATGGCTTTTGGGGATACCTTTAATGATGCAGAAATGCTAGCAGCTGTTGGCTATTCTTATCGGATGGCGAATGCAACTGAAGGGATGGAACGCTATGCCAAATTTGTTGCACCATCTAATGAGGAATATGGGGTCATCCAAGTGATCGATCAAGTTTTGGCGGCAAAAAAAGCTCACTAGTTAAAAATAATAGGAAGTTGTGAGGAATGCACTCTTTCTAAAGAAGGGATGGACGGTTCAGTTGTTGAGCCGTTTTTCTTTTTTTAGAGCAAGGGAAAAATGCCCAGCTGTCCTTTGGCTCGATCAAGGGACTTCTTTCCTAAGAATAAGGGAAAATGCTCATCTTTTCTTTAACGCTATTAGGGGATTTCCTCTTCTTTAAGGTGGAAGGGAAAACTAAAAGAATAAGGCGAGGGCAAAAGCTTTCCCTAACAAATCGTTTCAACATGCGATTGGCTTTTCTTTAAGGTAAAGGGAAAAGAAGACAAGAGTTGACAAAAACAAGATAAAGCATACAATGAAAGATATTCTCCATGAAGAAAGTAGGGATAGAAATGAATGATATAGAACGTTTGCTAGCGATAGAAGAAATTAAACAATGTAAGGCGAGGTATTGGAGAGCCATTGATAGTAAAGACTTTGAGCTTTTACGAACGGTCATGGCAAAAGATGTCGTCTTTGATATTTCAGAATCTACCCACGATCCTGTTCGGGGGCAGTTACCACTTTTCCCTGCTAAACTGGAACCGTCTAGATCACTAGAGGAAGTTATTCGTAACGCTAATAAGGGGATGGGGGAAGACGTGCAATCTGCTCACATGGGCCATATTCCAGAAATTACGGTGACTTCTTCCACAAGTGCCGAAGCTATTTTTCCTTTTGAAGACCGTGTGTTAAAGCATGGCTACGGGGCTTTTAATGGCTATGGTTATTACAAGGATACTTTCGAAAAAATTGATGGGAAATGGTTAGTAAAGACCAGCAAGATATACCGCTACCGAGTGATTGCAGATTTTATTGATCGCTAGAAGTAGAGACGTATAGAAGGATCCTATAAGGTTTAGCAAGATGTGTATAATGTATGTATAAAAGACCCCTGTAAGGCTTTGTCATATGGGTATAATGTTATGTCTAGAAGGATCCTGTAAGGCTTAGTCGTATGCGTATAAGGGATTGTATAGAAGCCCCTTTTAAGGCTTTGTCATATGGGTATAATGTTTGCCGTTAGCGTATGTGTATAATGATTGTCCTAGTTAGCGCTAGTATTGAACCATCTGATAGAATAGGATAAACTGGAATTACTATAGTCCAAGGAGGGTCGTTGGATGAGAGAAATGAGTAATAAGAGGCGTTGGGTCGCTGTGATTGCCAGTTTGTGTGTGTTTGCTTTATCGATGACAGCGGAAGGAACAGCCAATTTAGCGTCTAGTTTTACAAAAGAAAGTGCGGATAAAGTAGCTGAGAATTTATTGAAGCCAACACTAACAGAAAAAGTTGTCGAAGGCGAAAATAAAAATGCCAAAATTTTAGAAATTCCGATTGAAGGGGCTATTACAAAAAGTAATTCGACTAGTCTTTTGGGGGCGGGAGAAGGTTATGACCATCAATTGATCTTATCCAGTCTTAAAAAGGCTCAAGAAGATTCTTCCATCAAAGGACTTTTGTTAACGGTGGATAGTCCTGGCGGGGGCGTTTTTGAATCTGCTGAAGTGTATAAGGCGATTAAGGATTTGAAAGAAAAGACTGGATTGCCGGTCTATACCAGTATGCAAAGGATGGCGGCTAGTGGAGGTTATTACATTGCTTCCGCTAGTGATAAAATTTTTGCCAGTCAAGAAACGCTAACGGGTTCTATTGGGGTCATTATGCATTCCCTGAATGTTTCTGGGCTTTTAGAGAAATATGGCGTAAAAGATGCGACGATTAAGTCAGCGGCGCACAAGGATATCATGAGTACGACTCGTCCGATGACGGATGATGAAAAGAAGATTCTCCAAGGCTATGTGGATTCTGCTTACCAACGTTTTGTGGATGTTGTAGATGCAGGACGGAAAAATCTCAATCGAGAGCAAGTATTAAAATTAGCAGATGGACGGATCTATGACGGTCAACAAGCGAAAGATCAAGGGCTAGTAGATGAAATTGGTTACCGAGAAGATGCCATCAAGGCTCTCTCTAAAGAAATGAAAGTGAAGGATCCTCAAGTGGTGACCTATAAACAAGAAACTCTTGCTAATTGGGCAAAATGGTTACCAAAATCTTTAGCTCCAAAAGGCCCTGCTTCTTGGCTCAACTCTTTGCTTTTGACAAAGGAAAAGTCAAGCGATGAAGGACCACGAGCTATGTATTTGTTTGGAGGGGAATAAGATGGAATGGGTAATCAAAGAAGACCAAGCCGTCATCTATCCTTATGCCGGATTCTTTAGACGTGGTGTAGCATTTCTATTCGATGGGCTTGTTGTAAAATGGCTCACTGGGGCTGTGTTAGCTTTGACCGCCTTAATGATAGAAAATAGTGTCGTCGATTATATTTTGTCAACCCTAGTGTTTGTGACTTACTTTGTCCTAATGACGAAGTTTAATCATGGTCAAACGCTAGGAAAGATGTTACTAGGCTTACAAGTGATTCGGAAGGATCGAGAAGAATTGACGTGGGAAGACGTCCTCCTTCGTGAAGCTTGTGGGCGCTATCTCACCCGAGTTGTTTGGATTTTATATGCCATGCCACTAGTGATGGGTGAGAAGGCTAGTCTAGGAGACTATTTTGCTAAAACCCGAGTGGTAAAGGTAGAAGCATTTAAAGGGATTGAAGACTAGTTCTATTAGGATTTCTAGGCTAGAATAGCTAAGGGAAGTTTGTAACGTTGTCAGTTTTTGCCAGCCTGTGAAGGAAAGTTTGTAACGTTGTCAGTTTTTGCAAGCCTGTGAAGGAAAGCTTACAACGTTGTCAGTTTTTGCAAGCCTAGATAAAGACAAGCTTACAACTTTATCTGTTTTTGCTAGCCTATATAAAGTAAAGTTTAGAACTTTATCTGTTAAGAGAACATATAAAAAAGAAGCTCGCGACTTTACTAGGTCACGAGTTTTCTTACTTAGCGATCAAAAGCTGATAGGCATGAAAAAGGCCAAGATGTTGATGGCTGATGAGATAAAGGGCTAATTCGTATGAGCTTTTTTTGAACTGTATTAAAAGTTGAAATAAATGGATGGAAAGTAGAGCCTAAATAATGAGATGACGCCCCAAAGTATCTTTAGTGACAATGAACTCTATCTAGAAAGAGAGTCTAAATAATGAGGGGAAGCCCCAAAGTATACACAAAAGGAGAGAAGCTATGAAGCAATTCCAAGATTTGATTCGCCATATTGAAAAGAATGGCGTGATTCGGGAAGATCGGACAGGAGTAGGGACGAAAGGGGTATTTGGCTATCAAATGCGTTTCGATCTACAAGAAGGTTTCCCTATTTTAACGACAAAACGTGTGCCTTTTGGTTTAGTCAAGTCAGAATTAATGTGGTTTTTAAGAGGGGATACGAACATTCGCTATTTACTCGAACACAAGAATCATATTTGGACAGAATGGGCTTTTGAGAAATATGTTAAGAGTCCTGCCTATAAAGGACCAGATATGACAGATTTTGGAAGAAGAGCGGTCAAGGATCCTGAATTTAATACCATTTATCAAGAAGAAGTGAAAGCTTTTGAACAGCGTATTTTAGAAGACGAGGACTTTGCTAGAGTTTATGGGGATTTAGGGCATATTTATGGCTATCAATGGCGCTCATGGCCGACTCGTGATGGAGGTAAAATTGACCAAATAGCTGATCTCATTGATCAGATTAAGAAGAATCCTTATTCTAGACGGCATTTGTTAACCGCTTGGAATCCGGAAGAAGTCCCAGATATGGCCTTACCACCTTGCCATACCTTCTGTCAATTTTATGTCAGTGAAGGGCGTTTGAGTTGCCAGTTGTATCAACGGTCAGCGGATGTCTTCTTAGGGGTACCTTTTAATATTGCTAGTTATGCCTTGTTGACGCACCTGATTGCACGGGCTTGCGGTTTAGAAGTCGGGGAATTTATTCATAGCTTTGGGGATGCTCATCTTTACCTCAATCATAAAGAAGCTGTTGAGGAATTAATGAAACGTGAGCCTAAGTCTTTACCAAGGCTCGTGATTGATTCGGATGAAGAGATGGAAGCTATTGATTTGAAGGATATACGTTTGGAAGGATACGAGCCTTATCCAACGATCAAAGCACCAATTGCAGTCTAAGAAAAGCTCTAGGAAGGAGAAAGGGTCATGATTTTTGTCTATGCTCAAGATCAAGCAGGTGGTATTGGCTATAAGGGTGATCTCCCGTGGCATCTAGCAAGTGAGATGGCTCATTTTAAAGCCACGACACTGCATCAAACTGTCGTGATGGGGCGGACAACATTTGCCTCTATGGGCTACCGTCCCTTGAAACAAAGAAGAAATATTGTTGTTTCTACGCAAATAGATCCCCATGCTTATCAAGGAATAGAAGTGGTGAAGACTCTCGATGAATTACTAGCGATGGAAGGGTCTCATGATTTTTATGTGATTGGTGGCCAAAGTCTATATGAAAGTCTCTACCCCTACGCCCATGAGTTGATTCGAACGGTTATTCATGAAACTTATGTGACAGATCGCTCCTTGAAAGCTCCGGATCCAAGTGTTTGGCAATTAATGTCATCAAAAGATGAAGTGGATAAAAAGACGGGGACAGCCTTTACTATTGAAAAGTGGCAACGGAAAGCAGAAGAATAAAGGGGATTTATCCCTAAAAACTAAGGAAAGAGCTTGAATCCTAAATTTTCCCCCAACATTTGTCCGCTGAGTATTGGATAAATTTTTGGGGGATTTAGCTTGAACTATAAGCTAAAGGAAACGAAAGAGTAATCTTAGTATATACAGATCAAAAAAAGTAAAGCGAGTATAAATGTTGGTCTATCAACATCTATACTCGCTTTTTTAGGGCGTAAGTGTCAAAGTTTGGGGGGAGGAAGTAATCGCTAAGTCACCAAAACAATCAGTTGCTAATCTAAGTGTCAAAATCGGGAGGAGGAAAATTTTATTGTTACCTAAATTCCCCCAAAATTTATCCAATACTCAAAAGAAAATGATCAAAAATCTTTATTTTAC
>NZ_QXPZ01000043.1 GCF_003664595.1 Atopobacter sp. AH10
CAACATCCCCTACACATTTTGGTGCGTCTTTTTGTTCAATTGTCAAAGGTCAACCGTTGTCGTATTTAGCAGCGACAACTATTACATCTTACCAAAGCTCTATATCTTTGTCAAGAACTTTTTAAAAAGTTTTTTCAACTTTTTTCTCGACTAGCTGTAGGCCTTAGCGCGACTACGGTTAATAGATTAGCACAGAAATCCTATCGAGGTCAACTCTTTTTTTTATTTTTTTGCTATTTTTTATTTTTTAGTATTTTCACTTCTTTTTCCTCTTTTTAACCATATAGCTCCTCAATCTGTCTATACTATAGGTAAGAATAAATCCACGAGGTGAAATTTATGTATGGAATGATAGGTACTTGGTGCATGTCCTTAACCGGCATACAAAAGGCACATCTAGCTTTAAAAGACTCCATGGGCGCTTCAAAAGCAGTCGTTCAATCGATCAGCGCTGTTGAAGATTGCCCTTACTTCAAGTCGGTCGGTTATGGCGGCTTACCTAATCGTAACAAAGAGGTTGAGTTAGACGCTGCTTTTATGGATGGTAACTCTCTTGATTTCGGTGCTATATGTGCAGCAAAAACTATACGTAACCCTATCCAAGTGGCTTATGCCCTCAGTCAACTGGAAGCAAATAATTTTCTTGCCGGTCCAGGAGCTGATGCCTATGCTTCTGACAACGGATTTACAACTGGCTCTTTATTAACTGAACGAGCTTCCATATTTTACAATAATCGTTTAATAGAAGAAAGTCATCCAAAGCCTAGTGTTTATAGAGGGCACGATACAGTTGGTATAATCGCTTTAGACACAAGCGGGCGCCTCGCTGTAGGAACTTCAACGTCTGGACTGTTTATGAAAGAGCCTGGCAGGGTTGGGGATTCTCCAATCATTGGTGCAGGTCTTTATGCTGATAGCGATGTTGGGGCTGCTTGTGCCACTGGTTTTGGTGAAGACCTATTAAGAGGAAGTATTTCCTTTGCCATTATCAAAGAAATGTCACTTGGCGCTGATCCCCAATCAGCTTGCGAACGAGCAGTATTTTCTTTGGAAGATCTCCTTATTAAACGAAGATCTCTAGCAAGGGATCTATCTGTTGTGGCCATGAATAAATTTGGTGAATGGGGGGCTGCATCTACAAATGACCAATTCTCTTTCGTTGTCGCTCAAAAGGATCTTCCTCCTAAAGTCTACCTCTGCAAAAGAAAAGGGCAGAAAATAGAACATTATTTAGCCAGCGAAGATTGGATGTCCCAGTATTTTAAAGAACGTCAAGCTCCTATCGAACCCATTCTATAAAGCTTACCTGCCTTCTTCCCACAAAGCCCCCTAAAGTTAGATGTAAAGGTCCAACTTTAGGGGGTAAGTTTATCTTGCTATTCTTTATTAGGGGCAATTCTCAAATCATTATTCAAGACCCAACTATAAAAAGTTTGCAGGTATAAGACAAGCGTCCTTGCCCTTTAAAAGTCACTTCTAAAAGCTCCGACTTTAAATCTCCACTATTACTCTACCAATTCTGATCAATAAAGCTTTGCCGACCAGAAGATAGGCGATAGGCTTGGTAATGTTCAGGATTCGTCCGATAAAAGCCTTGGTGGCCTTCTTCTGCAGGATAAAAGTTGCTATAAGCTTCGATACTAGTGACAATAGGCTTATCAAAGCGCCCAGAGAGTTCTAACATCGCCTTACTCCCTTCTGCGAGGCGTCGTTGTTCTCGATTATGATAAAAAATCACCGGGCGATAATTAGTCCCTCTATCCGCAAATTGCCCAAATTCATCTGTCGGATCTGTTTGTCGCCAATAGATCTTTAATAAATCTTCGTAGCTTATTTTATCAGAATCAAAAGTGATTTGAACCGCTTCCGTATGCCCCGTCTTTCCTGAACAAACTTCTTGATAAGTTGGATTGACCACATGGCCCCCAGCGTAACCAGATACGACCTTAATAATCCCTTCTGTTTCTTCAAAAGGTTTCACCATACACCAAAAACATCCTCCAGCAAAAGTTGCTTGTTCAATAGCCATTCGTCATTCCTCCTTTTTTTATTTTATTCTAGTCAGATAGCCCTTAGTCTGCAACAGTAATGCTCTAGTCACCTTCAGTTGTTAAGAAAGTAGGATAAGCTCTAGGAATATACCCCTTAATCAGTTCTCGTCTAACTAGGGGAACGAAAAGAAAAAACTTCTCAACCCTATATCTAAAAATCCATCTCCCCTATAATGGAGCTTGATCATTTTAACCTAAATTCCCCCAACATTTTGAGCATTAGATAAATTTTGGGGGAATTTAGGTTTTAAAGAGCAACTCTACTAAATAGCGAAACTTCTTCCATTAAAAATAATGAAGGGCTAAGTTAGTCTTATTTTAACCAACTTTCCCTTCATCTCTTTATTTCAACGACCTTCTATGTAAGTACAGTCAAGGAGTGCTGACTCCTAAATGTTCTATCCTCTTTCCTTAAGCTTCTGGACTGATTCGTTCCAAGCCATTCATATAAGGGCGTAAAGCTTCTGGAATAAGAACGGATCCATCTTCTTCTTGATAGTTTTCTAGTAGAGCTGCAACAGTCCGTCCAACAGCTAGACCTGACCCGTTTAAAGTATGTACAAATTTCACCTTTCCATCCTTGTCACGGTAACGGATTTGTGCTCGACGTGCTTGAAAGTCTACGCAATTAGAGCAAGAAGAAATTTCACGATAGGTGTTTTGAGCTGGCATCCAAACTTCAATATCATACGTTTTAGCTGCAGAGAAGCCCATGTCCCCTGTACATAAAGTAATTACTCGATACGGCAGGCCCAAACGTTTCAAGATTTCTTCTGCATTTTGGGTCATTTTTTCCAACTCGTTAAAAGATTCTTCCGGCTTACTAAATTTCACCATTTCTACTTTGTTAAATTGGTGGAGACGAATTAAACCACGAGTATCCCGGCCAGCAGACCCTGCTTCAGAACGAAAGGCTGGACTTAAAGCTGTAAAGTAAATTGGCAAATCTTCTTCATTTAAAATTTCTTGTGCATAATAGTTTGTCAAAGGCACTTCAGCTGTCGGAATCAAAGTTAACTCTTTAGACCCATGCATTTGAAAAACATCTTCCTTAAATTTAGGGAATTGACCTGTCCCATACATAGTTTCTGCGGTAACCAAGTATGGTGGTAGCATTTCTGTATAACCTTGTTCATAGACGTGCATATCTAGCATAAAGTTATATAAGGCACGTTCCAAGCGAGCTCCTAAACCTCTATAAAACAAGAAACGACTTCCTGAAATTTTAGCGCCACGGTTAAAGTCCAATATATTGAGATCTTCCCCTAAATCCCAATGAGCTTTAATCGGGAAATCGAACTGACGTGGTGTTCCAACCCGACGTTGTTCCACATTATCATTTTCATCTTCGCCATATGGCACAGATTCATGAGGAAGGTTAGGCATACGAGAAGCGAGATCTTGGAATTCTTCTTCTACTTCACTCAGGCGAACATCTTCTTTAGCAATCTTTTCACCAATTTCACGAGTGGCTTTAATCGCCTTTTGAGCCTCATCATTTTGCCCAGCTTTCTTTAATTGGGCAATAGCAGCAGATTGGCTATTCCTTTCCTGACGAAGCTGTTCCACTTCTTGAATAATATCCCGACGCTCTTGGTCTAATTGAACATAGCGATTCAAAGCTTCATCTGCTACTCCACGTGCGTGAAATACTGGCCGTAACTCTTCCAAATGGTCTAATACATATTTGCGATCTAACATTTTTCTTCCCCCTCTAAGCTTTCGTCTCTAACAAAAAAACCGTCTATCATTCCCTTACTTAGGGACGATTAGACAGTTCATCGCGGTACCACCCTGCTTCACTAGTTGAAACTAAGCAACTATATGCACTCCATTAGGGATAACGGCCACCCGCGACAACTTATTCTGTATAGATTTCTCGCTGTCGATACTCTTTACGGATTCAGTTGGGGCTTAGATCAGCTTCCACCAACCGCTGATTCTCTAGTGGTCCACCCTAACTTACTAGTCAAAGATCTGTTGATTTCATTATACACAACTCAAGATATAATTCAAGTAAAGCTTGCTAGACTAGGGAGGCATCTATTAGCTTATTACTATCAAAAGTCCTCTCTTTCGAAAAATTCTATCATTAGTTCATTTTGTGCTTTATTCCCCACAAGCCTTTGAAAATTTGATACAATCAGCTGAGTAAGACTAGTCCATAGACTCATCAGCCAAATTATTACCTATGACTAGTCCTTGCTCACTAACGCACAAGAAAAGGAGAAATTCTATGTCAGAAAAGCTAAAAGCGATTTTCCCAGGCTTACTCTTAGCCTTCTTTGTCGCCGTGCTCGGTAAAAGCTTAGGCTATTATTTGCCTCAACTGGGCGGTGCTACCTTGTCCATCCTTATTGGCATTTTATTGGGAAACACTTACTTCAGGCAAGCCTGTCTTCAAAAGGGTACCAAATTTGTCGAATCACGTTTTTTGGAATGTTCAGTGGTACTTTTGGGTGCTACAGTTACTTTTAACACGATTGGAGAATTAGGTTTAAAGGGTATTTTATTCACTCTTTTACTGATGTTAACCACTATTGTATCCGCTTATTCTATTGGTCAAAAATTACATTTTTCTACCACTGCCTCTCTCTTAATGGCTGGCGGTAACGCTATTTGCGGCTCTTCTGCTATAGGTTCTATTGCACCAACTATCGGTGCTAGTGACGAAGAAAAGGGGCAAATGATTACTCTCGTTAACCTTCTCGGGACCGTTATGATGCTTTCCTTACCCTTCTTAGCTCTAACTCTTTATGGCAATAATCTGATTGAAAAGAGCGCCATGATTGGAGGAAACTTACAATCTGTCGGGCAAGTAGTTGCTGCTAGTAGTTTGCTAGATGAATCCGTTGTAACTTACTCTATGCTCTTTAAGATCATTCGGATAATGTTTTTAGCCTTTGTCGTTTTAGCTTTCCAACAATTTGTAGAACGGAAAGGCCATAAAAGTGGCATTCCTTTTGAAGGGCAAAGCTCTCGACCTAAATTTAAATTGCCTTGGTATGTCGTTAGCTTTCTTTTGTTTTGCTTATTAAATAGCTCTTTGACTCTCCCGGCATTCTTCAGTAACGGCGCTAAATTTTTATCTGGTTGGCTAGAAACTACCGCTCTTGCAGCGATTGGCTTACGACTCAATTTCCGTACTTTTATAGAAGAAGGGCCTCGTTTCCTTTTATACGGACTAGCTGTCGGACTTGCCCAAGTGATTGCATCGATCACTTACCTTTATCTTTTTAATCTCTAAATGGGAGTTTTAAGGCAGTAAGCACCCCCACTAAAAAAGCTCTAAAAACTGATAGCAATCAGCTTTTAGAGCTTTAAATTTTATTGAAGAGCACAAGTACAAAATTCTCTCATTATTTAGCTTTTTGACAAGCTCTATTGAGGCATTTGTTCGCTACTTGGCGCTTTTTGAAGCCACTTCATAACTGATCCTTTTCTTCCTTCTTCTCTATTCTAAAAAGATCAGGCCTTTCATTCACTTGTTTTTAGTCCAGCCACTAAAATCCTTTACTTGTTTAAAAAGCCAGTTTAATTTTTCGCCAAAGGTCATGAAAAGCTCTAACAATAAAGTTAGCCTCTTTCACTTCTTTAGAAGCAACAATTGGCACAGCTTCTCCTTTTCTATCATACTGTAAATAACCATCGCTATCCGTTTGACTGACATAAGCCAGTCCTACTTTTTGCCCTTTTTTTATTGGGGCTAATAATTTTCCATCCTCATTTGGCAAAGTATAGTCTATAGATACTTTACTTTCTAAATCTTTTACATGATTTGTTCCCTTGGTAACGTGCAGATTCACGGTTTTCCCATAGGCAATAGGCAGCTGTTTTTCTTTCCCCTTGACCACTTCTAAGGATTTTCCTTTTACAGGAGAGCCTTTAGCAAGAATAGGAACGAGGTCAAATTTATCGAAAATATAATCATAGAGTCTTGCCGTTTCACTAAAGCGGGCTTCTGGTTCTTTAGCTCCGATAACTACACTGACTAAGCGTACCCCACCTCGCTTCACCGTCCCAGCAAAAGACGGGCCTGCACCTTCCGTCGTCCCAGTCTTCAGTCCATCCACTCCTTTATAGTAGGAACTACGACCTGGCAACATATGGTTAAAGTTTTTCATTTCTACAGTTGTGATGGAATCAGCAACAAAACTTACGTTATCCATACGAGCTATTTTCAATACTTCTGGATAGTCATCTATAATTTTCTTACATACTAAAGCCATATCTCGAGCAGACAATTCATTTTCTGCATCTGCTTTAAAGTCTTTTTTCATATATTTACCCAACAAATTATTGGTCAAGCCTGATGCATTAAATAGTTGATAATTTTCAATTCCCAAAGACTCTAAAAAGGACGACATTTCTTTCACAAAAGCTTTTTCGGATCCGCTAGCATATTCCGCTAGAGCGATGGCAGAAGCATTGGAAGAATAAATGAAGAGAGTCTCCATTAATTGTTGAACCGTATAGTGTTCAACCATGCTCAAAGGCACATTACTCAATTCATAATTACCGGAAATATCATGAGCATACTGGCTGACCGGCACTTGATCTTTCCAATGAATCTCGCCATTAGCTATTTTTTGATAAATAATATAGGCTGTAATGACTTTAGTCATAGAAGCTATTGGCAGTTGTTCTGACCCATTTTGGTCAAACAAAACCTTACCACTTGCTTCATTTGCTACCACAGCCGCCTTTGCTTCAATCGTTGGTTTCATCACAACTGGTTGTCCAGCATTCGGAACTGGACTAATGCCTAGCAAGGCAAAGGTCACTAACGTAAAAACTCCTAGTATCCAATTCATCAGCTTTGGCCGATTCACTTCACTCATCCCTTCTTAACACTTTATTCTCTTCCACATTATAGAGAAATCCTCTCCTTAAAACAATATAGACCAAGCTAAACGAGCATTTAGCTCCCAGCTTGGTCTCTTTTAATTAGAATATGTATCATTTGGTTTATTTAACAGTATTAACGATGGTTTAGCTCTAATTTTACCTTACCTTTCTCCGGATCCGTCAAGGGTAAAGTCACCACAAAAGCTGTTTCTTCTTCATTGGATTGCGCATATATATCCCCTTGATGTAGACGGACAATATTTTCTGAAATAGCTAAACCTAATCCAGCTCCACCTGTTTCCACCGATCGTGATCCTTCGACACGGTAAAAACGTTTAAATAATTGCTTGAGACTTTCCTCTGGGATAGCTTCTCCATTGTTGGCCAATCGAATATGAATAACATCTTTTTCCTTATCTAACTTAGCCGAGATACGAATATAGGTAGAATGACCTCCATATTTCATGGCATTGGTAATGATATTTCCAAATACTCTTACCATCTTTACCGGATCGATAGGGATCTTCAAAGATAGATTAGATAACTCTTCATCAACTTCTATCTTCATCCCCTTACGGCTGGCTTCCCATTCAAATTCAGCAGCAATCTGCTCCATGAATCTCGCCAAGTCAACATCTTGCTTATTCAATTGATGGCTGACTGTCCTCGTCGTCGTGTATTCGAAAAGATCATCTACCAAATGCTTCATTTGTTGAGCTTTGTTTTCTGCAATATCCACATAGCGTTTGCGTTCTTCTTCATTCTCATAGTGCTCATTTTTCACTAAACCCAAATAACCAATAATAGAGGTCAAAGGCGTCCTAATATCATGGGACACATTCGTAATCAATTCGTCTTTACTTTGTTCAATACGCCGTTCTTCTTCCATCGAAGCCACCGTATTTGCCACCAGACTATTAATAGAGTTCACTACTTCTTCCAATTCACCTTCTACTTTGAATGGAATTTGATAGTCAAAATGTCCAGAAGCTATATAATGCAACTCTGATAAGACATGGCGCAACTGCATTTGCCTATAACGACGAGCAAGTCTCCAATAAATGACAATAGCCCCTAAAGCTAAAACAGCTAAGTCAAAGGCCGTTTTATAAAGAGTAAAGTTCGTTACCGTGACTTGAAGAGAATTATCTACAGCATTTTCTAAAAGCAAGCGGTGTAAGTAGACTCCCCACAATTCCCCCATGATCAGACTAACGCCCATATAAATCAGAAACATTAGGGCTGCCGTAAAAATTCCTTCAAAAATCAACTCACTCTTTTCTCTTGAAGTTAATTTCAAGAGTGGTTTCTTTCCTTTTTTCTTGCTTAAGGTCTTTTTAAAAGACTTCTGACAAAAAGAAAAGTGTTTGCCCTTTTTCTCAGCTTGCCTCTCCTTTTTTTCTACTTTCTCCTCTGCTTCTAGACTCTTAGCGATCATCGATCTTATACCCTACACCCCAAACGGTTTCAATAACCTTATCCCCGTCTGTCGCTTCCGATATTTTATCCCGCAAATGACTCACATGAACCATAACTGTTTTCGCTGATACAACTGAATCTTGTTGCCAAACAATTTCAAATATCTCGTCCGCTGAATAAACACGATTAGGATGACTAGCTAATAGATAGAGAATCCCAAATTCTAAGGCGGTTAATTGTACATGTTTCCCAGCAAGTGTCACAACTTCATGAGATATCTTGTTGATTTTCAAAGGGCCGATCTCAATTTCTTCAGGTTCTTCGTTGGTTTGGGAAATATGACTTCTTCTCAAGAGAGATTTCACCCGAGCCACTACTTCTAATGGATTAAATGGTTTAGTCACATAATCATCTGCCCCAGTTGTCAAACCTTGGATTTTATCCATATCGGTCGATTTAGCACTGAGCATGATAATGGAAAGATTACGGTTTTCTTCCCTAATTTCCTTTAAGACTTCTATCCCATTTTTCTTTGGCATCATAATATCCAAAATCATCAAGTCAATGTCGTCTTGCTCGTACAATTTCTTCAATGCTTCTAAACCGTTATAAGCTTTAACAATTTCAAAATTTTCGTTCTTTAAGTAAATGGTTAACAATTCTACAATTTCGCGATCATCGTCAACGACTAAAATCTTCATAGAGCTCTCCCTCATTCCTTTTTCATTTGATGGATCAACTAACTAGCTGCCTACAGCCTTTCCCCGCCTAAAATCATCCATTTTCCTCTCATTAGTAAGAAAGCGGATAATTCAGCAAAATACCGCTAAACTGGAAAGGCTATCCTTTGTCTATATTGTAACAAATTCCCTAAAAAAGGCTAATCTTCCCCCTTAAACTTGGCATAATCTTAAATTTTACTCATAAATGATTTTCAAGCAAGAAATAGATTGTAATTTTAACTGATTGGTGTTAACTTAGTAGCAATATCATTTCGTTTAACTTTTACCAAGGAGGTTTACCCGTGACAAATTGGGAAGATAAATTCAAAAAAGAAGGTTTAACTTTTGACGATGTCTTGCTTATTCCTCAAGAAAGCCACGTTCTGCCAAATGATGTTGACCTTAGTGTGCAATTAGCTCCAAATCTAAACTTGCACATTCCGATATTGAGTGCATCAATGGATACCGTTACAGACAGTAAGATGGCTATTGCTCTAGCTCGCCAAGGTGGGTTAGGTGTCATCCATAAAAACATGTCTATCGAGGAACAAGCTGAACATGTCAACATTGTTAAACGCTCTGAATCTGGTGTCATCATCAATCCTTTCTTCTTAACTCCTGAGCATTTAGTTTTGGATGCAGAAAAATTGATGAGTCAATACCGCATTAGCGGTGTGCCAATTGTTGAAACCATGGAAAACAAAAAGTTAGTAGGTATTTTAACTAATCGTGACCTTCGCTTTATCACTGACTACTCCATCGCTATTAAAGATGTCATGACCAGTGAAGACCTAGTAACTGCTCCAATCGGTACTTCCCTGAAAGAAGCTGAAGCTATCCTTCAACGCCACAAAATTGAAAAATTACCTCTTGTGGATAAAGAGGGACGCTTGTCTGGATTAATCACGATCAAAGATATTGAACGAGTGATCCAATACCCTAACTCAGCTAAAGATGAACATGGCCGCCTTTTGGTTGCTGCAGCTGTTGGTGTCACCAAAGATACTTTCAAGCGTGCTAGTGCTCTATTTGAAGCAGGAGCCGATGCCATTGTCATCGATACCGCTCACGGACACTCTGCTGGGGTTATTCGGAAGATCAGAGAGATTCGGGAAACTTTCCCAGATAAAACTTTGATCGCCGGAAACGTCTGCACTGGAGAAGCTACACGGGCTCTCTTTGAAACGGGTGTGGATATCGTAAAAGTTGGGATTGGCCCTGGTTCTATTTGTACCACTCGTGTGGTTGCAGGTGTCGGTATGCCTCAAATCACAGCTATTTATGACTGTGCAACAGTAGCTAGAGAATTTGGTAAACCAATTATCGCTGATGGTGGGATTAAATATTCTGGAGATATCGTTAAAGCACTGGCAGCTGGTGGCCATGCCGTTATGTTAGGTAGCATGCTTGCGGGAACAGATGAATCTCCTGGTGAATTCGAACTTTATCAAGGACGTCGCTTCAAAACCTACCGTGGGATGGGGAGCCTGGCTGCTATGCAACACGGTTCTAGCGATCGCTACTTCCAAGAAAAAACAGAAGCCAACAAATTGGTTCCTGAAGGGATCGAAGGGCGCGTTTCTTACAAGGGTAAGGCGAGCGATATTATCTTCCAAATGCTTGGCGGTTTAAGAAGTGGTATGGGATATGTTGGCGCTCATAACTTGCAAGAACTTCGCGAAAACTCTCAATTTGTTCGCATGACTGGAGCAGGTTTAAAAGAATCGCACCCACATGATATTCAAATCACTAAAGAAGCTCCAAACTATTCTTTACACGATTAGTTTCAACTCTATACGGGTCATTCCCTTGATAGACCCTATCATAAAACAAACAAGAAGCACATCGATTGTAGGGCTTATCCTACAGTCAGTGTGCTTCTTTCATTTTTGAGGGAACTTCCAGTTGCTCCCCCTATAAATTTCTCAAAAATTTACCAACAACAAAATTTGACAAAGTGCCAAAATTTCCCCATATTCCATTAGAGGCTAGCTCAAATTCTGAAAGTTTGAGGATTTTAGACATTAGAGTGTTTTCGTTCGTACATTAAAATGCCGTTTGAAAAAGTATTTCCCTACAAAAGCTGCTAACGCAATAAGGATATAAGCAATCGGTGGCAAAACAGGGTTAATGCTAGCTGGAACAGCTGATTGTGACAAACTAATTAAAAGAACCCAAAGTGTGGCCGATATCGCAGAAACGATAATATAACGAATCCAGCCTTGTTTCTTTTTCGATGATGGATCTAATGATGGCATGTTTTTATTTAATATGAGGAGCATCAAACCTCCTACAATGAAGTTGATCAAAAGAGAAATAATCCCCATCACTTGAGCCTTTCCAGGATTAAACAAAGAGGTCACACCAGAAACTAATGCAAATAATCCCCCTAGCAAAAGGCTACCGTCTACAAAAACTTGCCAGTCAGGAGACATTTCTTCTGCTTGCACTCCTTGAGGTTTATCCCCATGCAAAAGTTTGTAAACATAGGCATTAGGAGTGCCCAACAACCGTCGAGCAGGTTTCCCTTCTGCTTGAGCCTTGATAATTGCTGGTAAGATCATAAAGAGGTGGCGACTACGTTTTTCTTCCGTCCAGCCTTCTGCTCCTAAAAATTTATCCACTTGGCGGATATATTGATTGTTTTTATGAGTGAGTTTCCCCAAAAATTCTTCATTGGCTTTTTGTACTTCTTCAAATGTGAGGGTTACTTTCTCTTCTTTGTTATCTTTCTTCATTTTATCCAACATAGTCTAATACTCCTTACCTGCTCTTATCCCTATAAACTCTAGTAGAAGAACTTACGATTGCCTAGTCCCGGTCTACTCTACACGTTAAAGCGGAACAACATCACATCGCCATCGTTAACGATATAATCTTTACCTTCTAAGCGCATATGGCCGGCTTCTTTAGCTTGCTGCATACCACCATCAGCTAGTAAATCTTCATAAGCAATAGTTTCTGCACGAATAAATCCTTTTTCAAAGTCGCTATGGATGACCCCAGCAGCTTGTGGCGCCTTCATCCCTTGTTTAAATGTCCAAGCTCGAACTTCCTTTTCCCCAGCCGTGAAGTAAGTCGCTAAGCCAAGTAAACGATAGGCCCGTTGAATCAAAATATCCAAACCAGATTCTTCTAAGCCCATATCTTCTAGGAACATTTTCTTATCTTCTTCATCCATTTCAGCAATTTCTTCTTCAGTACGTGCGCTGACGACAACGACTTCCGCCCCTTCACTAGCTGCAAAATCTCGAACTTTAGCCACATGAGCATCATCCGTGTCTTGTCTAGCTGCATCGTCTTCTACATTAGCGACATAAAGAACTGGTTTAGCTGTCAAAAGGAACAGTCCCTTAACAATCGGTAATTCTTCATCTGTAAATTCAATCGTCCGAACTGATTTACCTGCCTCAAGAACCGGCTTAATTTTTTGAAGGACTTTGAATTCTTCCACAGCAGCCTTGTCTTTAGCTTTTGCCATCTTTTCCACTCGACTGTAACGTTTGTCCACAGATTCTAAATCTGCTAAGACTAATTCCATATTAATCGTTTCTATATCGTCAAGAGGATCGATCTTCCCTGCTACGTGAGTGATATTGCTATCTTCAAAGCAACGCACCACATGGCAAATAGCATCAACTTGCCGGATATGACTTAAAAATTTGTTCCCTAAGCCTTCTCCCTTAGATGCCCCCTTAACAATCCCAGCAATATCTGTAAATTCCACGGTAGCTGGAACTGTCCGTTGTGGGTGAACCAATTCTGCTAATGCATCTAATCGTTTATCAGGTACTTCTACAACCCCAACATTTGGGTCAATCGTCGCAAAAGGGTAGTTGGCGGCTTCGACACCGGCTTTCGTAATGGCGTTAAACAAAGTCGACTTCCCAACGTTAGGGAGACCGACAATACCTGCTGTTAATGGCATTTCTTTTTCACTCTTCCTTCTTTGTTTTTCATCTTTTTTTAGGTCAATAGGCTAGCCTGATTCTCATCGATTGGCGGTAAATTGACCCCTTTTATATTTCATTTTTTGATCGATCAAGAGTTTAATCTTCGTGATGGACGACAACTCTTCGCATTTTACGAGTAAACTCCCGACGTGGCATCATAACGATTTGATCGCATTTGACACATTTAATCTTGATGTCCATCCCCATGCGAATAATCTCCCAAAGATTGGTCTGGCAAGCATGAGGTTTTTTCATTTCCACCTGGTCATGCAGTTGAAAATTTTTATCTGCCATAAGCTTCCCCACCCTTCTATGTACAGATTCTTTGCTTTTTGTCTGGATCTAAGCCAACAATTTACTCCAAATCTTAGCTTTTCTCCATTTATTCCCTTATTATTCTTCATCTAAACGAATCTCAAGCAAGTCAAGGATTCTCTGTAAGTCATCTTTAGATAAATAATCTATCTGGATTTTCCCAGAATCTCCCTTAGGTAAAATGGAGACATTCGTCCCAAATTTATCCATCAAGCGGTCTTCAAAGGCCACAATATATGGAGATTTTTGCTTGACCTCTTTGACTACTTTCTTCGGCTTTTCCGCTTGTAATTGACGAATACGTTCTTCCAATTCACGAACTGACATCCCTCTTTTAAGGATCTCTTTCACCAATTTTTGACGGACTTCATCATCTTCCACAGCCAAAAGAGCTCGTCCATGTCCAACAGATAGTTCCCCTTTATCAACCAAATCTTGCATAGCTAAAGGGAGAGTCAACAATCGCAATAAATTAGCTACATAAGACCTACTCTTCCCAACTTTTTCTCCGACCTCTGCTTGAGTCATTTGCAAGTGATCCATCAGGCTTTGATAAGCTAGTGCTTCTTCTATTGGAGAGAGATCTTCCCTTTGTAAGTTTTCAATGATAGCAATCTGGAGCATCTCATCATCGAGATAATCCCTGACAATCGCTGGAATAGTTGCCATTCCTGCCAATTCACTGGCTCGTAAGCGACGTTCTCCTGCGACAAGATCATATCCCTTAATAGCCGACCGACGAACAATAATAGGTTGAAATACCCCGTTTTCTTGAATAGACTGCGCCAATTCTTTGAGCTTGTCTTCATCGAAATTTGTCCGTGGTTGATAAGGGTTACTTCTTATATCCGTCAGCTTAACTTGCCTAACTGCTTCTAAAGAATCATTTGCTTTATCTCCTATGTCTTCTTTAGCAGCTTTCTTATCCACTTTTTGCTCTTTTGCTTTTTCTTTTTCCTCTTCTTCCCCTATTACTTCAGATGGAAAAAGGGCTTCTATTCCCCGTCCTAAACCTTTATTTGGACGTTTCGCCATGTGAGATCACTTCCTTTGCCAAAGACAAATAGGCTTGGCCACCTTTGGATTTCAAATCATAATCAATAATAGACAAGCCATAACTAGGGGCTTCTGATAAGCGAACATTACGTGCGATAATCGTTTCGTAAACTTTCTCTTGGAAATATTTCCGAACCTCATCTCTCACTTCACTTCCCAAGTTCGTTCTGGAATCATACATGGTCAACAAGACACCCTCAATTTTTATATCTGGGTTAAAATGCTTGCGAACCATGGTAATCGTGTTCATCAATTGTGATAAACCTTCAAGGGCATAATACTCACATTGGACTGGTATTAACACCTTTTGTGCCGCTGTAAAAGCATTAATCGTTAAATGCCCTAATGATGGAGGACAATCGATAAAAATAAAATCATAGCGATCTTTAGGCAACTGATCTATTGCCTGCTTTAATCTCAATTCCCGTCTATCTGCTTGCGTTAATTCAACTTCTGCACCTGCCAATGCAATACTAGAAGGAATTAAATCTAAACCTTCACGACTGGTTGAAACAATGACTTCTTCTATATCCACTTCATTGACTAAGACATCATAAATATCTGCCGATAGAGACTGCCTGTCTACGCCTAAACCACTGCTGGCATTACCTTGAGGGTCACTATCTATCAACAACACTCGTTGCTTCAAATAGGCTAGGCCTGCTGCTAAATTCACCGCAGTTGTTGTTTTCCCCACGCCACCTTTTTGATTGGCTATTGCTATAACTCGTGTCATATGCGCCCCTCCAAATCATATTTTGTCCATTCTATCATACCAAAAAACGAACTAGGAATATAGATAAAAGGGCTATTCCCTTAGTTACTCTTTCATCCAATAGATTCGAATAGACGATATATCCTTTTCCCTTGCGCCCTTATTTTCATCCATTCACTGGGACAAGCAGATTCATTGACAAGCCCCTCCCTCTATCGATAAAATGAAATTATAACTAGCTTGGCGACTCTTTATAGAGATCGCTTTATTTTTCGTTGTTCTATCTCTGTAGTGCCCTACTAGCCCAAAGATGAAATCCTTAGTCAAACTAGCCCCTAAAAGGCATTAGCTATCCAAGAACTTGCAAATGAGCCACTACTTTTCTTATACACTTTGAGTTGCTTCAGTACTTGCCCTCTTGTTTACTTTTTCACTTATTCAACCTAAACGGCACACTCGATTGTTTGACCTGTCGTTTTTTACTGCTGCCTACTTTTTACAACTATTTAAGGAGGTTTTTAATGTCTGAACAAACTACTTCATCACACGATATAAATGTTCTTGCAACTAAGTCTCTAGCTCCATTGCTCCGATCCCTCGCTATACCATCAGTGATCGCCAATCTGGTGAATGCCCTTTACAATATTGTTGACCAAATTTTTATTGGACAAGGGGTAGGCTATTTAGGAAATGCTGCCACTACTATTGCTTTCCCTATTGTCACCCTTTGCTTAGCCATTGGCTTAATGACAGGAATTGGCGCCTCCTCTTCCTTTAATCTTGAATTAGGGCGTGGAAATCCCTTGAAAGCTCGTCAAGTCGTCGGATCAGCTTGTAGTACACTTCTTTTATCTGGCATTTTCATCTGTATAGCTGTTCTTTCCTTTCTAGAACCCCTCATGCATTTTTTCGGTGCAAGTAAAGACATCCTTCCCTATGCCATGTCCTACACTGGAATTACTTCTTTTGGCATTCCCTTCGTTCTCTTTTCCATGGGAATTAATCCCATCGTAAGGGCAGATCGCTCTCCAATGTATTCTATGCTAGCCATTCTATCAGGAGCTTTACTGAATACTCTCCTAGATCCTCTGTTCATCTTTGTTTTTCATATGGGAATTGCTGGAGCAGCATGGGCAACAGTCATCAGCCAAATCATTTCTGCCCTCTTACTCATGCTTTATTTCCGCAACTTTAAATCTGTCAATTTATGTCCTAATGATTTCATTCCAAGATGGCAATCTATCAAGACATTTCTTTCTCTAGGTATGGCTTCTTTTGTATTTCAATTCTCTAATGCCATCATTCAAATCACTATGAACAATATGTTGCGCTACTACGGCTCCCATTCCGATTTAGGTGCAAATATCCCCATAGCAGTGGCCGGAATCGTTGCCAAAATCAACATGATCTTTTTAGCCATCATTTTGGGTATCGTCCAAGGCGCTCAGCCGATCTTTTCTTATAATTATGGTGCAAAAAATTATCAACGGGTACGCTCCACCATGCGTTTAGTCCTACAAACTTCTATTATCATTTCCACTATAGCTTTTTTAGTCTTCGTCTTCTTCCCACAAGAGCTCATTAAACTCTTTGGCTCAGGTAGTAAGGCTTACTACGCTTATGCTAGCCGCTACCTACGAACCTTCCTTTTCTTCACCATTTTAAATGGCATCCAATTACCTGGAGCCACTTTCTTTCCAACCATTGATTCTCCGAAGACAGGTGCTCTCCTCAGTTTAATTAAACAAGTACTTGTCCTTCTCCCTCTCATGATCATTCTACCGAAATTCATGGGAATTGATGGGGTAATGTACGCAGGGCCTATTACAGATTTAGTGGCCTTTTTGACCACTATCATCGCCTTATTCATAACCTTTAAGCATATGCCAAAGGAAGCTTAAGTCCTCTTTTTAGCTTCTTAAGCATTCATGCTTTTTCGCCATCTTTTGTCTATCCTAAAATTTTTATCCATGATAAATAAAAAGCAAGATTTTCTCTTTAGAAGAAAGTCTTGCTTTTTCATTCTCTTAGTATAATGGCATTACCCTCTTGTTAACGCTTTATTCTTCTGCAATTTTCACTCTCTTTGAAATCTATAGCTTAAGAGCCCCTTTACTTTACCCATCTTTCCTTAAGTGACACGTGAGCTTTTGAGCATTTTAGCCTGCTTGAAGCTCAATTTCAATCTGCCTTACTTCACTATTTATAGGGGTCTCCTTTTTCCCTTTTCTTCTTCATTGGATACAGAGACATCTTTCCCGAAAATACGCATTTTAATGGATAGACCAGTTGGCGTTCCTGCCGTCCCCCCTAACCCAGTTTCTCTGAGTTCTCTTGGCATTGCTCTGCCAACTTTTCTCATAGCCTCTATGGTTTCATCTGCAGGAATGATATTCCCAATTCCCGCCAAAGCCATATCTGCCGCTATGAGCGCATTACCTGCTCCAACTGCGTTTCTTTTCACACATGGGACTTCTACCAATCCTGCAACAGGATCACACACCAAACCTAGCAAATTTCCCATAGCCATTGCAAAAGCATCCGCAGATTGTTGAGCACTTCCTCCAGCTGCCTCAACAGCTGCTGCAGCCGCCATAGCCGAGGCCGATCCGACTTCTGCTTGACATCCTCCAGTAGCACCGGCAATAAAGGCATTATTAGCAACGATCATTCCAAATAAGGCAGCGGTAAACAGAAAATTTAACTCTTGGTCTTCATTCAATCCCAGTGTTTTTGAAACCGTGAAAAGCACTCCAGGAAGTGTACCACTTGCACCAGCAGTTGGTGTAGCACAAATTACCCCCATAGCAGCATTCACTTCATTGGTAGCCAAGGCATCTTGTACACCTGACAAAACTTTATCCCCGCAAAGGCTTTTCCCTTTCTCACGATATTTTCTCAATTTTAAGGCATCCCCACCAGTGAGCCCAGTTGGAGAGTGAACGCCCTCTCCTTCAACAGCTCTTTTACAAGCTGCTTTCATCGTATTAAGATTATAGCGCATCTTTGCTAAAACAGCCTCTCTAGGTAGGTCAGAGACTGCCATTTCTTGTTCAATCATCAATTGAGAAAGGGGCTTGCCTGTTTGTTGACTTGCTTCAACAATTTCCGAAACGGCCATATACATTAGCGTTCTCCCCCTATCTCATAATAAACAATTGCAAATTTTTTAGTGAACGTAGCCTTTCTGTATTAGCATCTGAAAGCAAATTTCCCAGCTCAAAGTGTCGTAAAAACTTTCCTTTTTTGAATTGATCAATTTCATTCACAATTGGTATGGCCATCTCTTCTTTTAATAGACGATAGAGATCATCCGCTTGTTTAATTTCTTCCGTAATAACCGTCACAATAGGTAAAGGACCAGTGGGTTCTACTTTAAAATTATCCACTTCATAATAACGTACTTCTATCGTTCCTCCTCCAACAGAGGCTCCAATCAAGCGAATACTTGCCTTTTCATTCGATAAACGTAAATCAGCTGTGTTCGCATGGTGGACGGGACTATCCATATCTTTGTGAGAAATAAATTCTACATAAACGCCTCTTTCTTTGGCAATCGTCATTGAATAGGGGACTTCCTTATCATCAGTCTCAAAACCTAAAGATCCTGCTACTATGGCAAAATCAGTTCCGTGCCCTTGGTGAGTTTCTGCAAAGGACTCATAATAATGACAGATAATTTTAGTAGGATCGCTACCGAGTAATTGTCTAGCCGCTTGTCCAATTTTCAAAGCTCCTGCAGTGTGGGAGCTGGACGGCCCGATCATAACTGGTCCAATCACATCAAAACAAGATCGATAATTAATTGTTTTTGTCATTACAGTGTCCCCCTAAGCTAATGTAACCGCCCTCATCATTTTTTATAAAAAATTGATGCTCGAAAAAATCAAGTGGCTGATATCGAGAACCCTTATCTTTAAAAAAGGGATACAGCTATTTTCCCTTCTTCTCTTAGACACTTTCATTTTAATGGCCTTATACGCAAAACTCAACTAAGCTAGTCTTTTTTTACCACTTTTTCATTTTCATCCCTAGTCCCTAATAGTATTTTATCATATATAGCTGTAAACGCTAACAGATTTACTCGGGATTTTATTCATTTCTTTTGCAAGTTTTTTACTCACTAGATCTCATTACTCACGCTTTTTTTATCTTCACTCTCTTTAATGATATAACTCTAATCATTCACAAATTATCCATCATAAAACAACAAAGAAACCCTCGATAGATAGTTCAAAAGAGAAAATACATCAAGGGTTTGTTTATTTGATTGGCCTTTAGGAAAACTGATCTCCCCTAACTCTAGTTTTTAAAAGGGATCTTTGCCTCATCCATATAAAAATAGCATAGAAACTTTAACGACTATTTTTAAACAGTGATGCTTTCCTAGCTCCATGGAAGATCAATACTCAATTGCTTTTGAAAAGCTTTTTCTGCTTCACGTTTAGCTAAGCGTGCCTTTCTTCTTTCTTCGTATCCCTCACACACTAAACGTTCTTCATCACTTTCAGGGTAAACAGGGGGCACAAATAGTTCTTTTCCAGCCTCGCCCACCACCACAAAAGTTAAAAAAGCTGTCGCAGCAAGGTAACGTTCTCCTGTTTCTAATTTTTCCCCTAAAACTTTACAGAAAACTTCCAAAGAAGTCTTGCCTGTTCCAGAAATAAAGGTTTCCACACAGGCAGAATTTGTATGATAAAGAGGGGCAATAAAATTCACTGCATCAATAGAAGCAGTCACACATAATAAGCGAGCATGTCTTGAAACAGAAATAGACGCCGCATTATCAATATATTCGAGTAATCTCCCTCCAAATAAGCTACCATGCATATTGCAATCCGACGGGAAAATATTATGTGTTTGGTATACACGACTTAATCGGCAAGCTTTGCCTGTAGGATATTCTTGATAGGTCATTGGGCTTCCTTTCTACACTTTACTCGTCTTCCCTGAAAAAGCATCCCCAACTACCCCATGAATAAGCGCTGGAACACGTAGTTCAGGTCCGATCGAAAGACTAGCTAAAATTTCTTCTTCAATCGTTTCAATATTTTCTTCATGATGGTTACTGTAAATGGTACAGAGGCGATCCCCAACATTCACCCAATCGCCAATCTTTCTATGCAAAACAAGACCTACATAAGGATCGATCTTTTCTTCTTTTTTAGCTCTACCTGCCCCTAAATGCATGGCTTGTAGCCCTATATGTTCTGCATCCATAGACATGATAAAACCTGCCTTTGGACTTAAAACATCTCTCTTCTCTTTTACTTTTATCAGTTGGTGATAGCTATCACAAAGTTCAGCTATTCCTCCTTGATCCTTTACAAAAGTTTTAAAGCTTGCATAGGCCTGACCATTTTTCAATTGCTCGATCAACATAGACCTAGCTTGACTTAAGTCCTTTGCCTTCTCCCCCATCAGAAGCATCTGACTAGCTAAAGTGAGAACCAATTCCGTTAAATCATCTGGTCCTCGACCTTGCAAGGTTTCTATGGCCTCTTCAACTTCTAAGGCATTGCCTATAGCCCTCCCAAGTGGTTGAGACATATCAGAAATGACTGCCATCGTTCGTCTACCTGCTCTATGACCAATGGCCACCATCGTCTCCGCTAGCTTTTCTGCCTCTTCAGATGTTTTCATAAAAGCGCCTGAACCCACCTTCACATCTAAACAAATCGCATCACTCCCTGCTGCTAACTTTTTACTCATAATAGACGCAGCAATGAGAGGGAGACTGCCTACCGTCCCAGTTACATCACGTAAGGCGTATATTTTCTTATCAGCAGGAGTAATTTCCCCTGTTTGGCCAATAATAGCTAGCCCATCACGATTGACTTGCTCTTTAAAGTCCTCCTCACTTAGATCGACATGAAAACCTGGTATGGCTTCTAACTTATCAATGGTCCCTCCCGTATGCCCAAGACCACGTCCAGACATTTTCGCCACGGGTAAACCTAGAGAAGCTACTAGAGGACCTAAAATCAAACTTGTGGTATCTCCTACGCCCCCTGTAGAATGTTTGTCAACTTTAATCCCCTTAATAGAAGAGAGATCCAATTGATCCCCAGAATGCATCATGGCAAGGGTAAGGGCGGTCACTTCTTCCTCTGTCATACCTCTTATGTAAACAGCCATTAACCAGGCACTCATTTGGTAGTCTGGTATAGAGCCCTTGGTGTAAGCCTCAATCAATTGCTTTATTTCTTCTTCGCTCAAAACTTTTCCATCCCTTTTTTTCTCAATCAAGGCCACCATATCCATCTTAATCCCCTCCATTTCTTATCCTACTAGGTTTTCTTTTATTGAGCAGTCACCTTTTAGTTCAAATTATTTTCTGCACTCACACTTTTTCTCAGCTTCTTCTTTTACTATCTGAACGCCTGCACTAGCTCCTATACGTTCTGCTCCTGCTTCAATCATACGCAGTGCCTCATCCAAAGTATGAATCCCACCAGCAGCTTTCACTTTCATACGAGAGGGAATAGCAGCCTTCATCCTTTTGACTGCTTTTACACTTGCCCCAGATTTAGAAAAACCTGTTGATGTTTTAACAAAATCTGCCCCTGCTCGAGCAGCAGCTTTACAAGCTTCATCAATTTCCTCATCACTTAAAAGACAGGTTTCAAGGATGACCTTCACTATTTTCCCTTCAGCAGCATTGACAACCGCTAGAATATCTGACTCTAGCTTGTCATAAGCATGCATTTTCGCCCAGGCAATATTGATCACCATATCAATTTCATCAGCTCCATTAGCCACTGCATCTCTCGTTTCTATTGCTTTTATTTGAGATGTATTAGCTCCTAAAGGAAAGCCGACTACAGTACATACCTTCACATCTGTTCCTTTTAGAGCCTGAGCCACATGGTAAACCCAAGTTGGATTAACACAAACACTCGCAAAATGGTAGTGTTTAGCTTCTTCCACTAATTGATCAATCATTTCTTCTGTTGTATCAGCTTTTAGAGCCGTATGGTCAATATAAGCCGCAATTCTCGCCATGATATTTCCTCCTATTATTCTTTAGAGCAAAGATCCCTGCCACATCTAACGAATAGGGCTCTTATTGGGCTTTCCTGCTTGACGTGGATACTTCTTTGGGGTTTGTTTCATTTTTTTTATCACAATAAGATCCCTCTGGCTTTCTTCAGTCGGCAATTGAAAATTCAAGCAAGTCACTGTCTCGCCCCCTAAAAGGCGAATAGCTTTCTTGGCTTCTTCCAATTCCTCCTGCCCCTTAGACCCTTTCATCGCTACAAAAGTTCCGGATACTTGACATAAAGGTAAGCAGAGTTCTGTTAAGACATTTAATCGAGCCACAGCACGGGCGGTGACTAAATCGAATTGTTCCCTATATTTTTTATCTTGCCCAAAAATTTCCGCACGATCATGAACAAGATTTACGCCCTCTAATCCCAGCTTGTCACAAAGAGCCTCTAAAAAGCTAATCCGTTTCTTCAATGCATCGACAATGGTTACTTCCACATTTGGAAAGACAATCTTTACTGGTAAGCTAGGAAACCCTGCCCCACTACCCACATCGCACATCCTTTGAGTGTTTTTTAAATCCACCCCTTTAATCAGACTAAGTGAATCAAAAAAGTGTTTTTCATAAACCCCTTCTTCTTCAGTAATAGCTGTTAAGTTCATTTGTTGGTTCCACTGGACTAGTTCCTGATAATAAACATGGAATTGCTCCATTTGTTTAGAGCTAAGGTCTATTCCATATCTTGCCTTAACTGCCTCTTTGAATGTTTCAGGTGTCACTTGTCCGCCTCCTCTCCTGTCTCCTTTTCCTTCATTATAGCGAATTTCTATTCTTCTGTGTCTAAGGATGACTTACTTGTTGGTCTCTTCCTTTTTACCCTTCATTTGTTCTAAATAGACCATTAAAACAGAAATATCAGCTGGATTTACCCCTGACACTCGGCTAGCTTGAGCTAATGTTTTAGGTTGAATCTTCTTCAGCCGTTCACGTGCTTCCATGGCTAATCCTGCAATAGAAGAATAATCGATATTGTCTGGTATCTGTTTACTTTCCATCTTGTGCTGTTTCCGTACTTTTTCTTCTGCCTTATTAATGTAGCCTTCATATTTAATCTGAATCTGTACTTGTTCAATTACCGCTTCATCTATCACTTCTTCAGCTGGAGCAAAAGCTATTAAATCATCATAAGTCAATTCCGGACGTTTCAGCAATTCACCGAAAATGATGCCATCTTTTAATTCTGCTGACTTTTTCTCCTTCAATAGAGCTTGTAAGCCTGCACTTGGCTTCAAGCGCGTTTCTAAAAGTCGTTGCCGTTCCTTATCAATTGCTTCTTTTTTACCCAAGAAATCTTGGTAAGCTTGATCATCTAAAAGGCCAATTTCATGCCCAATTTCACTTAAGCGCAAGTCAGCATTATCATGTCTTAACAAGAGTCTATATTCAGCACGAGAAGTCAAGAGGCGATAAGGTTCCGTCGTCCCTTTCGTCACCAAATCATCAATCATAACCCCAATATAAGCATCAGAACGTTTCAAAATAACAGGATCTTTCTTTTGTACAAAACGAGCGGCATTAATCCCAGCTATAATCCCTTGCCCAGCTGCTTCTTCATAACCTGAAGTTCCATTCATTTGTCCTGCAGTAAAGAGTCCCTTCACCAATTTAGTCTCTAAAGACAGGGTCAATTGGTGTGGCAAAATGACATCATATTCAATGGCATAACCTGGTCTCATCAGTTTGGCATTTTCCAATCCCTTAACCGAATGCAACATATCTAATTGCACATCTTCTGGCATAGAAGTCGATAGCCCTTGAACATATACTTCTTCAGTGCAACGCCCTTCTGGTTCTAGGAACAGCTGATGTCTTTCTTTATCAGCAAAGCGAACAATCTTATCCTCAATAGATGGGCAATATCTCGCCCCAACCCCTTCAACCATTCCTGTAAACATTGGCGCACGATTTAAGTTTTGACGAATAATGTCGTGCGTTCGCTCATTAGTAAAGGTTAACCAGCAGGGAATTTGCTCCAAGAGATACTTGGTCAAATCACTCCTATAAGAGAATAATGCTGGCTTTTCATCACCAGGTTGAATCTCTGTTTCGTCATAATTGATCGAAGACTGATGAATTCTTGGAGGTGTTCCTGTTTTAAAACGAGCTAATTCAAAGCCCAGTTCCATCAAATTTTCTGAGAGGCGGATAGCTGGTTGGGAGTTATTTGGCCCAGCAGAATATTTCAATTCCCCCATAATAATTTGACCACGACTAGAAGTTCCTGTCGTTAAAACCACAGCTTTCGACCGATAGATAGCTCCTGTATGCGTCACGACCCCGCGACAATAGCCATCTTCGACAATCAATTCCTCAACGATGGCCTGTTTCAAATCTAAATTTTGGATTTGTTCAATCGTCAATTTCATACTATGTTGGTATTTTAGCTTGTCAGCTTGTGCCCGCAAAGCTCGAACAGCTGGACCTTTACCAGTATTCAAGAGGCGCATTTGAATATAAGTTTTGTCAATATTGCGCCCCATTTCCCCACCTAGAGCATCTACCTCTCGAACAACTACCCCTTTAGCAGGCCCTCCGATAGATGGATTACATGGCATAAACCCAATCATTTCAATGTTCAAGGTCACCATCAAGGTCGATAAACCCATCCGAGCACTGGCTAAAGCTGCTTCACATCCAGCATGTCCTCCTCCAACAACAATAACATCATAATTGCCCGCTAAAAAACGAGCTTGCTTTGGCATATCTTTTGAACGAGTAAATGCATCTATTGCGTGATTTTTTATCATATTGTCCATCCTTTTTTATTTTCCTAAACAAAATTGGCTAAAGAGTTGGTTCAAGAGTTCATCTGGAGCAGATTCTCCAGTTATTTGACCCAAAAGATCCCAGGCTCTAGTAAGGTCAATTTGGATCAAATCAACTCCAACGCCCATATCAGCAGCTTCTAAAACATCATCCAGAGCTTTTAAGGCTTCTTTCAAAAGCTGAATATGACGAGCATTAGAAACATAAGTCATATCTTTTTCATCGATTTTTCCAGTCATAAATAAAGTTAGAATCGCCTCTTCTAAGTCTTCTATCCCTTGATCTGTCAGCATAGATGTAGTAATCACTTGACTTTGTCCATTAAGGGTTTCTTCCAGTTCCGTCAGATTTAATCGACTTTCTAAATCAGATTTATTGAGCAAAATAATTCTTTTCTTCTCTTTTGTTAGAGCCAGCAATTTCTTATCTTCTTCCGTTAATTCTTGAGATTGGTTCAATACTAGCAAGATCAAATCACTGCGATCAATAGCTTCTTGAGATCGTTTAACCCCAATTTGTTCAACTAAATCATCTGTTTCCCTTATACCTGCCGTATCAATTAGCGTTAGTGGTATCCCTCTGATCGTTAAAGTCTCTTCGATTGTATCTCTCGTTGTTCCTGCTATCGAAGTAACGATAGCCTTGTCTTCTTGTAGGAGGACATTTAACAAACTGGATTTCCCAACATTTGGTCTTCCAATAATAGCTGTCTTGATTCCTTCTCGTAAGATTTTCCCTTGTTTGGATTCTTGAAGCAGACGGTTAATTTGCGATTGAATATCTCGAGCGGTTGTTTTTATTTCTTTTAGCGTCAATTCTTCAGCTTCGTCATATTCTGGATAGTCAATCGTTACCTCTATAGCAGCCAAAGTTTTCAACATAGACTGACGTAAATTTTGGATCTTCTTAGAAAGTTTGCCTTCCAATTGACTTAAAGCCAGATCTTTCGCCCGACTGCTCTTGGCTTGTATGATATCCATCACTGCTTCCGCCTGACTTAAATCAATCCGGCCATTCAAAAATGCTCGTTTGGTAAATTCCCCTGGTTCTGCTAAACGTGCCCCAGCTTCCAAAGCTACTTCCAATATTTGATTAACGGCAACAATACCCCCATGACAATTTATTTCAACAGTATCTTCACGAGTAAAGGTTCTTGGCGCCTTCATCACGGTAACCATCACTTCGTCTACAAGAGTACCAGTAGATAGATCTGTCACATGACCATAATGAATCGTATGGCTATCGACAGTTGTGACCTTCTTTTTCTTTCCAATGTTCACAAAGCGATCGCTTATCGCTAAAGCATCTGGTCCACTTAAGCGAACAATCCCTATTGCGCCCTCCCCCAAGGCCGTAGAAATAGCCGCAATCGTATCCGTCTCAAACATCAAAAGCTCCCCTCTCTTTTCATTTTCAATAAAAAAAGTGCATACGACTCCCACATAAAGGAGGTACACACTTTGACTGTGACACATCTTTTCGCATTGATTATACTGAATTGAGCAAAAAATGCAAGTACTAATGATAGAAAAAAATAGATTTGCCTATTAAACTTTGCGACACCTATCCTTCATTTTTCAATAAGTCCTGGAAGATTGCTTCATTTTATAAAAACTCTTTTCCAAATATCTAGGTTAAAATGTCTATTTCAAGCCAAAACCCTCTAAACTATCACTTTTAAGCGACTTGTTTAGAGGGCGTTATATAAGGCTATTCTTTTACAGATAGAACTGTTTCTTATTTATATAAAGGAATCCGTTCAGTCAAGTTGAGCACTTGTTGGGCTAATTCATCTAATTTTGCTTCATCGTTCGCATGACTTAAGGCAGCGTCAATTATTTCAGCTACTTCCGTGAATTCTGCTTCCTTGAAACCACGAGTTGTCATCGCTGGTGTCCCAATACGAATACCTGATGTAATAAATGGACTTTCCGTTTCATTCGGAATAGTGTTCTTGTTAGCTGTAATATGAATACGATCTAAGGTTTCTTCAGCATCTTTACCTGTTAAACCATATCCTCTGACATCAATCAACAATAGATGGTCATCCGTTCCACCCGTAATAATTCGGGCTTTATCAGAAGCATTAAAGACAGCTTCCATAGCTTTAGCGTTCTTTAAAATTTGCGCACAGTAATCTTTGAATTCATCCTGTAGGGCTTCATAGAAAGACACAGCCTTAGCCGCAATGACATGTTCTAAAGGTCCCCCTTGGCTACCTGGGAAGACAGCCGAACGTAGCTTCTTAGCATGTTCTTTCTTCGCTAAAATCATCCCCCCACGTGGTCCACGTAACGTTTTATGCGTGGTAGTTGTCACTACATCAGCATAAGGAATAGGGCTAGGATATAGACCTGTCGCCACTAAACCAGCAACGTGAGCCATATCTACCATTAAAATTGCTCCAATTTCATCGGCAATTTCTCTAAACTTCTTGAAGTCTAACTGACGAGAATAAGCAGAGAAACCTGCAATGATCATTTTAGGACGATGTTCTAAGGCTAGTTCACGCACCCTATCATAATCCACCATTTCTGTTTCAGGATCTACTCCATAGTGAACAGCATTGTAGATTTTTCCTGAGAAATTAACTGGAGATCCGTGCGTTAAATGTCCTCCTTCTGATAAATTCATTCCCATAAAAGTATCGCCAGGTTGTAAGAAGGCTTGGAAAACAGCATTATTAGCTTGAGAGCCTGAGTGCGGTTGAACGTTAGCATATTCTGCTCCAAATAACTCTTTCGCACGGTCAATGGCTAATTGTTCTACTTCATCCACCCATTGACAGCCTCCATAGTAGCGTTTCCGTGGATAACCCTCCGCATACTTGTTGGTTAAAACTGACCCTTGGGCTTCCATGACTTCGTTAGAAACAAAATTTTCAGAGGCAATTAATTCTATGTTACGTTCTTGTCTCTCTTTTTCCTTTTCAATCAGCTCAAAAATCTTTTCATCACGCAAATTGTTGTTGATCATTTTTTTTACTCCCCTCTTTTTCATCAAGCGATTTAGACTATTGAACATGAACCTTTTATTACAGAAAAAGCCAAGTGACACCGCTACAAACAACATTTTTAGAAAAGGCCATTAAAGGTATTTTTATAAAAAATATTAATCCATCATAACATTCTTATTTAATACACATTTGATAGCGCTTTCCTTTTTTTAGCAAGATTATCATATCACAGAATAAAAGCTCTATCAAGCCATCTCATTCTACTCTTACCTTATGGCTTTTTACTAATATTTTGAGTCAAAGTTTCCTTGGCTAGCCGTCTAGCTTTTATAAAATACTTTTATTTTGGCTCTATACTTTTTGTTGTTGGTGAAAAAGACAGACTGAAGTCTGTCTATGACATATAAAG